>JAPKDJ010000071.1 GCA_026421245.1 Akkermansiaceae bacterium | reverse complement strand
GCTGAGACGGCTGAGAAAGAAGTCAAACCCGAAACTCCAGTCGAGAAGCTAGCCTTCAAAATCTTTGATCTCGTCTCTTCTTTCCCCGATGTCGTGACCCCCATCAAGGACGACGCGTCAATCGCTGCTGCAAAAACCAAGCTCGATGAAATCGGAAAGAAGCTGGAAGCCGAAGCTGAAAAACTCAAGAAACTGGAAGTTCCCGCAAACGAAGCCCGCAAAAAGTTGAAGGCCAAGCTTGAGAGCAAACAAAAGGTCATGGAGCAAAAAATGCAGGGCATCATGACCACTATGAGCCAACTGGACCAAGCCACTGCCATGAAGGCGAGCGAGATGCTCCAGAGCTTTGGCATGAAGATGCAGACCCTCGGTCCAACCATGGAGAAATACTTCGAGCCCGATCCAGAGAAAAATGACGAAAAAGGGGAGTAGTTCTGCTTAAAAACAGTTTTCCCATTCACAGCCTGCAGTGAGCCTCTGCAGGTTTTTTTGTGCCTTCGATCCAACAAAGAAAGAGCTGAAGATCTGTTTTATCCCACAGGAGTGCACAGCTCCGGCTTGCCGGATCAGGGCCAATGGTGAACTCTCCTCCATAAGATCACCCATTGTTTTTCCCCCAGGTGAATTTTCCCAACCTCTCCCACCCAATGAAATTTCTTCTTTGCCTACTTCCCTGTGCACTGAGCGCAGTAGAAATGATCACCCCAGCCACAACATCGCTGGTGACCGGGACCGAGTTTTATCCGGCAGTCAACATCACCAACGGGTCCGGACTCCCGTCAGCACCCACTCTTGAAAACTATCAGAGCCTCTCCCACTCCTCCGCCAGTGGGTCGTCAGCCTGGACCACCAACGCTCCCGGGGGAGGATCAGCGGACTACTACAATCATGGTCCAGCTCCGGTGTTTCTCTTTGGCTTCGATGAGGTTCACGAGTTCAGCGATTTGGTCTACTGGGGATATCACTTTGGGAATCCCAACGGCAACGAAGGCCGATCCTTCCGCCTTGAATTTTCTGACGACCATGGCGCTTCATTTGGTACGGCGGTCAATCTTGTCTCGCCCGCGATTTCGAGATCAGCACCCACCACTTTGAATCTCGGAGCAAGCTTTCCCGCCAACACCATCCGCCTCACGATTACCGACAATTGGTTTGAGGGTTTTGGGGGTGGTGACCGGGTGGGCATTGGCGAATTTCGCTTCCTCGGAGAAACCCCGATCAATCCCGCCCCCATCGTCAAGGCCTCCCGGCTCGTTGACTTTGGTGTGAACCCTCTGATCACCACCCTGCCCGTGAGCATCAGCAACGGCGGAGTTACCGAAAATCTCGTCGTCAGTCCGGCATTGGAAGGAGGGAGTGCTTTTTTAATCGACTCCTCGATTCTGAATATTCCGGCAGGAAAATCGGTTGATCTCTCCATTACTTTCAATCCATCGAGCGATGGCTGTTTCAGCGACACCCTAATTCTGACCACCAATGATCCGGAAAAGCCGATGATCGCGATCACCTTGCTGGCTGGGGTGAATTGCACCTTCCCCGCTCCAATGCAGGCGGACTTCTCCGTCGAGGAAGGCGTCTTCACCGATCCTTTCAGCCTGACTCTTTCCAATGATGACAGCGCGACGATCCTTTATACCCTCGATGGCTCCATCCCCGGAGAAACGAGCGGATTGGTCTATGATGGCCCGATCACGATTGATTCCACAGCCCAAGTCCGATCCTCCTCTTACCTCCCAGGCCATCCTCCGGCAGTGCGCACCCGATCATACCTCAAACTTTCTACCGAGGTGGCTTCCTACTCGTCAAAACTCCCCATCATGGTGGTGGAAAATTTCAACGGCGGGTCCGTTCCCAACAAAGGATGGAGCACCGGCACCCAGACTGGTGGTGGCTTGCAACAGGTCGCCCGACAATCGGCCTTTCTCGGGGTCTTTGATCGAGACCCGACGAGTGACTTCGCAGATTTTTCAAGCGATCCCACGCAAACTTCACGCATTGGCATTCGCGTCAGAGGAGCATTTTCATCCACTTGGAATCCCAGGCCCTTCTCTCTTGAGACTTGGAAAACCGACGCCGACGAAGACCGATCCATCAAAGTTCTCGGTATGGCCTCGGATTCCGATTGGATCCTCTACTACCCCCATCCCAGCTACGACCGGACAATGCTCTACAACACTTTCATCTGGGAATTGAGCCGCCAAACCGGTCGTTGGGCTCCGAAGTTCCGCTTCGTCGACCTCTTCGTCAACGAGAACGGTGGCGACCTAACGATGGCAGATCGCAAAGGGGTCTATGTCTTTCTGGAAAAACCCAAAAGAGGAAGTAAGAGGATCGAATATGACAAGATGTCAGAAGACGGAACCGCCGGAGGCTGGCTCAACAGCATCAACCGAATGGATGCCCTCCCCGTCGGTGGTTACCCTGCTGAAAACGGGGCGACTTCCCCGCAATTCTTTCACACTGGAGGTCCGAACCGTGTTCAGTCTACCTCACCAAATGTCTCGGGCTCAGGCGATGACATCCCCCGCCAATACAATGCCTTCATCAACTTTGAGGATCCCAACGGATACCGCATCACCCCGGTTCAACGTTCTGGAATTGAAAACTGGTTTCGTGATTTCGAAGATGTTCTTTACGACGACGATATCTGGAGGGATCCCGAGATCGGATATCGCAACTATCTCAACACGACCGATTTCATCGACTACATGCAAATGCTCACTCTCGCAAAACAGGGCGACGGACTCCTTTTAAGCATGTTTCCCTGGGTGTCATCAGGCGAGCGCAAGCTCCACATGGGCCCACTGTGGGACTTTAATAATGGTGCCTACGGTGGATCGACATCCGGAACCCTCTACTTTCGTCCCAACCGACTTTGGTATGATCGATTGTTTGATGACCCCGACTTCCAACGTGAGTATGAGGACCGTTGGTTTGAGCTTCGGGAAGGACCGCTTTCAAATGCCAATATGGCCGCGATCATCGATGCCCAAGTCGCAGAAATCACCACCGGCTTGGCTGATGCACAGTCAGGACTCAGTGCACGCTCCTGGACGAGCCGAACGAACTCCATGAAGTCATGGCTGCAATCCCGGGCCAATTGGATCGATTCGAATTTCCTCTCCCCTCCCTCCTTCAGCTCATCCGGAGGCATCGTTTCCAACGGGTTTCAACTCACAATCACCAACACGACTGGACAAAACGGGACCATCTACCACTCGCTCGATGGGAGCGATCCCATCGATTCCCTCACGGCATACTCCGGGCCGGTGGCCCCAACTCAGTCGTCTGAAATCGCAGCACGTGTTCTCACCACCAGCGGCACCTGGTCCGCCATTCGCCGCGCCACCTTTGTCGTTGGAGTCCCCGCAAGTTCATCGAACCTGATCGTCAGTGAACTCAATTACCACCCCTCGGATGATAGCCCGGCAACCGAGTTTATCGAGCTCTTGAACATTTCGCCGACCGAAACCATCGATCTCACCAACCTCACCTTCACTGCCGGGATTTCCTTTACCTTCGCTCCCAACACCACCCTCGCACCAGGAGAACGAATCGTGGCGGTTGAAGACGAAGCCGCCTTTGTCTCGAAATATGGTAACGTGATCAACGTCGCTGGCGAATTTGAAGATCTCACCAAGTTCGCCAACTCCGGAGAACAAATCATTCTTACCGGAGCAGACGAAGGCGTCATATTTGACTTTGAATTCAACGACAAAGATCCTTGGCCCGAGTTTGCCGATGGCAATGGGTGCTCTCTCACTCTGATCCAACCGAAAACCAGTCCCGATCTCTCACTCGGCACCAATTGGCGATGCAGTGTTTCACCCGAGGGTTCTCCTGGAACCGACGACTCTCTCGAATTCACTGGCCTCGAAAACGAACTGGCAGCATTTGTCCTCGGTGAATCACAGCCCCGGTTGGTTCAATCTGACGGCGGCACGGCCATGAAATTCCAAGTCATGGTCGGAGCTGAAGACTTCATCGTGACTCCTCAACAGTCGGACGACCTTCTCGCTTGGGAGGATCTGGAACGACCATCACAACCACTGGAGCTCATTGGGGATGGATTCGCGAAATATCAAATCTCCTTTGAATCAATCACGCCACGAAAGTTCCTGAGATTGAAGATCACACCTCGTCCGTGATCCTTGCGAGGCAGGACTTCACCGCTAGCGGGTAGATGCGATGCTCCTCCACTTGAATCCGCTCGTGGAGAGACTCCGGCGTATCGCCGGGAAGAACCGGCACTTCAGCTTGGAGAATCACCTCACCTGTATCCATTCCCGCGTCAACATAGTGCACCGTGCAGCCTGACTCGCTTGCCTCATCCAAAACCGCCTGCTCCCACGCCCCGAGTCCGGGGTATTTTGGGAGCAACGAAGGATGAATGTTCAGAATGCGATGTGGGAAGGCGCTCAACAGAGGCTCTTTCACCAAGCGCATAAATCCGGCCAAGCATACCAAGTCAATCCCCTCAAGATGGTCCAAGATTCGCGCACAAAGATCGAAACCACCTTTCTCCACAACCGCCGGAATTCCGGCCCGTCTGGCTTTCTCCAAAATTCCTGCTCCAGGCTGATCTGAGATCACCAGGACAATCTTATCTCCAAAAGTCTCATAAAGACTCTGAAAATTCGATCCCGACCCCGACCCCAGAACTGCAATGCGTGCCATGGGAGAATGTTAGCGGTAGTTTCACCATCAAATCACGCCTTGAGTTTCGTTATAATTACACCGTGACCAAGCTCAAGATTACCTCCGTCGAAAACTCCGCCGCCTAGCTTCGCACAGTCACCAACGAGGCCTAAATTTGCACGTGCCATTCCCCACTCATCGTCTACCTTCGGCCCGTGAGCACTCAGGCACCTTCAGTTCCGGACGCAACAGGTCACTTTGGTCAATTCGGCGGATGTTTCGCGCCTGAAACTCTCATAACGCCGCTCGATGACCTGAGCGCTGCCTATGAAGAAGCAAAAGCCGATCCCGCATTCCAGGCCGAGCTCGATGACCTTCTGCACAACTACTGTGGCCGCCCCACTCCCCTCTACTTTGCCGAACGCTGGACCGAAAAGCTCGGCGGGGCCAAAATTTACCTAAAACGAGAGGACCTCCTCCACACCGGGGCCCACAAAATCAATAACGCCATCGGCCAAATCCTCCTCGCCAAGCGCCTTGGCAAAAAGCGCATCATTGCCGAAACCGGAGCCGGTCAACACGGCGTCGCCACCGCAACCGTCTGTGCGCGTTTTGGTATGAGCTGCACCGTTTACATGGGTGCAGTCGATATGGAGAGACAAGCCCTCAACGTGACCCGCATGCGCCTCATGGGAGCCAAAGTCGTTCCCGTCACCGCTGGACAGGCCACCTTGAAAGAAGCGGTCAACGAATCGATGAGAGACTGGGTTACCACTGTCGAGAACACCCACTACATCCTCGGCTCCGCCCTCGGCCCGCATCCTTTCCCCATGATGGTTCGCGATTTCCACCGCGTCATTGGCCTCGAAGCCCGTGAGCAAATCCTTCAGAAAGAAGGTCGCCTGCCCGAGCTTCTCGTCGCCTGCGTCGGTGGTGGTTCAAACGCCATGGGCCTCTTCCATCCTTTCGTCGGTGATGAAAACACCCGCATGGTTGGTGTCGAAGCCGGAGGTGACGGCATCATCCCCGAACGCCACGCCGCTCGCTTCCAGGGTGGGAAACTCGGCGTCCTCCAAGGATCCAAAACCTGGCTCCTCGCCAATGACGACGGCCAGATCGAGCTCACCCACTCCGTCAGCGCCGGCCTCGACTACGCCGCCGTCGGACCCGAACATGCCTACCTTCAAGACATCGGCCGCGCCGAATACACCTACGCCACCGACGATGAAGCCCTCGCCGCCTTCCGCGAACTGGCTTACACCGAAGGCATCATTCCCGCGCTTGAAAGCGCGCACGCCATGGCCTACGTCTCCAAAGTCGCCGGCTCCATGAAGAAGGACGACATTATCATCGTCAACCTCTCCGGTCGTGGCGACAAAGACGTCGAACAAGCCTCAAAGTTTCTTCTCGGTGAGAAATGAAAGCGCGACGATATTTCCTGGGCACCGCGATCAGTGGAATCGGCGGCATCCTTTCTCTGATCGCCACCAGTTTGTTCAAATCCTGGATCTCAAACGCTCAAATTTTCGATCCTTCAGACGACGCCATTGACCACCTCCAATTCCTCACCACAGGAGTCTTCATCTCGCTCATAATCAGCCAGATCACCGTCGCAGCCTTTGTCATCTTCCTCGTCCTCTACCTGACTTCGCGAAGAGAAAAGGAAGACCAAGCTTCAGTCTGAATCTAAAAGAAATTCTTCCAATAGCCCTTCGAGGCTCTTCGGCACGATGGCCGTAAGTAGGATATCGTTCCCCTCGTAGTCGGTTTCGAGAACCTTCCCTTCCCGATGGATGAGGCCAGAAATGTCTCCGCGCGATTGCGGGACACGGTAAGTGAGTTTTTTAACCCGGTCGGCAAGGAGGTCCGTGAAACGATCCGTCAATTCGGTCAGCCCGGCCCCGGTGACAGCGGACGCCTCAAAAGCTCCCGGAAACTCGGCCCGCAAACCATTTAAGACAGCAGGGTCTTCGACCCGGTCCATTTTATTGAGAACCATGATGACGCGTTTCTCGTCTGCTCCAAGTTCAGCAAGAACCTTTCTTGTCGTATGGTAATGTTCAACGATTTCCTCGGATGATGCGTCGAGAACGTGGATGAGAAAATCAGCGAGGATCGCTTCTTCGAGAGTGGCTTTGAACGATTCGACGAGGCGGTGAGGCAGATTTCGAACAAAGCCCACGGTGTCGCTCAGGAGAAGATCCTGTCCGTCCTCCAACTTGATTCGCCGCGTGGTGGGATCAAGGGTCGCAAAGAGCATGTCAGCCTCCATGACATCGGACCCGGCAAGCTTGTTGAGAAGAGTCGACTTTCCGGCGTTGGTGTATCCCACGATGGCAGCAGTCGCGATGTTGTTAGTCTGGCGCTCCTTGCGTTGGGTCGCCCGTTGCCTACGAACGTCCTCAAGTTCGGTTTTAAGCCGGGAAATTTTTTTGCGAGCCAAGCGACGGTCGATCTCAACCTGTTGCTCACCCATGCCCCGTGAAGCTCCTCCCCCTCCGGTCCCGCCGCCGCCTCCGCCCTCACGGTCAAGGTGCCCCCACATGCGGGCCAGACGCGGGAGAGCATACTGCATGCGGGCGAGATCGACCTGAAGCCGGGCCTCCTTCGTGCGGGCGCGTTTGGCAAAGATATCGAGAATGACTTCCTCACGGTCGATGATCGTCATATCAGCGAGTTCTTCCCAGTTGCGTTGCTGCATGGGTGAAACCTCGTTATCGAAGACGATACAGTCGCAACCACGGGCTCGGGCCAGCTCGACCAGCTCATCCGCTTTTCCAGTGCCACAGATAAATCCTTTATTGGTGTCGCGGACACGGACGAGCTCCATGCCTACGATTTCGATTCCAAGGGTATCGACCAATTCCTCAAGCTCGCTCAGGAGAAGCTGGGTCTCAGGTTCTTCCAACTTATGAAAACAGAATCCCACAAGCATCGCCTTTTCGACCATGTCGGGCTTTTCTCTTACTTCAAACATCGCTTAAAAGAGTATAGATAGAAGGTTCTTTCCAAGCTGGAGCAGAAAGATCAATAATTCGAATGGAGAGGGGCCTATCACTTTGAAAATTATAATCCGTGGAGGAGAAACAACAAAGAGAGTTTTAAAGCGGGCCCAAAAAGGTTCCCTGTCATGGAACTAGCCAGAAAGCCTGTCAAAATAAGGATGGGCTCTTGGAGACCGAATCCCTTCATGATTTTAGCGGCGCTTTTGCGCCGGATTCATCGAGATTCACGAAAGTGACGCGGGTGGTAAAGATCGGGTTTGCCTCCCCGCCCCGGCCTTTAAAAACTTGGACTTGATAGGTGGCAGAGGTCTCCCCGAGCCGGAACTTTTCAGATTGGATGGTGAGGATGGTTCCTTCACGAACACTGTGGCGAAAAACAACCTCGTCCATCGCGATAGTCACGAAACGACAGTTGGGAAAGTCGAGACTTACTGCAATCCAGGATGCTTCATCAACCCAGCTAAGAAGCCTCCCTCCAAAAAGATACCCATATTGATTCAGGTCTTCCGGAAGAACAAGGCGGTGGGTCTCCATGGAACACGCTTATTTCAAGCGAATGAGGATCTTCTTATTCCGCGAGCTGGTATCTTCGGAAGAAGTCTCAATTTCAGGATCCTCCGCGAGGGCATTGTGGACGAGTCGACGGTGGTAGGAATTCATGGGATTCATCCAGAGTTCACGACCGGTCTCACGCACCTTGTCGGCGAGATTAAGGGCCTTATCGGCAACCTGCTGCTCCTGTTGAGCACGGTAGCCATCACAATCAATACGGAAGCGGGGAGCATCCGGATGGGCATTGCGGGTAATACGGTTGACCAAATACTGGACGTCATCGAGGCGGTCCCCGTTTTTCCCAATCAAGAGAGCGGAGTCCTCCGAAACGATATTTAAAATTTCGTGTCCGGGTTCTCCGGAAACCTCCACTTCGAATTCAAATCCAAGTTTTCCAAGCATGCTCGTCAGAGCTTCCTTCGCATCATCAATCGCGTCTGCCATAGGGTGAATGTTACGGCGGAGTTGTTCAGGGTCAAACCCATACCTTGGCCTTCGTCGCGAATTATTTTCTCAAAGAGAACTCGTGGTCAGACTCAGGAAAAATCGGGATCCCAGCGAGGGGGGTAAAGTCACCGTAACAGGCTCGACGCCATCGCTTGCAGTTCCGACCTCCTCGAGACCATCAAAATCAAATGGGCTGTCGGAAGATGGAGAATTCCCGCCAATAATGGAGAGCGGAGCCACCTCCGCGGTTAGGCTGCGTTGGTAGTGGAGTTTCGCGAGACCCTCTGCGAAGACGATTCGAGGTCCTTTGTCCGAATCCGACACCATTGGATCGCTCCCATAGGCATATTCGAAGAGGTTGGTCATGCCATCGAAATCAGGATCAGCTTCTTCGGCTCGAAGACCGGGAATGGAAATCTGGACTTCGGCCCAGAAAGCAAAATTCTCCATCGGTTCCGGAATTTCAGCCCGATTCACGGCCTCCCGAATTTTCGAGATCTCAGTCGCGCCAAGAGCGCCAAAGGAATCCGGAAGCACCTGATTATAAAGGACTTTCTTCGTCGACCCATCGACCACAGCCAGCCAACGACGGTTCGCACTGCTTGGAACCTGGGTGGAGGTGCCGTCACCACGGGCAAAGAAATTGAAGCTATGGTAGCGCCTCTCATCTCGGCGACTTCCGAAAGCATCAAACCCCACCATTTGATAGCGGGAATTTGCTCCTCCTGCGGTGATCGCATTTGTGACCAGTCGCCCGTCGTTGTTGGACGTCACGGCGAGATTGACCAAAACTGACGTGTAGATGACTCCGTTTTTGTTTTTCCCGGCTTCATGATCCGCACCTGCGGACTGGAAGAACGAATTGATATTGCTCGCAACCTGCGAAGCCGCAAACTGTCACCGGGGTCACCAGGAGGCATGATAAACCACCAACGCGACCTGCCCTTCCAGATCCAGAAAATCAAACTCGGAGAGATTTTGAAGGGGCACGCTGGCCGGTGCCTGAGTCAACCCAATGGGGGCCGGAAGAGAGTCACCCACCATTGTCTGGGCATGCAGTGCCGAAACCGCAGCCAAGCCAAGCCCGGCAAGAATCATTAATTTTTTCCTCGTCATCATTTTTAGAATCTATGGGTGACCGCCACGCGAACGGCGGTGAAATCGCGATCTTGGTAGAGGCCGGAAAAGAAGACATTACCCGTCCCCGCGACACTTTCGTAGTCGATTCCGTAGAGCCCCACACTCCCGAGAACACTGGTGATTCCGTTTGACCATCGCACTCCGGCGGAAAGTTCCCTGGTCGCAATGGCAGGTGCCGAAGTGTTGAAATTCGCGGTATTCACCTCTCCAGTATCCTCGTAGTAGCGGTAGTTTAAGTTCACCTGCCACTGGGAATTCATATCATAGACCGCTCCCAGCCCACCATAACGGGAGATCAAGGTGGGATTTTCATGGGCTCCGCCCAGCTGCAGACGAACCGTCAGGTCACTAGTCAGCGCGTAGGCGAGTTCGCTTTGAAACTGGGGCCGGATCCGGCGGCTCTGCGTCCGCCCGATCCTCAGGGTCTGTTGAGCACGCATCCTCGAATTCACGACGGTATTCCAAATCGCCGTTCCGCTAAAAGTTCTCAGGGTTTCATTGGTAGAAAAAAGCGAAGCATCGCCCGTCAATTCGTTCACCTCGGTCTCCCAACCGGGAACAATCGTCGTGTCGGCCTGCGAGAACGATACCGAGAGAAAGCTTTTGGCGGGGTCATAGTTCCACTGAAGACCAATCGAACCGGAAAAGCTCTCCGGAAAAGCTTCCCGATAGGCAGGATCAAAGCGGTTCAACTGATCGTAATATTCGGAAATCCAGATCGAACGATGGTCGATAAACCCCTGACTATGAGCGACCGAACCAGTGAGAGTCAGGCGGGGATTAATGGCACGCTCGATTTGCAGATCGAAATTTTGCGCCTCTTCTCTTCTCGTCACTGCAGAAGTCACAAAGGTCGGGGTATAGTCAACGCGATGGTGGGACTGCCCCACGCTCCCTGAGAAATTCCAGCTTCCCCGAACTTGTTCAAAACTGAGTTTGGAATTGGAGATGTCGATATCTCCACTAAAAAGACCGTCAGTTTCAAAATCGATCCGGTTCACTCCTTGTGGAAACAAGTCAGGGCTTTGGGCAAAAGTCACCTGAATGAAGACCGCGAAGATGGCAGAACGAAGAGGAAAGTTCATGGGTGACTGGGCAAATCGGAAGACTCACTTAAATTTGAAGAAACCAACTGGCTCCTTAGTTCGAACACGATGCTCATCCCCCGCCGGCAGCCTGACTTGCGCTGGCTCTTCCTTTCTCAAACTGACTCACCAGCCCACATTCTCCAAAATCCGCCCCCTCGTGATTGAATGTCATGGCCGTCTTATTCAAATCCACATGGGAAACCAAAGAACCGGAGGAGCAGGACGCCACGATGAGTGCGGTCGCGGAGATCAAAAACAGTGGCATTTTCATGGTTTTCAAAGTTGAGGATAAGAGAATCTATTACCTCATTTATTCCGAGTTTCCAAAAAAAACTCGCTGAGATGGCGGCACCATAGGACTTTTCAACAAAGGATGGTCAGGGTAATGTCCCAGCGTCATGCGAATCTTCCTCTCCGTCTTTCTGATCGCTCTGGCTTCATTAGCCACGGCTGCTACGAAATACGTTCCCGCAAACGATTCCCAGCCCCTGATCCGCCGTGACCTCCTTCCTCTCGACGTAGCCGCCATTCGCGAACTCGCCCAAAACCTTGCTATTTTGGCCGACGGCCCCCTCCCTAAATCTGCCGGCCAACTCCGTCATCGCGCCCAAACCCTCACCCTAAGCCAGCGCCTTTCCCCGGCCCAGCCCAGAACCAGGGCCATTCAGAGCGCTTTCCTCAATGGTGAAGAGCGTCCCAAACCCGCAGGCTCGGAAGTCAACCCTGCCAAACATGACCTCCTTCTGACTGCGAGTTGGCTTGCCAAGCTCCCCACCGATTCAGAAGGCTACCGCCTCGGACAACTTCTCCTCGATATCCTCCAACAAACCAGTGGGAGCGACCCAGCACTCAAACTCCGCGATTCCGCCGGAGCTTCCAAACGCTGGGAAGGAGTCGTTGCCAAAGTCTCCGATTTCGAAGTGCTCAATCAAGCCGTGATCCTCGTAAACCCTAAGGATGCGGGCCCCTCTAATGGCAACGAAGCCAAGTATGCGGTCACCTCACTCCTCTCCGAAATCCCTATGTTTACGATGGGTCTCGAAGAAGGAGACAAACCTTCTCCCGGACTCATTACGACCAGCCTTATCATCACCACCACCGAAGCGAACACTACCACCGACCCCAATACCGGGGAAAAAACCACCGCAAAAATCGACGCTCTTCGCTTCCAACCTGAGCCCAGTTCCAACATCCCCCCCCTGCATCAAGCCCTCAGGGCCTTCTTCTCCGCAAATCTCACCCCCCTGCCTCAAGGTTACAACCTGAACATCAACACCAACAAACGACGGTATCTCGCCAAAAACCGCGAAAATATCGCCGCCCCCATCGCCATGATGTTGGATGCCGCTGTCACAAGTCGCCCGCTCCGGCGGAACACCATCCTCTTTGCCCGACTCCGCGCCGATGGCAGCCTTGATAAACCTACCCACGCTTGGGAGCTCCTCCTTCGGCTTGAAGAACTCAAACTGGCACCCAGCACCCGGCTCATCGTCGGATCAGGGATGATGGAGGAAATGATCGCCCTCCTTGTCTTGGGAAAAGCTTCCTTCTTCACAAAATACGAGGTCATCGAAGCGCCCACATTCAAGGCCGCTCGCGAGCTCTACTTTGCCGACAGCAAACCAGGATCCAAACTCGCGTCCGCAATGGCCGGATACGAGGAGGTTCGGCAAAAGGCCCTGCAGGCCAAAAAACTTGGAACATTTTTAAGCCTCTCCTCAGTCGAAGGCCGCCTCGTCAAAGCCCGCGATTTTTGGCCCAAACACCTCTCCGCCACCCTGCTCGCCGAGCAAGCCATTCGCCGCCCGGCCTACTTCACCCGCTTTATGTTCGCCCAGGAGCTTGACCGTCGACTCGAGGAGCTTTCCAAATTTCAATACCAAATCGACAAGACCCCCCCTCGCGCCATCAAAGGCACCTATAAAAAAACTCGCGAAACCTTGGCCCCCTTAAAACGCCACCTCCAGCGAGCCGAGGAAGTGATATTTGAGGATGCCATTATTCTCGTCAAAGAGATCAATTCCGTCGGTCGTAGAGCCTCCATAATCCTTGATAATGAGGAAGAAATCCGAAAACGCGACCTGCAGGCCTTTCAGGGAAAACTTTCTGCTTTCCGCAAAAAACTCCGCCAGATTTACGCCCCGGAGGAAATAAAATAAAGCTCTTCAGCCCACATCCCCTCGCTTTGGGATTTGAAACCTAAAAAAAATCCGTCATACCTCGACTCTCATCATGAAAATCCGCCTGTTCTCAATCTTTTTGCTCCTCACCGGAGTGATTTTTGCCGACGCCTACCGTCCTCCAAATATGGAGAAAAAGATCTTCAACGCAAAAAAGCTCTCAATCGATAAGATCTCGAAATCCGCTCTCTTCTCCGGGCTCCTGTCCGTCGCCCGTGACTTCGACGATGAGGAAAATGAGATCGACTTTGAACTTCGTTCCAACGCTCTCGCCATTGCGGGACGCCTTGATCCCGATTCTGTGAACTTCCAGGACGTCCTGGAGGACCTCAAAGTCCGCAGTAAGACGGTCAAACAAGATAACACTAAATCAGACATCTCCTCCAAAATCTACCGGGGAGTCCGCTCTCTTCTGCGTAAAAAGGGGAAGGAAGACAATGAAAAGTGCGGCGCCTTTTGCATCGACATCGCCCTTCGCCTCGATCCCGATGGCAAGTACGAAGGAAACCTCAAGGACTATCAAAAGAAAGTCGGAGAAGCCGATTGGAAGGACATGCTCGACGCCCCCGTCTTCAACAACCCTTGGGACCGTCAACAGGGGGGCAACGAATTCAAGGAGCGCTCCGAAACCATTCCTGGTGGCGAAGCCGAAAAGTTCGCCGCCAAGCAGCGCACCGTTTACGGACTTTCCGTCCGCACCCTCTCCAACGGCCGCCACGCTGGGGCCGCCGCCTCACTGAGTGCCACCGCACTCCGTGACAAAGACGTCGACGGCATCGAATTCCACATTGACCAAAAGGTCGGCAACATGACCGGCAACTCCCTTGAAGAAATCATGAAGCTCCTGCGCGTCCGCCACGATGAAGACGGTAGCATGCCTTCCGGCTATAAGGTGGAGATCACCTTCGAAGACAAGGACACCCTCCTCGACGGACCTTCCGCCGGAACCGCCATGTCCATCATCCTCGACTCCCTCTTCACCGGTCGTGAGCTCGATGACAAGTTCGCCTGCACCGGAGCTATCACTGCCGATGGCAAGGTCACCCGCATTGGCGGCGTCGCCGGTAAGATCCGTGGAGCCACTAACAAAGGCTGTAACCTCGTTGGCGTCCCTCACGAGAACATCAAGGGAGTTTCCGACATCCTCGTCCTCGATGGCATCGAGAAGCTCATGAAAATTCAGGTCTTCAGCTTCAAGACCCTGGATGAGGCCCTCGAGGTTGCCTCCAAGGACAAGTCCGAAAAAGTTCAGTCCACCATCGACGACTTCGAAACGGTCGCCAAACTTATCAAATCAAAAGGTGCAGCCTCTCTTGCTGATGCCAAGGTCATCGCTCTTCTCGAAGACGTGGTGAAAAAGATGCCCAACCACCAGTCGGCCCAGATCCTTCTCAGCGTTGCCAAGAAGGAAGAGAAAAAGATTCTCTCCCTCGGTGGTTCGTTCCATCAGATCGACACCAATATCTCCGGAATCGCCGGAAAAATCCAAACGATGGTTTTTTCAGGTCAGTTCGAATTTGGAGCGGCGGAAGAGGAGGAAGCCAAGGAAGCCCTGGGAGAGCTTGAGAAAATTTCTCCCAAGATCGATTCACGTCTCAAGGACTACAGCGATTCAATGCTGAAAGCCGTCAAAATCTACTCCGGAGGACGGGGCTCCGGCGAAAAGGACGCCGAGTTTGTCAAGCGCCTGAAAAAAGAATGGGAAGAGGTTTCCGCCAAACGCAAAAAGCTCATGGGGGATCCTGAAATCATGGAAGAACTCTACGGCTAATCCTTCCCTAAAGTCATCAAAAAGCCCGGCCAGAATCCGATCGCCGGGCCATCGTGCCCGGCCTCCAAAAGTCCACACGCCCAAGCAGAGTTCTGGGATCAGTGAAAAAGCACATGCCCGACCAAAATGAGGAAGAAACCGAAGCCTCCGACATTCTACTCCTCCTTTGCCCCCGGGAAGACCAGCTTCAGCCCATGTAACTTCCATTGCTTGGTGATATCAGCCTCCACTTCGATCCATGGGCGTCCACGGAAGATTTTTTGCGTCGCATCATCACCGATCTCCTGTTGCTTTTTCTTTAATTCGGCCACCTTCTGATCCAACTCTTCCTGGGTCGCGGCAGTGATTCTTTCGGGAAGGTTTTTTTGAAAGTCAGACATGTAGCGCAAGCCATCTCTCAGTCCGTTCGCCTTGCCCTCCTCATCCATGTAGACGAGGTAGGTCATCACGATCAACGAGTGTCCCAGAAAGCGGCGACGCGCTTCTTCATCCGCCACCCCATTGGTGCTCGTGATGAGAAGATCCGAGACATGAGGCATCTCGATTTCCTTCTTAAAGAGCGGCTTTGCTCCAGACCGGCTCTTTCCGAGTAACAGATCCTTCGCCTCTTCAATCACCTCCTTGTAGTCAAAGGAGGACTTCTCGTAGACGGCACAATTGATCAGATTGGCAAAACCTTCCTTAAACCAGTCGGTCAGATTCCGGTCATAAACCTGCGGCATCATCGCATCCGTAAAATGACGAATCATTTGACCAGACAAGCTCCTCATTCTGTCCTCGCTTCCGCTCCCTCCCGAGCTGAACCCAAAATTTTCGAGGCAAATGTTAATCTTCCCGGTGGCTGGATCGTAACTCGCTCGAGTCTTTTCCTGATAGCCGGCTTTAATCCAGTCTTCATCCTTCGCGATGGTGTGGATTTCGTACTTTCCATTGATCGGCTCGTAGCGGGACTTCAACCCAAACGGGAGGGACTCACAGTAGATCCGGGTCAGTTCGCAGGATTCGAGAATCGTCTTAGCCGACCGAGACTTAAGCCGACTATCGGCGACCACGCGGAAATTCGCCGATGAGTAATGGTTTAAATCCCCATTCTTCTCTGCCTGGGTTTCGAGTGGAGCCGGTAACACTGCCTGCCGGAGAATTGGCCTGGTCCATTCGGCGGCCGGAACATCGCCCCCCCCCGCAGGCTTTGGCTCGTCGGCTTCCTCTTCCTTCATCTTATCATCCTTGGGCGCCTCTTCCGGCTTGCTCTTTTTGGCCTCCTCGATTTCCAACTCGATTAAATGCGAAAGATCCTCGCGACTTAAATTCTTGATCGCAACGGTCACCTCCTTGCCGCCCTTTAGCTTTAAAACCACCGCATCTTCACTTTGGGAGACATATTCAGCGACGATCTTACGCCCCTTGACGTCAGTCCAGGTACGTCCGCACATCTGGCCGACAGTTACCAAAGTCAACATGCTGGAGAGAAGGAACCTTTTCATGGTCCCACTCTCCCCCCGACACCCCTCATTTTCAATCACACAATCGTCCAAATGCGGAACACTAAAGTCCGGCTCCGATCTTGAGATCAAGGGGAAGTTTGATCACCTCGAGATCAGTCCACTCGTCGAGCCCCAGGATGATCTTATCGACCTTCTTTTTCAAGTTGAAGGTGACCGTGTAGGTTTTCTTCCCAAAAATTCCCATCGAACCGCTGCTTGTGCGCTTGGATTCGATGACCTTCCCATCGGCATCATAGAAAATAAAATTTTTGAAATCCTTGTGATTCACCGAGCTCGTAAAGCTGATGGACATAGGATCGTCACCCCAATCAGGCTTTCCGGCCTCTTCGATTTCGAAAGTATTTTCTCCTGCAACCACCTTGGCGCCCTTCTTCACATCCACTACCTTTGATTTCTTCAGCGCACTCTTTGACGCGACCGATACCAAAAGCTCTCCTTTAAGAATGATGTTCTTAGCCCCCTTTTTGGGAACCCCACCCGCCTCGATGTCCATCATCAGAGCCTTTCCATCGTCACTCAGGTTCACAAACCCAAAGTTAACCCCCTCTCTGGAAAAACGCCTCTTGGTTTTCGTGAAATCCGTCCCCAGATCGTCGCCAAACACCGTTATTCCCGAGCCCCTTTCATCCAAACCCACGATCGATTTCCCCTTGCTCTCCAAAAGCAAGGCAACTCTAGACCCGCTGTTCCAATTAAACGCACGCAGCTCCTTCCCCTTATTTTCCCCCTCGCCTTCGGGCTTATATCCTTTGTCTACAACTTGCAAACCCGCCACCGAGACATCCACCTGGGCGGATGCCATTCCTACGACCAAACCGAAAACCATCATCGCTTTTTTCATCCATAAAAGGGTAGCGAAACCGCAGTCCACCTCAACCCGTTTTTGAGAAACGATCCAGATACAAAAAGGCCGTCGCAGCCCCAAAAACGGGATTACGACGGCCTATGGAATTCCTTCGGTCGCTACTTTGACCCTTTGAGAAACCTAAAGAGCTCAGAATCGGTCGATAAAATCACGGTCGTCTTTTCATCGAGAATATCATCGTAGGCTTCGAGTGTTTTCACGAACTCATAGAAGCCCTCCCGATCCGGGGTTCCTCCGTAAGCTTCGGCATAAATGCGAGTCGATTCGGCATCAGCCTCACCAAGGATGGACTGAATTTCACGATAGGCTTCAGATTCAATTCGCTTCACTTCGCGTTCCATCTTTCCCTTGATCCTCGCGGCCTCACCGGCCCCTTCGGAACGGAAACGTTCAGCGATCTGTTGGCGTTCCGAAATCATCCGTAGGTAGATATCCGGAGCCACATCCCTGTTGTAATTGATTCTCTTAAAACGAAGATCCAGCAGGTTGATACCCAATTCTCCCAACTTTGCCTTGGCTGTTTCATAAACATTTTTCTCGATCGCCCGCCGCCCAACATTAATGGGATCAAACCCGGTTTCTTTGTCTATCTGCAAGTCCGTAGTGGCAGGTTTTCGGTCCTTGGTGGAACGTACCACCTCAATTAAGTCGTGCTTGGCAACAGCGTTCCGGGTTTCCGATCCCAGAATATCATCCAACCGAGACAGGGCCGTGCGCTCATCGCGCAAACTCTTGAAGTAGGCAAGAGGATCGGAAATTTCCCAGCGGGCAAACGTGTCGACCTGAATATAGGTCTTATCTCTCGTTGCCATTTGGGAACTGACTCCGTCCCAGGCTAGGACACGCTTCTCGAGGACATTCACTTTCACAATAAAGGGAATTTTGAAATGTAACCCGGCTTCCGTGATAGGATCACCAACAGGCTTTCCAAACTGGGTTAAAATCACCTGCTGACTTTCACGCACGGTGTAGATCGCACCTGTGATGAAAAGTAAAATCACCACTACGAAGATCGCTACCATCAATCCTACTGCTTTTTTCATCGGGCACCTCCTTTTCCATTCAAGGCGTTATTGAGATCAAGAAGGGGAAGCGGCTTACTGGCCTCTCCGTCCATAATGATTTTGCTTTTGAGCCGCGGCAGCACGTCCTTAATTTTCTCAAGATAAAGACGCTGGCGCGTAATCGACGGAGCCTTTTCATATTCTTTAAAGAGAGCCAGGAAACGCTCGGCATCACCGGTCGCTTCGTTGACCCGTTGAAGCTTCTCACCTTCAGCACTGCTGATTTTCATGTCGGCCTCTCCTTCGGTTTTTGGCACCGCCTTGTTATAGAGCCCTTTTGCTACGTTAATCTGCTTTGCCCTGTCTTGTTGTGCTTGGTTCACTTCGTTAAATGACGGTTGAACGGGTTTGGGCGGATTGACATTCTTTAACTGTAACTGATCGATCTGTAGACCAAGTCCGTATGAGTCGACCAAATTCTGAAGCTTTACCAAGGCATCGGTTTCAATGGATTGACGTCCGATTGTGATCACCTCGTCAACCGTCCGATCTCCAACGACTTCGCGCATCACTGATTCGGAGGCATCACGCATGGTATCCTCGGGATCACGCACCCGGAAGAGGTATGCCTCGGGGTCGCTAATTCGATACTGCACGACCCACTCCACAAGAGCAGAGTTCTTATCTCCCGTGATCATCGACTGCTCAGCTTGATGCTCCTTCGGGCGGGTTTGATAATCGTTCGTGGATCCAGGCGTCCCGAAGCCAAATTCCATCTTCAAAGTCCGGGCCACTGGAATAATTTCCTTGGTTTCGAACCAGAAGGGCATCTTAAAATTTAACCCTGGAGCCGCTGTCCGGTTGTACTCCCCGAAGCGTAAGATCACCGCCTCCGAATCAGCCGGAACCGTGAAGTAGCTTGTGAACAGACCCGCGACCACGATGATCCCTGGTATTATCAGACCCGCGCGCCCGGCGAGCTTTCGTAAAGCCTCCTGTGCCGCATCTTTATCAATTCGTATTTCTGCCATAGGCCAACAGAGTCATCGCAGGAGGCACTTCCCGCAATGAGAATATCCGTCTCCTTTTCTAATCACTTTTGCCCGAAGAAGAGCGAAAGAAGCCATTTCAAGAATTTTCCCTGCTTTTGAGAGGAGAAATCCCCCCGCCTCCCAGCACCATTCCCGCAATATCATCGAGAATCGAACCCTCGTCATCTCGGTCAAGAATGCTGCCAATTCCTCCAGCAGAACCACTGGAGGCAGGGCCAATAGCGCTTCCACAAACTATTCGGGAGGCAAATTGATTTACGCACTGAGCTTGCTGGCAACCTGATCCCCATGGCTTTCGAGGAGCGCATTGGTAAAATGGACTTGATATCCCGTTCCAACTTGGCACCTGCGCAAACCCCTGTCCACGACGAGGGCACTTCCTTTTCGGATTGCCGTTCTTCTCATTTTGGGGACACTCACAAAAAGATGTCATTCAAATTTCTCGCTCTCCTTGCCCTGCTTTCTGGCTCCGGAATCGCGGGTCATCACGAAGAAAAACACGATTCCCAGCCCAACATCCTTTACATCATGTCGGATGACCACGCAGCTCACGGGATTTCCGCCTACGGC
>JAPKDJ010000148.1 GCA_026421245.1 Akkermansiaceae bacterium | reverse complement strand
ATCCTTATACAATTCATCGCTAAACTTGAGCAATGAGTCGCCAGAAGTATTCCTCACGACCTCTTATTTTCTCCTCACAGATTGTGAAGGAAATGAAGCCAGCTCTCGAAACCCATCACTCATACCGGAAGGAATTTAGCAGTAAGCTCCATCGCCTCTGCCCTTCACCGTCAACCTCTCTGGAACCTAAAAATATATGAAACCACTCATCACCGTCGCCCTTTTCAGCCTCATGCCCCTCACCGGGCACGCCGCTCCACAAAAACTCAGCCAAGATCGGGAAGCGATCCTCGCGATGGCAGGTTCCTTTGAAGTTGAATTCAATTTCCGAGAAACCGTTCCGCTCGCCAAAGACTACAAATTGAAAAAACCTTACAGCGCGAAAGCGCATGAACTCGTTAAGGTAATCGAGGACACCGGCGAACAGATCACCCTTCAGCATCTACTCATCGTAGAAGACTTCGCCGGACCTTCGGTGATCAAGCACTGGTCTCAGGTTTGGCAATTCGAAGACCCTCAGTCGCTCACTTATCAGGGAAAGAAAACCTGGCTTCCCGTCACTCATTCCGAAGCTGATACACAAGGCACTTGGACGCAGCTTGTAACGCAGGTCGATGACAGCCCGCGTTATAAAGCCCAAGGTACTTGGACGCACGAAGGCAACACCTCGATCTGGACTTCCAAGTCATCCACCCGCCCGCTGCCCCGACGCGACTACACAAAGCGCAGCGACTACGATCTTCTCGTCGTCGTCAACCAGCACATCATTTCCCCCGAAGGTTGGGTCCATCTCCAGGACAACCGCAAGCTCGTTTCCCGTGATGGACAGGACCAGTTTCTCTGTATTGAAAACGGACTGAATCACTATCGCCGCATCCCCGACGACAAGCACAAGGAAGGCTTTGCTTTGGCCGAAAAAGAATGGGCCGAGAGCAAGGACTTTTGGAAGGAAGTGCGCGAGTCATGGCTCAAAATTATCGCCGATGCCAAGAAACCTGTCAGTTACGCCAGACGCGTCGATGGGATTCCCCTGATGGCTGCAATGGGAAAACTGGAAAAAGCGGCTATCGAAGCCAAGGAGGTTGACCCCGAAGGGATCAGCCAAGCCCTCCAGCAATATCTCCGCTAATCACGATGATTCGTGCCAGCCTCACCACCTGCCTCCTGGCTGGAATCCTCTGGGCCGAGACCGTCATTCTCGGCCCGGAAACCATCGTGACAGCCACGGTCCCGGAGGAAGAAACAAAAGCCAGTCAGAGCCGCATCACCGCAGACGACCTTCTCGCCCGCGGCTCCGTCTCTCTCCCCGACGCCCTCCAACGTGAACCCGGAGTCTCGGTCCCCTTTGACACTGCCGGCGTCGATACCCTCATCCCATATCTCCAAGGCGGCAGCAAGTCGATCAACGTTCGCGGCCTCGAAGGAAATCGCGTCTCGGTCTTGCTCGATGGCATCCGCCAACCCGAGGATTTCACCTCTCGTTCCTTCCAGGGAGCAGGCGGCCCTGGTCGTATCTACTTCGATCCCGGCGTCCTCGCTGAGATCAATATTTTTAAATCCGCCACCTTCGGCTCCGACGCCCTCGGTGGAGCCATCGTCGGCACCACCGTCAGCCCTTGGTCACTCCTCGGCGACACTCTCGAAGGCCAAATCCTCCGCAGCCAGACCACCTACGCCAGTAGCAACGATAGCGTCAACCAGCGCCTCGCCGGTGCTTGGGGAAATGGCGATTTCGCCTCCAGCTTCGTTTACCTCTACCGTGAAGGACACGAGCAGGAAAACGAAGGTGCGCTCGACGCAAACCCCGCCCACTTTGAGAGCAACGCCATCGTCTGGAAAGCAGTAGCCCGAAAAGGAGAATGGACCTTGGAACCCACCATCGACTACTTCGATTCCTCCAGCTTCGTCGATCTCGAAAGTATCGAGACCACCTCACTCATCGGCGAAACTCTCGACGCTACCAATGACTCCTCGACCCGCCGCTTCCGGGGCAGCCTCGACTTCCGCTACGAACCCGCCCCAGCTGATTCTCTCTTCGATGACCTCAGTGGGAAAATCTACTATCAGGATTCCCGCTCTGGAAACCTCAACCGCCAGCTTATCCTCACCCCCGTTGGCGACCTCAGAAACCGTCGCAACCAACTCTTTTATCAAACAGAAATCGCCGGCTTCAACCTTCAAGCCCACAAGGAAATCGGCGACCATTTCCTCACCTTCGATTACCAGGGCTCACGCAGTGACATCACCAGCACCCTTTTGCGCACCGATTTACCCTCCCCTACCGAAGACCTCCCCGGGCTCGCCCCCTCCATCGTCTGGAGAAACGGCCTCAACATCACCGATGAACTCACCTTTGGAAAATGGACCATCGAGCCCAGTCTCCGCCTCGAGCACTACAAGGTCAATCCCGAGAACACTCCTGAGTTCCTCGCACAAACCACACTGACCATCGTCGATGAATTTGGCTTCGAGATCGGTGAGCGCACTGTCGAAGCAGTCGAATACGAAAACTTCATCGTCTCCCCCAGCCTAAGCCTCCACTACGACGCTACCGACAGCCTCCAGTTCTACGGCTCCTACGCACGCGGCTTCCGCAACCCCTCGGCCGAAGAACTCGCCGGCGTCTTCGTCCACCCGGACAACGTCTCCATCACCCTCCCAAACCCGAATCTCGAGGAGGAAGACTCACACAGCTTCGAACTCGGAGCCCGCTACGAGGGAGACTACAGCCGCTTTAATGTCACTACTTACTACAACCGCTACGGCAACTTCCTTGAAAGCAATGTCGCCACCAGCGAAGTCGTCGATGGCCTTGCTGTCCAACGCACCGAGAACGCAGCGGACACTGAAATCTACGGCTTGGAAATTAAAGCCGACTGGGAACTCGGAGAGCAATATTCCGCCCTCGCCGGCACCAGCCTCGGAGGCTCCTTCACCTATTCTCGCGGCACCTCTGAAGGCCAACCGCTCGACTCGATCGAGCCGTGGAAGGCCGTCGGCTACCTCGGCTACGAAGACCCCTCGGAAATCTGGGGAGTCGAACTCTCCGGCACTTATCTTGCCGGAAAAGATGCCAGCGATATCAGTGGCCCTTTAAATCCCACCGAGAGCTACCTTCTCGTCGATCTCCTCGGCTACTACCACCTCTCCGATGGCGTCACCGTCAGAGCTGGATTAAAAAATCTCTTCAACGAAGAATACCTTCTTTGGAGCCGTGCGAATCGTGGCAACGGACATGCCGGAGGAGGAGCCGGAAGCCGCGACACCCAAACCGGTCTCAATGGCTTCATCTCACTCGAGTTCGAGTGGTAATTGAGAGCCAAAATCTCGCAAGCGAACAGCAGTTTATCTTCCCCAATTCTGATTTCATTTAGAAATGCGACACCTCATCATCGTCACGGTCCTCATCAGCCCCATCCACGCGCAATTCCTAACTCCCGCATGGCGCGGCCAAGACAACAGCGAACATGCTGCCTGGGACATCTTCACCGAAGCCAAATTGGAACCAAATTCTCCGGACGTATCCGCCGACTTTCCCACCTTGGATGCGGAACTCCAGTGCAACACCCCAAGCGCATTTCTGACGAGTTCGGGAAACATTTATAGCTTCCAATCCGCCACCGCCTTTCAACTGACCGACTCCACGAACTTTCCCGTCCGAAACGTCCTTCTTCAAATTTCGGCCCTCGGAAGCGAAATCGCCCCCGACTCGGTCAAGCTCGTCGGGACCGACGCCAGCGGCGAAAGAAAAGCGTTTTCTCCCATCCGCAGCTTCGTCCTCAATCAGCAGGAACTCACCGGAGCAAATGGCGGACTCGGCACCACCTACGCTTACCAGTGGGACCTCACCGAGATCCCCTCCGTCGGAGAATACGGCATCCTCTTTGCCGCCGCCGAGTCCTCCATGAGCCTCGGGGCAGTCTCACTCGATTCCTATGATCAATACCGCGAAATCCCCATCCCCGAACCCAATCTTCCCACTCCATCGATGAGTATTTCCGATGACACCATCAATCTCAGTTGGCCTGCCCGCTACCTCCTCGAATCCTCGACCAACGTATCAGTCTGGACCGAAGAAACAGAAACAGGCGAAGACTCCGGCAGCAAAACCCTCGCCCTTCCCCTCTCCTCCCAAGCCACCTTTTTCCGTTTAAAAACAAGCCACCGTTAATGAATGACAATCACCCGTCAGCGACCTCCAAGCAAACCATTTTAATCTCTCTCACCTTATGAAAATTAGACGAAACCCATTCGCACTTTCCTTACTCCTCATTGCTCCGATTCACGCCGCGACGGTGTGGCACGATGCTCCAAATGCCCTCGCCAGCGCTTCCTGGGA
>JAPKDJ010000147.1 GCA_026421245.1 Akkermansiaceae bacterium | reverse complement strand
GTCCAGCTGTCACGCCGTTACCGGCAAGAAATGCTTCACCTTGGATTGTAGTCCAGCCGTGTTCATTGTCTGCATCGAAGTCCCACGTTGTCAGAGCAGCTACTGAAGTGGTCGGGAAGAATGCGCAGCCCACAAAAGGAGCCATAAGCAGCTGAGATAATTTTCTAAAAGTCATAAGTATTTGATTTTGAATGTTACCCTTTGGCTTGCCTTGAAAAGCGGCTTACTTCAGAGAGCTTCTTTGTCCTTTGCGAATTTAGATAATACCGTCGTATTCTGATCTTCGAGAGTCAAGCTTGAAAAGCTTGAGCAAGTTCCGGATTTCGCATCAGTTTTATTCCTGAACCTCGGGCCCAATCTTTTGGTTTTTAATGTCTAGGAGGGCACAAAAGTGAAGTCGCCTTGTGAACAATATGCTCCCTGGCCATGGATAGAGCGAAACCTTGTTAGTCCATTCCTGAACCGTCAAGCGCAGCTCTTGAAACGCCCTCGTCCATTCCTCTTTCGACCAATAAACGTGGGGTAGGGCGACCCCGTGGCGGGAATTACCGACCTTGTCCATAAACCGTAAGGTCACCCCGGCCAAGAACCCGTTTCTGGTATGATCTTTGAGCGCAATCCATCGCTTCGAAACCCTCTTTGCTTCTTTCAACAAACCGATCGGTTCCTCGGTGTGATGCAAAACGTCAGCCATGAGAACGACATCGAACTCTCCTTCGTCGAATGGAAGAGTTTCCCCGTCAAAGCTGGTCATTGCGATTGCACAGTCCGGGCGTTCTAAAACATCCACTCCCACGATCTTGAGATCAGGACGGGCCCGGGTGAGCGCCCTTGCGAGCAATCCATCCCCACATCCCACGTCTAGAACCAACAAATCCTGGGGAAGCGATGACGCAAAAAATTCCGCCAGCACCCTTACTCTTCGCTGGTGCACATAATCTCCGTGGATTCGATCGATAATCTTCATCGCTTCCTTTTTATACCAAGGATGCTCACAAAGAAACTGGTCAGAAAAAGCTGGAACCCCAATGCCGTAATCATCACTCCCGGGATCACCCACCTCATATTACTTCCATAATCGAGCGACCCAAAATCAGACAAACGCCAATCATTGACTGCCTTGCACAAGAGGACCACACCCGTCAGCACCGCGGCCCCTGAGACTAACAGACCCCTTTCGAGGGTTGCCCACGAATAAAACTTCTCAAGCCTTCGGTCGGGTCCGATCAGTTCTGATTCCACCGCATAGGTCTTGCTGAGCAAGGCAAACATAATGGACTGGAACCCACACAGAATAAACAAGCTTGAAAAAAGTAAGGTATGCAGGTCGAAGTTGATCCCAAACAGCGTCATCCCCGGCATGGCCAATCCGTAACCTATCGCTCCAATAAGGATCGCGAATATTCCGGGCGCGAGAAATAACCAGCGCGGCGAGTTAATCAAAAAAAACCGGAGGGTCCGCCACCCGTCGCGATAAGTTCTTAGATGTGGGGTTTGAGCGACCCGCCCGTCCGGATGAAGCGTGACAGGAACCTCGGCAATCCGACACTCCGTCCGGCTAGACTTGATAATCATCTCGATCGCAAATTCCATCCCCGTGCAACTTTGTTTTAGATCATCGTAGTGCGATTTCGTAAAACCGCGGAGTCCACAATAGACATCGTGAATTGGTGCCTTGAACCACCAACGGGTCAGCAAGGTAAAGAAGGGGTTTCCAAAATAACGATGCGTAAAGGGCATCGCCCCTGGCATCACTCGACCGCCCCCGGAGGGCAAACGGCAGCCTTGCACAAGATCAAAACCTTTTCGAAGTTTTGCGAGAAACTTAGGAATTTCGAGGAAATCGTAACTGTCATCGGCATCTCCCATGATCACAAATTTTCCGCGCGCGGCTTCGATCCCCCCCATGAGAGCACAGCCATATCCTGACTCCTCGACGAAAACAACCCGCACCCCGCGTTCACGGGCGATCTCCACTGAACCATCAATGCTGCCGTTGTCGGCTACGATCACCTCGCCGGATACGCCCTCCCTCTCCAAAACTCCCAACGCCTTTTCAAGGCAAATATCTAGAGTCTCCTCCTCGTTGAGGCAAGGAATCACGACTGATAATTCAATCTCTTTGTTCGGCAATTTTTCCATCAAGAATCTCCGTCTAATAGATCAGAAATTTAGCCCGGCACCATCCTTTGCTCGTTTTTTTAAGTTCTCCCCTTCTCCCTTGCCTGGCCCCATTCGAATCATTAGGATCACTCCGATGAGCATTAGCGCGATTTCCGACCACCTGAGGGAGATCAAACTCCGCGACCTGGCTCGGAATGTGGCCTCCCAATGTTCGAAACGAAAGTGGCCTCTGGCCTGCGCCTTCTTCTATCTCATCTTAGCCCTGGTCCTGACTTGGCCGGTGGTCTCCTCGCCATTTTCTAAGGTCCCGATTGGCTCGGAACCCAGCGCTTCGGTTCCTCTCTATAACATCTGGGCCACCTGGTGGAATGCCGACCGCCTCGCCGGAGGACTTTTTGGCTACTGGGATGCTCCCATTTTTTTTCCGACCGAGGGATCCTTTTGCCTGTCTGAACCTCAACCCACCACCATGATGGTGGCTCCGGTCATCTGGATCACCGGATCACATATCCTCGCCTACAATATCTACATCTGGATCTCGCTCGCTCTCAATGGGCTCTTCGCTCAGCGGCTTGCGCAAACTTTCGGAATGGGCCGCTGGACCGCCCTCTGGGCTGGAACCGCCATGGTTCTTCTGCCGATCGTGCACTGGCAACTAGGAATCTCTCAACTTGCCCCGCTTTGGGCCATTCTTTGGACCTTGACAGCGATTGAGCAACTTTGTCGCACTCCTACCAAACGGAACGGGCTGACCCTTGGAATCGCGGCCTCCCTTGCCTTCGTAACCTGCATGCACCACGGCCTGTTCCTCGCCATCCTTCTGATCGGGGCCGCCCCCACTCTCTGGCGACACTGGATTAGGCCCAAGGAAATCAAATGCTGGGGAGTGGCATTGGCCGTTGCTCTAATTTTCACGGTCCCCTTCGTCCGTCAGGTCAAAAGCGTCACCGAAATTCATGCGATCGAGTGGGAGAAAGATCTTATTACCAACAACTCCGCGAAGGTCACCGATTACCTTCATGCTCCCTCAGATCCTGATTTGTGTATCAGTTTCGATGCGGGCAAGCAGAACCCCCTATTTCTCTCGCCGGGCGCGATTAAGTATCTCCTCGCCATCGTCGGCATCGTCTTCGGCCTGCGACGCCCGCAATTTCGTCGCTGGGCTTCATTTCTCCTAGCGATTGCCGTTCTTTCTTTCTTTCTTTCACTGGGACCCAATTTTCGCCTCGGCGACTTCCAACCTTGGTGGTGGCTCAGCGAACACGTTCCGGGATTCGACCGTGTCCGCTCGGTGATGCGCTTTGCCTTCTTTGTTCAGATTGCAGTCATCATTTTTGCGGCCCTTGGGATAAACGGACTTTATCAATGGTCGCGCGATGGATTTGCACAACCCAAATGGCAGACCGCTAGCCGGTTGGCAGTTATCGCGATTGCCTTCACCGCTCTGGCTAACGGCTATCCGACAAAATCTGGACGCGCCTACGACCAGTTTGGCAAGGAATTCAATGGATCAGCCGATCTTACTCCACTCGATAAGAACAAGCACCAGAAATGGCTCGAATACGTAGAGAAAAACACGCCCGCAGACCACGGCATCCTCTGTTTACCAGTTGCACCGGGACCCAGGGTTTGGGAATACCTTCGCACCGCTGAGTTTATGTATCTGGGGACTTTCCATAATACCCCGATTTTTAACGGATACTCCAGCCATTTTCCGGAACACTACCGGGATTTGCGTAGTGAAATCCTCGCCGGATTCCCAACTCAGAGCATTCTCCACAAGTGTTACACCGGAAAGGTCAAACATATCGTAGCGAAGGCCAAAAAGGGGAGCCCAGATAGAAGTAGCGAGTTCGGTCGCTATTGGCTCAAAAGAGTCTGCGTTGATGAACTCGTTGAGGTCTACCAAATCGGTCGATTTGAGCGATAGGAGCGAAATCTCGAAATTTGAGACTAAAAGTGGCCCAATTGACCAGAATTTAAAAAAATAGTCACTTTTATCTTGGTGCGTCCTCAATTTTGTGGAATAACCCTTATTCCTAGGTGCACTTACAAGTTTTTGCACACACAGAACAAAAAATAAATACTATGAAAATGAAACAATTAGCAGCAAGTCTCGCTGCGTTCGCGTTCGCCGCATCATCTGCGAGTGCTGCACTGACAGTTTGGGACTTCGACAACAGCGCCGATGGTTGGACTACAATCCAAGGTGAAGCATTTCTTGCCGGTAACGGCGTGACAGCTGGAC
>JAPKDJ010000070.1 GCA_026421245.1 Akkermansiaceae bacterium | reverse complement strand
CGTTTGTTGGTCAATCACCAACGAACGGGGCTCTTTTTTGCCCGCATGACAAAGAAGATCCTGAAATTGGCTTTGTGTCATGATCGATGGAGTCCGGCTCGCTAACGGGGTGTGAGTTCTCATTGCGGGGGAAACTGATTGCGAAGGCCAGAATGATGTCTTTGGGCTCTGGGCCTGGCTCGCTCAAAGAGCAAAGCCGCCGTGATAGATCTCATCGGAAGATTGGAAAAGTGAGGCGTTGCGGAACCAGAAGGAAGAAGCTTGTTAGTTCTGAGAGATGGAATCTCTGCGATCGCGTCGGCGGTCTCATAAGGCTGGACTTTCATCGCTTGGACGCGATCTCGACCTTAAATGTGAGGTTTTTGAACACGAATCTCATCGAGAACAGCCTCCGAAATTGGCGTGAAGCGACACACAATGCGAAGAGCTCGAAGCGCAAAGAGGATAGGGTGTCACGCTGGACCGCCTCGGGTCTATTGTAGATCGCAGAAACGGGGCTTCCGATAGATCCGTCACGGTGGGGGGCTGGAGGAGCTGGCGTCCGCGTTGGAGGCCCACGGTCACTGTGCTCCGAGGTCTCGGTCCAAGAGGCCAAACACGGAGCTTGAAATCGAACTCTCTAACGACTAGAGAATCTCAAACCGGCCACTACTGTTTTAACGATCTCAGGGACATCTATCCCCAGTTATAAGCCCGTCTTAAATTCTTTCAGGGGCACCGAGACGGCTGGGGGGAGCCAACGCTGAGCAATGACGCTTACTGAGCAATGACGCTTAGTATGTGAGGCCCAGCTTTTTAAGCTTAGGGGTGATTTGCTGGGGGCAGTATGGGTTTTTCCCCTTCATGCGGAAATAGTAGTCCTGATCTTTTGCTCCCGCTGCGTAAAACTCTTCGGCTTCCTTAATTTCGGTGACAATGGGGCTGTCGTAATTTCCCTCGATACTTTCTTTTGAAGTTTCTGCAGCCTGACGCTGCCTATCCGAGTGGACAAATATGTGGCTCATATACATGGGGCCCTCGTCAACTCCTTGTCCCAGTGGATTGGTGGGATCATGGGACTTCCAAAACCATTCAATGATTTTTTCGGTAGAGATTATTTTCGGGTCATACACGACTTGAACGACCTCCACGTGACCGGTGCTCCCTTCGGAGACCTGCCTATAGGTTGGATCAGGAATGTGGCCACCCATGAATCCCGAAGTGGCTGATGCGACACCCGCCAATTGTTGAAAAACAGCTTCGACACACCAGTAGCAACCGCCTCCAAGTGTGATGACTTCATGCTTTGCTTCATCGATGGGTTGGTCAGGTTTGACATCTACGGTTTCGGAGGTTCCTTCGCAGGAAATCAGAAAGAACGCGAGTGCAGAAAGGAAGGGAAAATGGATAAAGAGTCTCTTCATGCCTGTAATTTAGTCTTATTCCTGTGATATGCCAGCCCGCCTTTTGATGCTATCCGGAACCGAGTTGTTGTTGATATAGCCCATTGCGGCTTCCTTATCTTTCTGCATCCAGCCACCCAGCACGCGGTGGAAAGTTCTCTCTTGGTCACGGTCGCTGGAGAGCTTCATGATCCAATCTGCCGCGGTTGTGGGTTCTTGGCTCATGGAACGGTAGACCAAAGTTCGGACGGAATCATCGAAGGCGGGATTCCCTTCAAATCTGGAGAGCCATGCCGTGGCAGTGGAAATGTCTTCGCCTTCGATGATGTTCTCAATCAACTGGGGGCCCGAGGCCGCGATCACTTCGTCGGGTTGGCTGTCGACCCACGCTTTCGCAGCATTCAAATCGGTCTCAGCCCACTGGTCAACGATCGAGCCCGCCGCGCGCTTCATGACTTCTGGGCCCAAAGAGGAGGCCCAGATTGCAGCGGCCTCGGGATCTTCGCTTGCGAGTCTTCCTGCCAATCGTGCGGCAGCCTCTTCCTTGAGGCTCTTGTCGGTTAGCTGGGCAACCCAGCGTTTTGCGCTTTCATTACCTCCACTGGTGACCTCAGCGAACACAGCATCGAGTGCCTCACCACGACCTCGAGAGAAAGGGAGTTCTTCCATGAGTTGGGTTGCCCGGCCGAGATCGATGGAAGCGATTCCCTCGATGACGCCGATCATCCATGGGTTTGAGCGATTTTCGTCGCCTTCAATGTCAAAGTTTTCGCGGGCCCATGAGACCGCTCCTTCCGTATCATTCTTGGCCCACGCGGAGAGAATGGTCTGGCGGGCAAAGGGACTGCCGGTGTTCTCTTTGGCATAGTCAAGAGCTTCGAGGGGATTCACCTGGGCCCAAGCCGTAAGAAGGAGCCGGTATTCACCAAACTGTTCGTCATTGATTCCTCCTTCCCGATAGGCGGCGACCGCGTCGAGGAATTCATCGGGCCCCAAATTTTTCACTAGTTGGAGAAATCCTTCCGCACGGGCGATGGGATCCGACATCTTTTTCAGATCCTTGACCTTTTGTTTAACAATCTCGATCTTGTTTGAGCTACTAGAACCACTTGCCCGGGTAGTCCCGCGACGTCCATTAGATGAAGAATCATTTCCAGTTCCCCCTCGTGTCCCACTCCGGGCACTCGCTACCGCAGGAGTCTTGCTCGCGGTTCCTGAATCGACTGATTCGGTAGTGTCGGACGATGTTCGGCCGATGAAAAATGCGGTGCCGCAGCTCAAAGCCCAGACTGCGGTCAAAAGTCCTGTTTTCTTGTTCATTAGTGAGATTCTACCTTTAGAACGATTCTACCTTTAGAACGACACTTAAGGGCATTATTTTTCGAATCGGGCCCTTGATGACTGAAATAAGAGGAATTCTGCGGTTGCGGCTGTCACCAGACGGGCGTATGTCCCGCATATGAACCTTTTAGAGGACAATTCAGCCGTGATGTTGAAAACGCGGGACCTTTGCGAGACGATCGCCAATGATTCCGATTACAAAGGCCTCCTAGCCAAAGTGGAGAAATTTCTTGGAGACGATGAAGCCCGGCTGACCTATCAGTCGGTCCACGAAAGAGGGCAGGAGTTGAACCAAAAACAGCAATCCGGTCTTGAGTTGGCAGAGAGTGAGATTGCCGAGTTTGAAAGTGCCCGTTCCGAGCTGCTTAACAATTCTGTTGCTTCGGAGTTTATCCAGGCACAGCAGAGTCTTGAGGCACTCCAATCGAGTGTGAGCCAAATGGTAGGAATGACCCTTGAACTTGGTCGAGTGCCGACCGAGGAGGACATCGCCCAGGCATCGAGTGGGGGATGCTGTGGTGGTGAAAGCAAAAGTGGTGGTGAAGGCGAAAGTGGTGGATGAGGCTGCTAGCCATTTCTTCGGCAGTTTGCCGAGTATCTACATAATCAAAGAAGAAGGGCGGTCATTTGATCGCCCTTTTTATTTTTTCTTCTTCTCCTTTGGCAGGACTGACTTGAGCACTTTGGGAGGAAGCGTTTCCGAGTTGGCGACCGCCCAAGCGACGGCGGCACCTTGGTCGTCTTTTTTCCACCGGTTCAAGATATCCCGATAGTATCGCTCCTGATCTTTGGCTTGCGAAAGGGTTGAAACATTTTCGAGGGCGGTTTGGGGATCCCTTCGTCCGGCTTCTTGAAGAAAGTGGAAACGGGCTCCATCGAGATCCGGATCGTTGCCAAGTTTCTGAAGCCAAAGAGCTGCCTCAGCAGGGTCTTTACGGGTGAGGTGTTTAGCGACTCCTTCTGCGGCCTCGGTCATGGTGTTCTGGGGAAGGCTTTCGGCCCACTGCATTGCACCATTCAGATCTTCTTGGGCATAAATCTCTGAGACGACCTCCGAGGCATCGCGGCGGGTTTCGACGGTAGAGATCTTGCTGATCCAGTCCGAGGCTGATTCAGGATCTCTTCGCGCAAGGGAATGGGCGAGGCGTTTTGCGGTATCGCGTTGTAGTTTTGGTTCGTCGATCTGCTCGATCCAATCGCCGGCAAAATCAGCCCCGCGAATGACAACTTCGGGAAGGATTTCACGAATCGCCTGCATTTTTGTGTCCCCTCCCGGGAGATTCACGACGGCTCGTAAAGCGCCTTCGGGATCGTTGCGAGCGATTCCCTCAATCAAGCCCACGACCCAGGCGTTGACCTTTCCCTCGTCTTCCAGACCTTGAATGGCGTTTGCGGCGGCTTCAGGATTGTCAGCCGCCCAAGCTGAAATAGCGGTCTTACGCGTCCAGCTATCAGTCTCATTTGTATCGAGGTAGGCAATCGCGGTAAACGGGTCACGATCCATCCAGGCTGAAATAAGCATGGTATACTCGCTACGATTGTAATCGACCCACCCAGCATCTCGAAATCCTTCAATAATCCCGGCCATTTGCCGGTCATCGATTTGATCAATAAAGGAGAGCATTTGGCGGGTGCGCTCGATTCGATTGCTTGTGTTGAGAATGTCGGAAAGTTCGATCATTCTCCGGCTACGATCTTCTTGTTCAGGGCCAGTTACGGAGGTGGATGAGATTTCTCGGCGGCTGTTCCTCTTTTGTTGTGGCGATTCTCCGGATTCCTGAAATCGGAATCCTATCTGTTTTTCGTTCTGGGACGTCCGATTCTTATTTTGATCGCTCTCAGATGATGTGGGCAACCCGTGTCGTCCTATTATCAGGCCGATGCCGAGGGCAATCAACCACGATACGGCGGTGAGAGACCCTCGGGGAGACACTTTCATACAGAAATAATCGGCATTGCTGGCTCTTTTACCTGTGGGAAGAGAGAGGTTCTTTCACATCCCTGAACATTCGTTTGGGAATTCATGTGCGCTTTATGTTGCACGAATTCATATCTTGGCATTAGAATTAAACCCTCACCGTCGCTTTTCACATTTTCTATGGTCAAGCACCGGTGATTTTGCACCCCATATTCTGACAAAGATGGCCAGTAACATGACAGCTCTTAACCCTGACCGGGCGACATTGAATTTTTTGAATAGCTTTCCGGAGGCGGCAAGGAAGAGAGGAGAGCATTTGCAGGAAGAAGGGGCAGTGACCCAGATTTTTGGCAACCACCTCTTTATTCAGGGGCGGGTTGAGGACCAAGGGAATGTGCATCGGACCACTCTCAGGCTTCAGGGAAACCGTTGGTTCGGAAGCTGCTCTGCCGAAGAAGAGGAGACCGCCGGGGCTGTGATGTTTGCAGCTATGTTGGAGCGACTCCATCGAGGGGAAGATCTCCCTGAGTCTCCTAACGAATTCGACGACACTCCTATCGTTGATCTTATTGAAGAAAAGATCGATCGAGAGTTGGACGACAAGGAAGCTGACTTTGTCTTCAGGGTTGAAAAGCGCTATCGCCGTTATGTCATTGAGGGTGAGATTCACGACCATGACATGGTTCGGCTCAATCCCCGTTGGGAGATTGCGAGCTACGAACCGCTCGAACTTTGGCCGGTTCCTCCGGGAGACATTATCGAGTTTTGGAATTACCTCGGATACGCCTTCGATAAGAAGAATTTACGCTATCCAGAATTCATGGACTCCATTACGGATCTGGAGAATGTCCAGCGCCGTATGCGTGATTGGGAGCAGGAGAGGGAAGTTGCCGCATGGTATGATCGTATTGAAAGTGTGAACGAGCGTCCGCCTCAGGAAGTTCCTCACAGGATCGAATTTCGCCTCATTTCGACAATCAACGAAGCCCGGGTTGAAGCCCGTGAGGAGAACGAAGAAGAGTGGGTTTCCTTGCGTGAAAAAGGTGAGATTGAGCGAATCCTGAAGCTCTTCGATGCTTCGGCTTTGCGCATGGACGCCGCGAGTCAGATTCTTTGGGAGCATTTCTTGCGATACTCTGAAAAATCAGGTGAGCTTTATCTCGATCTCGAAAATGAAGAGGCCTGCCGCTTCATGAATCTTCTTTTCCATCAGAAGGAATTGAAAGGGGACATGGTTAATTTGGATGAACGACCGTTCCGGGTGGTCGATGAGCCGCTTAGGTGGATCTGTGATGATGATCCCGCTGACCCGAATTCCTTTGCCTTACAACTTGTCACGAAATCAGGCGAAAATGTCTCTCACTCGGTGCGCCTCCTTCCGGGGCGAACCGAACTCTATCAGTCGGATGAAACGGTTTTCCCTGGACCTCCTCGCTGGATGGAAGACACCGAGATCATGCCGCGTTATTCGATTCCCAAGGAGGTGATTGATTCTCTCGAAGGAGTTGAGTTTCTCCGGAAAATCGGAGCGAGTCTGCCTCCGTCGATGAAGCGGCGAGTGACCGATCTTGATCTTTTCCCACACCTCAAGCTTTGGGTTGAGCAAGGATTGACCGCTGCCGAAACAGAACATCTGGTAGTCGATGTGAAAGCTTTCGAGGCAAAAGGCCGCCGCGAGGAAAAATTGATCAAAGCAGGATGGGATCTGATTAAGCAGGAGCCTGTGAAGGGAAAAGCGTTGCTTCGCTTTGCTCGTGAGAAGCTCTATCTAATTCCCGACATTCTCTTGGAGATGGGACTGACTTACGATGAAAAGTTGGAGGCTTTCAAAGGACGGATCACCAAGCAGTTTCCTGAAAAGTTTGCCGAGTGGATCGAAGCGATGCCTGACTTCGTGGAACTCGACATTGAGGCTAAGCTGAAGACGATTCTCAGTGATCCTGTCACTGCCGCGATCCGCTTCGAGGTCGTGAATCAGGAAATCGACTGGTTCGATCTTCGTGTTGTGATTGATGTCGAAGGAGTGAATCTTTCCAAGGCCCAAATTCGACAGCTGGTTGCTGCCCGAGGGGGCTACGTGCGCATGGATGATGGCTCATGGATGCGTCTCGAGATCAAACTTGATCCGGACCAGCGAGATGCCGTGACCCGGCTCGGTTTGGACCCTTTCGATCTTTCAGGGGAGACTCACCGCATGCACGCGATGCAGCTTGCCGATCCAAAGGCCGCCGAGGTTTTCGATCCGAAAGCCTGGAAGCGAATCAAGGATCGTGCTCGCGATATCCAGATCGATATCAAGCCCGACGTTCCGGAAGAACTCGACGCAACCTTGAGGCCCTATCAGGTCGAGGGGTATCAGTTCCTTGCTTATCTCGCTACGAATGGCTTTGGAGGAATTCTGGCCGATGACATGGGACTTGGTAAGACGATTCAGAGTATCACTTACCTCCTCTGGTTGCGAGAATACGCCGAGGAGAATAAGGGGCCCCGGAAGCTTGGCCCGGCCTTGGTGGTCTGTCCTAAGTCAGTTCTAGACGTCTGGGCAACCGAAGTTGGGAAGTTTGCTCCGCACCTCAAACTCAAGGTCCTCCGGACACGCGACGATCTCGACCTGGACGAGGTAAACAATGTTCTCGATATATTGGTTCTCAACTATGCCCAGCTCCGGGTTTGTGGTGAACAACTCAACAAGATCCGTTGGCTGACTGTGATTCTTGATGAGGGTCAACAGATTAAAAACCCGGATTCTAAGGCTGCGAAATGTGCCCGCGAACTGGATGCTGAAAATCGCCTCGTTCTCACAGGTACTCCGATTGAGAACCGCTTGATGGACATGTGGTCCCTGATGGCCTTCGCCATGCCCGGGGTATTAGGAACCCGCGCCTATTTCAAACGTCGCTTTGACAAGCGGAAGGATCCCTCCAGCCAAAACCGTTTGGCCGCTAGACTTAGGCCATTCCTTTTACGCCGGACCAAGGGGCAGGTTGCTAAGGATCTTCCACCTCGTACGGAAGAGGAAGTCTTTGCCGGAATGGAAGGAATCCAGGAAGAGCTATACAAAGTGGAACTCAAGCGGATTCAGCAGGCTCTTCTGGGACTCGATTCCGACGAAGCGGTCAAAAAGAACAGCTTTGCTATTCTTCAGGGGCTCATGCGCTTGCGTCAGATTTGTTGTCACCCAGGGTTGATTGATCCGAGATGGCACAAGGAGGAGAGCGCCAAGATGAATGCTCTCTTTTATCTTTTGGATCAACTCCGCGAGGAGGGGCACAAGGTGCTCGTTTTCTCCCAGTTTGTTTCCATGCTCGATATCATCAAGACACGTCTTGAGGTTGAGAGCCGGCCCTTCAATTACCTCACTGGTCAAACCAAGGACCGGAAAGGGGAGATCGAGAATTTTCAAACGACCAAGGATGCTTCTGTTTTCCTCCTTTCGCTGAAAGCGGGTGGTGCTGGTTTGAACCTGACGTCGGCCTCATACGTGATCCTTTACGATCCATGGTGGAACCCTGCCGTGGAGAATCAGGCGATCGACCGAACCCACCGCATCGGCCAGAAGAACAAGGTGATTGCCTACCGCCTGCTCACTCGTGATTCGGTGGAGGAAAAAATCCGAATTTTGCAGCACCAGAAGACTGCGCTCGTTACCAATATTCTGGGAGACGAAGGCTTTGCCAGCAATCTTGGTGCGGATGACCTGCAATTCATTCTCAGCCATGGAGGTAGCGATGATGATGAGATCCCTCCTCCCCCGCCCATGAAGCAAGCTGCTGTAAAAAAAGTGGCGACCAAGAAGTTTGCAGTAAAAAAAGTGGCGAAGAAACCGATTAGAAAATCTCCGAAGAAGTAAGAGTCCTTACAAAAATCCCCAACAAAAAGCCCCGGGTCGTGAAAGCGGTCAGGGGCTTTTTTTTGATTCAAAGAAATTTGTCCGATTAAATCTCTTTCTCTTCGATGTCTCGATTCGTGCCAAGGGTTACGGGCGTCTGTATTCACGTCGAATCGTGACCGGCAATGACCATCGGCCAGCGGTAGTCAGTAGAACTGACCCGGTAAGACGAAGGCATGGTATAGCCGTCGCTCTCGGCCGGGTTATGACCGTTATGCTCGTGGGTGGTAAGGGTGTGCATGCCGAAGCCGCGGTGGGCAGAGATATCGATGGGTAGGGTATTGTCGTGGTGCATGAGAACGGACTCGCCGCAGCACGACTGGAGCAGCTTGGGAGAGAAAGTGTCGGCGAAGGTCCACCGCGTCTTGGGATCCTAAACTGGCATGTTCGGGTGGAACTTGATTAGGGTGCTGCGGGGAGTCCCTTCGAACCCGGGCGTCCCGACGGTATTGAGGTGTCATCGCACCGGGTGCAAACTCGCCATTGGCGTAACCGTGATCCTGACTGGTGTCACGAATTCGGCCGTTGACTCAGTCTCCCGAAAGTAGCGCTCAGGGAAAAATTCGTCCCAGTGTTGGTGAGTCCATCCCTCTCTTGAAGGACTGCCTTCTGCTGGAGGGGCGGTCAGATTACGTCTGATGGAGGCTTCGATTTTGGACTTCCACGGGTTGCGTTCTGCCGTGTTTGATTTTCTCTTGAGTTTGGGCCAGATCGCCTAGTCTAGAAAATCCTCAAAGGCTTGGCCATCGGGGACATTCTGTGCATCTGTTGGCGTCGGTAAAAAATCCCAATGCTCCGGCTTCGGCCCGTCGCGGCTCAGCGCTCCGGCGGATACGCGGATCGAGAAGGGGAGTGCATTTTTTAGGGGCAGGGTATTTGCGTAAAAGAAGTTTCGAAGATCAGACTACTTGGATTGCTCCAACATCCGAACCAGTGAGACCTCGGCTTTGGCTCGAATGTCTTCGGGAAGCTCAATCTGGGGTTCCAGTTTGTCGAGGCACGCATGAAGATTTTCCAACGTGTTCATTTTCATATATCGACAATCAGCACAGGCACAATGGTCGGTCGGCCCAGCAATGAGATTTTTTTCAGGAACCTCTTTTTGAATACGATGAAGCATACCCGACTCAGTGACGACAATGATGTTTTTGGCAGGAGTTTCTCTACAGAAATGAATCATCTTTTCGGTTGAGCAAACCTCGTCGGCAAGCAGCCGGACAGCCTTGGTGCACTCGGGATGGGCGACTACCACTGCGTCTGGATATTCATCCTTGATTTTCTGAATGGATTCTCGGGTGAATTCAACGTGAACATAGCAATTCCCCTGCCAAAGATCCATTTTACGTCCGGTTTGTTCAATGACCCACTGGCCGAGGTTTTCGTCGGGGACAAAGAGAATGGGGCGATCATTGGGGGCTTGATTCACAATGCGGGGAGCATTTCCCGAGGTGCAAATCACATCGCACAATGCTTTCACACCCGCCGAGCAGTTGATGTAGGCGATGACATAATAATTTTTATCGGCATTGTCGTTCAAGAATTGTTCCAGCTTGTCAGCCGGACAGGCTTGCTCCAGCGAGCAACCGGCGTCTTTATCCGGTAAAACGACGGTTTTTTCAGGGTTAAGAATCTTGGCTGTTTCCGCCATGAAATGAACCCCGCAAAAAGCGATGACGTCAGCGTCTGTTTCCTGTGCTTTGTAGGCAAGGCCCAATGAATCCCCAACGTAATCGGCGAGATCCTGGATGGCGCCGACCTGGTAGTTGTGGGCCAGAATGACGGCATTGCGCTCCTTTTTCAGGCGAAGAATATCTTCCTTAAGATCAAGGATAGTCTCGTTTGACATAGAGAGACTTTCCGGGATTGGCCGGGGCAAGACCAGAATTAAAACCCGCCCATCTGGATCTGGCCGGTGTGTTTTGCTCCATCCGCCACAGTTAAGGTTCCAACTTTGATGTTGCCGGTCAGAGTGGCCTTCTTTTCAAGGGCTAGGCACCCTCGACAGGCAAGGTTCCCGGTAACAAGGCCATCGATTTTACACTCGTTCATTTGCACGGTGTTGAGAAATTCGACTTTGGCGCGTTTTTCGACCATGAGGCGGTTGCACACAACCTTGCCAATAATCTTGCCGTGACGTCTCAGAGTGAGGTCGCCAGAGCATTCCGCACTGCCGGTGAAGTCGCCTTCTACGAAAAGATTGTGGCACTGGATTGCTGCTCCCAGAACGATGCCTTTTTTGTGAATGAAGACATCTCCAAGGGTTTGAACACGACTGCTCCAGGATTCCCGGATATGCAGATCTTCCATCGAAATGAGACGACCGCATTTACGACATTGAGTCGAATTTGATCGGGCGTTGGCGAGGTGGGAATCTCCACATTCGAAACAGGTCGCTCTTCGCTGCTCCAGTTGTTTTTTACCTGAATCTTGATGAGCTCCATTGGACGCGTCTCTAATGAAGCGGGAAAGTTCAGGAATGACTTCTTCCTGATCCTCTTCTTCAGGAGGGGCATCGGATTTCTCTATTTGTGTGGAAGGTTCTGTTTTTGACGGAAATGATGAATCGGAAGATTCCGATATGGGTGGAAATTCCTCGCCAACGGATTCTTTCTGATGGGTTGGAGGGGGGGAGGATCCGATGGAATCATCCGACTTTTCTTGGGCCGCTTTGGGGGGCTCGGTTTCGCTGGGTTCTCCGGTCTCCGGATTTTCACGTTTTCCGAGGGGGGGCGACGGAGGTTTGGGGCCTCGTTCTTCGCGTGGTTTATATTCGATGTCGATCTTTGGCTGCGAAGGCCGATGGGCGAAAGGATCAGGGGTAGCCTGTGGTCTGGCAATGATTTCTCCACCCTTGCGGAAGGAAAGGTAGGCGCCACATCCCTTACAATACGACGAGATGGCCAGCGGAGATTCCTGCTGGAGATGCTCACAAAGAGGACAACGAACCTCGAGAGGTCCCTTGCTCTTGTCCTTGAAGAAGCCGAATGCCAATGTCTATCGGGGAAGAAGAGTCCGGACCGTTTTAGGAAGCGGGTGCAACAGCCTTGCCGGATTGGTTGTCTTGATGTGGCTTCTTGGCGTTGCCCTGCGGAGCGGGACTGTTTTGCTTTGGAGCGGCCGAAGGGGTTCCAACTTCCGACTTGCCCACAAAGATCGCTCCGGGTTCGATGGAAAGGGTGACGGCTTTAACATCTCCCACCATTTCCGCGCTTGCTTTGATTTCGACGCGGTCGGTGCAAATGATATTTCCGTGCACTTTTCCGTAGATTACCACTGACTGGGTTTTTATCTCAGCCTTGATATGGGCGTTTTCTGCAACAGTTAGAGCGCCATCGGAGTTGATTTCCCCTTCAATGCGTCCATCGACAAGAAGGTCATTGGTGAACCGAATTGAACCCTTGATGTGAACATCATTACTCAGGATATTTCTTTGTCCACCGCTTGAGGAGGCACTCACGGGAGAGGCTAATTTCGAAGGAGCTTCGGCAATGGAAGCGCTGGAGGCAGGAGCCTGAGAAGAAATAGGGGTGGAAGCTGGACGAGGTGGCTGGGAGTTCCCGGGTGTCTTGCTAATGATTTTTTCGAACACGGTGGATGTTGGTTAGTTGAGAAATTAATGGGGCAGGATGGCCTTAAAGAAAAGAAGGAATTCGCGACTCAGTGATTATTCGCCTTCGGGGGGCGCCGGAGCTTCGGGAGTGGAGGGGGCTTCTGGTTTCGAAGGTGTTCCGGAGGTCGCGGGAGGAGGGTTTTTCTCGGGAAGTTCCAGTTCAGGGAGATCGGAGGTTTCCTTGCTGATATCAGGAGTGGTTGCGGGGGAGGGGACGGGAGTGGGTTTGCCAGGCGTCTGGGGGGCTGGAGTGGTAGCTTCAGGAAGTTCGGGAACGGAAACAGGTGGAGTGGTAACTCCTGGAACAATGATAGGAGCGGGAGGCTCCGGAGCTTTGTCAGTCGGGGCCTTGACTCCAATCAGTTTGATCCTCTGTTCAGCCATGGTTTTCACTTGGAAATGACTTTTTTCATACTCAGTGAGAATACGCTCGTAGAGTTCTTTGGCCTTTTCACTCTCACCTAAGGTTAAGGCGATGTCGCCGAGTGAGAGGAGGGCAAGTGAGCTCGCAGATGACTTGGTGTCGACAGATTTCCCGAAGGCTTCTTTGGCTTTTTCAGTATTTCCCAGTTGTTGTTGGTAGGAACCCAAGCTGGTGTAGGCACTTCCGAGCGCTGGGTGCTCGGGATAGTTTTCGATAAATTCTTCGATTGATTTTACGGCTTCCTGTTGCTGTTGGTCACGCCAGAGAAGCTGGGACTTGAGCATCAGGGCACTTCCACCGGCGTTTTGGCCTTCGTATTTCTTACTGACGGAGTCGTAGTCGGGAACGGTCCTTGCCGCGGCAAGGAGTCCGGCAGCATCTCGCTCGTCCTTTTTACCGAGGCCATCAAATATGACATAACCAACGATACAAAGGATGGCGAGAATGCCGATGATGACCAGTTTCTTTTGGTTGGCATCGAGAAACGCTTCCAAGGCAGAAGGCTCTTGGGAAATTTCGCCGATAGGGCTTGGGCCTTGATCGGGCTTGGGATCAGTTTTTTCGGACATAGGACGACTGGGAGATGAGGAATTAACGCTATGCGGGAAGAGAAGCAAGCTCTTGTAATACGATTTGCAGTTTGGCAAATCAAACATCCTGATTACCATGACGACGTCGATGAGCAAATCGGTATACGTGGTCGCAGGCGAGGTGAGTGGAGACACGCATGGGGCCGAGTTGATGGAGGCACTTCAAGAGGAGCTTCAAGATGTGGTTTTTCGGGGGCTTGGAGGTCCCGAAATGGCCGGGCTTTCAGGTGGAAGGATTGCGGATTGGGTTGACGATGCAGCAATTATGGGGGTTTGGGAAGTTTTGCGTCGATATGGGTGGTTTAAGAAGCAATTTGACAAGGTTTTGGTCGAATTGCTGGAATGGAAGCCCGATGTTCTTCTTTTAATCGATTATCCGGGCTTCAATTTGCGGCTGGCGAGGCAGGTTCATGAACGATTACCGGAGACAAAGATTATTCACTATGTGGCACCCCAGGTCTGGGCGTGGAACCGGAAACGGATCCCTCAAATTGCGGAGACCCATGATTTGATGCTCTGTCTTTTTCCTTTTGAGGTCCCGCTTTTTGAGGAAGCGGGCCTGCAGAGTCACTGCCCGGGGCATCCTTTGGTGGACGAACTGGAAGAACAGAGGATTGAGGTGAACCGAGATCCAATGACGGTTGGTCTTTTTCCCGGGAGCCGAACGAAGGAAGTGAGCCGCCTCTTTCCGATGATGCTTGAATCGGCAAAAAGGCTTCTCGATCAGCGACCCGAAGTTCGGTTTGTCGCGGCGGCGGCCAGCGAAAAGGTTGCCCGAGTGATGGTTTTGGCGTTGGAAGAAAGCATTTTGCCGCCTGGCGTGGTGGAGATTCAGACAGGCCGAAGTCAAAGACTCATGCAATCGGTTGCCTGTGGTGTGGTTGCCAGCGGCACTGCCACTTTGGAGGCTGCCTACTACGGGATGCCCTATTGTCTTGTTTATCGAGTGGCGTGGCCCACCTATCTCATGGCGAGACAGTTGATCAAGTTGCCCTACATTGGCCTGATCAATATTCTCGCGGGTCGTGAGTTGGTTCCGGAGTTCATTCAAAATGACGCCAACGCCTATGAGGTGGCTTCGTGGCTCGGCGATCATCTTGACGATGGCGACCGGCGCGAAAAACTATCGGAAGAGTTACTGGAAGCGGCTTCGCGTCTTGGTGAGCCAGGAGTTCATGGAAGGGCCGCCAGAGAAATCGCTCATCTCATCACAAAATGAATCCTCCTTCAGCGCCTTCCCGAACCAGTGCGATCAAAGTTGCCCTTGCGGTGATTCCTGCCCTCCTGATTGTTTCGATTTGCATCGCCCTCTACCTTGGCGTGAATGCTGATCAAAAAGAGAGCCGACCGACCGAAGGAGATGTCACGGTTCCTGAAATGGAAGGATATTTGAAGAAGCTGAACGGGATGATTGGCGAGAGGAGTGTGGAGACCGAGGATGGACAAAAGGCCCTTCGTCAGGTTGCGGCGATGACCATGGGGAACTTGGGGCCGGAAAACCTAGGCTATCAAATCCTTAAAGTTCAAATTGATTCGGCCAAGGGGCTTTTATGGCCAATCATTTGGATCAATGCCGGAGACCGTGAGTCCAAGGAGCCGATTGTGATTGCGATTCCGCAAGCCGGTAGCGGGACGGCGGCGGCGTTTGCCTACGGATTTGCGGAATACCTGACCTCACATGAAACGGAGAAAGGGGTGCGCCTGGTTTTTTATCCGCCTCTTGCAGGAGAAGATCTGCGTGATTGGATTTGGGAGCGTTGTGGTGGAGAGAATGAGAAGATGGCGGGGTTTCTCGAGATCACCGGGAATGGTCCTAGAGCAGAGGTGTCCTCTCTCTCGTTTCCTGAAGATAAGCGTGAATTTGCGGAGAAGATTTCCCAGGAAAAGGGGTGGGCTGACAATCTTTCGCCCGGAGTTTCGGCGTATCCTGAGCTTAAAATCGAACTCGCTGAGCAAGGTCGTTTAAGCCGTGAGGGGCACGCGCAGAATTTGATTCGTCTCATGCCTCTTGTTAAGGATCTTATTCAGGGGCTGGCTGAGTGAACCGTTATCCATGCCAAGCATTTCAAAGCGCCGAGAAGAAGTGTTCAGGACCCAGCCCCATTGGTAGAGCTAGCGGAATCTCTTGTCACTAGTTCCGGCTGGAATAAAGCAGCTGTCTTTTCAGCGGATCTTTACGGATTTCACCGAGTCCTTGATGAGGCAGTCCTTTTCGCGAAAGCCTTGATAGAGTTGCCATGAGGCGTCTGGATCATCGCCCTCGAGCCACGCGCTGCGGGGGCTTTTTGCTTCAGTGTGCTGATAGGGCCAAGGGCAGGGAGTGAGCTTCCTTGAAGAGCGAATCGATCCACGAAGGTTCGAATGGTCGGTGGGGAAACAGAATGGTGAGTGGTTTCATTGCGGGACGGCGAGGCTAGGGGGAAGGGGGGAATTTGAAAGAATCCCTGTATCCGCACTTGAAAGGTTGGCCGGAGGAAGGCAGATACATGGACATGGGAATCGGCTGGGTGGTCATAGCAACACTTCTTGCGGCGGCGGGAGGTTTTTTTGGTGCCCTGGCGGCTCGCTCCGACAAGCCTAGTCGGACGGCCTTTTTCGGGATGGTACTGGCATTTGGCGCTCAATTGATGGCTCTCGGTTGGCGGGGTGGTCTGCGCGGGCAGTGTCCTCTTGGGGACATCGGTGAAATTTGCCTTTTCCTAGCCTGGTCGCTGACCTTCTTCTACCTCGTGACCGGAACAACTTACCGGCTTTCCTTACTTGGAGTCTTTACGACTCCGCTGGTGGTTTTACTCCAGTTGATTTCTTTGATTCCGGGATCGTTTGAAACGAAAGTGGTTCGAGCCGACACGGTGGATACCTGGCGGGAAGCCCATGCCGCATTGTCTGTTCTCTCCTATGGTGCACTTGCTCTGGCGGCGGTGGCCGGCGTGATGTTTTTCATCCTTAATTACCGCCTAAAGGCACATAAGTTTGGAGGTGGGTTGGTGCATGGAATGCCTTCAATTAGTCGACTGGTGCGGGCGATGGCTAGGATTGCCTTGGTGGGGTGGGTCGTGTTAACGATGGGTATTCTTGCGGGTCTGCTGATGAAGCAGGAAACTTTTAGTATCCATCTCATGGTCGCATCGATGACCTGGGCACTCTATGCGATGCTTTTGGGAGTTTATTTTGTAAGGGGAATGCCGGGCCGACAGTTGGCGATCGGGCTAACCGTCCTCTTTATCCTCTCTTTATTAGTTTTTGCGAAGCTGTGATGAAACTGGTTTGCTTGGGACTCAATCACGAAACTGCTCCCGTCGAGGTGCGGGAGCGTTTTGCGCTCTCGGACGTTGCCCTTGATCGGGAAACCGAGACTTTGATGACAGCGGCCGAGGTGGAGGAAGGGGTCGTGCTCTCGACATGCAATCGCACTGAATATTATGCCGTGGTGAATGGAGAGAGCGGGATCGAGGAGCTCGAGGACTGGATTTGTAAACAGCGGGACTATCACGGTTCGCGTGAAGGAGTGTTTTATCATTATCAGGCCCGTGAAGCCGCCGAACATCTTTGCCGTGTTGCCAGCGGCATGAATTCAATGGTTTTGGGTGAGACCGAGATTTTTGGGCAGGTCAAGAAAGCCTACAAACGCTCGCTCGAAGGTGGGGCGACCAAGCTTGTTTTGAACAAACTTTTCCAGCGAGCCTTTGGCGTGGGAAAAAAAGTGCGCACCCACACCGCAATTCAAGAAGGCGCCACGTCGGTCGCGGGGGCTTCCGTGGAGTTGGCGGAAAAGGTCTTTGGCTGCCTTCAAGGAAGCTCCGTTCTCGTGATCGGAGCAGGAGATATGAGTCGCAAAACTGCCAGGGCACTTCAATCGAGAGGAGCATCTTCGGTCATAGTGACGAATCGCTCCTATGATAAGGCAGTTGATCTGGCTGAAGAGATTGGCGGGCGTGCTGTGCATTTTGAGAGTTGGGAAGAGGAGTTGGCTCATTTGGATGTTGTGATTGCGGCTACAGGAGCCCCTCATTTCGTCGTGAAACCGCAACACGTTGAGGCGGTGCGGCGAAAACGAAAGTTTCGTCCCCTGATTATGGTGGATATTGCGGTGCCCCGTGACATTGATCCGGAGGTGGGTGAGATCGAGGAGGTCTATCTTTACGACATTGATACCTTGCAAGAGCTGGCAGGTCAGGCGAGGAAGCGGCGCGAAGAACAGCTTCTTCTTTGCGAAGACATTATTCGGGAAGAGATCGACAAGGTGACCCTTCCGGCAGTGAACGATTAAATCATGAAGACTTTAAAACTTGGAACGCGCGGGAGCGCCCTCGCTCTGAAACAGGCTGAAATGACAGAGGTGGCTTTGGCTGCGGCGTTTCCCGATCTTGAGATTGAAAGGGTGATCATCAAGACCACCGGTGACCGCCGGACTGATGTGGCCTTGAACGAAGTCGCCAAGGTGGAAGGAATTTGGGACAAAGGAGTTTTTATCAAGGAACTCGAAGTGGCCCTTGAGGTGGGCGAAATTGATGTCGCGGTCCACTCTCTCAAAGATCTTCCAACGGTGCTGGAGGAACCGTTTCAACTGAGATCAGTTTTGGAGCGAGGTCCCGTTGCGGACGTCTGGATTGGGAAAATTCCCTGGTCCGAGGTGAAGAAAGGATCGCGTGTTGGGACCAGTTCAGTGCGCCGAGCCAGACAGATTCAATTTTTAAAAGCAGGAGTCAAGTTGGTCGACCTGCGTGGTAACGTTCCCACCCGGATGGAAAAGGCCGCGAAGGACGCTGACTACGATGGTATCATTTTGGCCGAAGCCGGGTTGACTCGTCTCGGCTATCAAACTGAGGGGATGTTTGAAATTAATCGTCATCCCGTCTTTGTCGAATGCCTCGCCGAACGGAACTTTTTTCCCGCCGCCGGACAGGGAGCGGTGGGCCTCGAAATCCGACGTGGTGATGATGAGGTCGGCAAGATCATCGATGTGCTGAATCACGATGACACCTGGAACCGGGTGACGGCGGAGCGTGAGTTTTTGCGCCTCCTCGATGCGGGGTGTTCGACACCCATCGGGGTGTGGTCGAAGCTCACCGGTGAGCATTTGGAGATGGGGGCGCGGGTTTTCCCGGAGAAGCCCGGTTCTCCTCGCAAAGCGAAGGCCAGTGGTGTCGTGCCGCTCGAAGTGGCCCAGCAACTATTTGACAATTTAAAATGAGCAACGAGGCAAAAAAGGGAATCTGTTACTTGGTGGGTGCGGGCCCGGGTGATCCGGGGTTGGTCACACTCAAAGCGAAGGAGTGCATCGAGAAGTGCGATGTTCTGGTATACGATGCTCTTTCCAGTGCTGCGCTGGTGGGGTGGGCAAAGAAGGGCTGCGAGTTGATTTTCGCAGGAAAGCGAGCTGCTGATCACGCCATTCCGCAGGATCAAATTAACGCGCTCATTGTCGAAAGGACTCTACAAGGGAAAGTGGTGACTCGTCTCAAAGGTGGAGATCCCATGATCTTTGGACGGGGAGGGGAAGAAGCTGCTGAGCTTGCGGAAGCCGGTGTGAAGTTCGAAATCGTTCCCGGGATTTCCTCGACTATTGCGGGCCCTGCTTATGCGGGTATTCCAGTCACCCACCGTGACCATTGCTCGCAACTCACCATTTTCACAGGCCATGAGGATCCGACCAAAGACGACACCTCCCTCGACTTTGATCAACTGGCCAAGACCCCGGGCACCAAGGTGTTTGTGATGGGGGTTTCCAGATTGCGTGGGATTTGCGAACAGTTTGTCAAAGGCGGGGCGTCTCTACAGACACCGATTGCGCTGACTCGTTGGGCGACGACCGGGAAGCATCAAACGGTGCAAGGCACGCTGGAAACGATTGCTGATATTGTGGAGGAGAAGAAATTCAAATCTCCGGCCGTGGCCGTGATCGGCGACGTCGTGAAAGAGCGGGAGAAGATCAACTGGTTTGAGACCCGGCCTCTCTTCGGGAAACGCATCGTTGTGACCCGCACCCGTGAGCAAGCCGGAGGATTGAGTAAGCGTCTCGGCGAACTCGGAGCCGATGTCATTGAACTGCCTACGATCCGGATCGAATATCCGCAGGACCGGCAGGAGTTTGCAGAGTCGGTGGCAGAATCCCACACCTATGATTGGCTAGTTTTCACTAGTCCAAATGGCGTGGAAAGGTTCTTCGATGCCTTTTACGCAACTTATCAGGATGCCCGCAGTTTGGGTGGATGCCGGATCGCCGCGATTGGTCCCAGCACGGAAGCCAAGATCCGGGAGTATCGTTACGCGGTGGATTTACTGCCACAAAAGTTTGTCGCTGAGGGGCTGTTGGAAGCCTTTAAAAACGAATGCATCGAGCACCAAAAAATCCTCTGGATAAAAGCCGAGGAAACTCGTGATGTCATCTACGATGGCCTCATGGAGCAGGGCGCGATCGTTGACTCATGTCTTGCCTATCGGACAGTGACGGAGACCGAAGACCCTACCGGCGCGGCCAAGCAGTTGCGTGAAGAAGGCGCTGACTTGATCACCTTCACGAGCGGCTCAACCGTGGAAAATTTCTTTGATATGGGCATCGATTGGCCCCAATCCTGTGAGGCAGCCTGCATCGGCCCGGTGACCCACAAGACTTTCAAGTCTCGCTGCGAAGCTCCATCCATTGAATCGACGAAACACGACATCGCGGGTCTTGTTCAAACCATTCTTGATCACTACGGAAAGTGAATTAATCTTGTCAATTGAGGGCGGGGAACCTAATCCTCCGCGCAGAGACGCCGCTGTAGCTCAGGGGTAGAGCAATTCACTCGTAATGAATAGGTCGTCAGTTCAATTCTGACCAGCGGCTCCATTTTATA
>JAPKDJ010000001.1 GCA_026421245.1 Akkermansiaceae bacterium | reverse complement strand
CAAGGAACTGATCGCCTTTTACAAAACTCCCGTCGGAAAGAAGTCCATCAAAGTCCTCCCTGCCTTGACTGGCGAAATCGTGACCTTCAGCCAGCAGTTGGCCAAGCGTTACGTCGGCTCGTTTCAAGAAACCCTCGCCAAAATCCTTGAACGTAAGGCTGCTCGCGAAAAAAAGGAAAACGAATAAGAATCAATCACCATGGCTATCGCACCCATCACTCAAGTCACCGGCACTGCCGTTCCCATCCCGGGCGCGGACATCGATACCGACCGCATCATTCCCGCGCGCTTCATGAAGTGCGTCACTTTCGACGGTCTCGGCGAATACGCTTTTTATGACGTTCGCTTCGATCCCGAGAGCGGTGAGAAAACAAACCACCCACTCAACGATGAACGTTTCAAGAACGCATCCATCCTCGTAGCTGGCATCAACTTCGGTTGCGGTTCTTCTCGTGAACACGCTCCCCAGTCACTCACCAAGTATGGCTTCAATGCCATCATTGCTGAATCCTTTGCGGAAATTTTCTATGGAAACTCAACGACCCTGGGACTTCCCTGTCTCAGTTCTTCGAAAGAAAACATCGAAGCTCTCAAAGCGGCCTGTGCCGCCGATCCAACCCTCGAAGTTGCCATCGACCTCGAAGCCATGGCCGTCGCAGCCGGAGACCTTTCCTTCTCCGTCGAAATGCCCGACTCGGCACGCCACGCCCTCCTCTCCGGCAATTACGACCCCATCAGAGAACTCCTCAACAACAACGACAAGATCGAAGCCACCGCCGCTTCACTTTCATACGTCAGCTAAGTTCTTCAGAAGAACTCAAAAGTCCGGCATCCTCTGGGATGCCGGTTTTTTTACGCTAAAATTTCGGGAATGATCTCCCCATGCACATCGGTGAGTCGGACATCCCTACCACCGTATCGATAAGTTAGCTTCTCATGATTAATCCCCATGAGGTGCAGCATGTTGGCGTGCATGTCGTGGACCGTCATTTTGTTCTCAACAGCACGGTAACCATACTCATCGGTCGCACCGTAAATGGTTCCTCCCTTGATTCCTCCTCCGGCCATCCAGATGCTAAATCCCTGGGGGTTGTGATCCCGCCCGTCACGTCCTTGTGCAAATGGAGTCCGTCCGAATTCACCGGCGAAGACAAGTAATGTCGAATCCAAGAGACCACGGGACTTAAGATCTTTGATCAGTGCGGCAATCGGCTGATCAACCGCCAAGGCATTCTTGGTATGCCCATCCTTAAGTTTGCCGTGCTGATCCCATCGGTCACCGTTTCCAGTTGTGATGGTAAGTTCCACGAACCGCACTCCCTTCTCCACCAGTCGCCGCGCCATCAGACATTGTGCGCCATACGTCCGGGTGTTATTGAATTTGGCATCGAGACCATAGAGTTTTTTGATCGACTCGGGCTCCTTGGAAACATCCGTCACCTCGGGAACCGCCATCTGCATGCGAAAAGCCATTTCATAGTTCTTAACCGCCGAAGCAATTAATGCCGAATCAGGCCGCCGTTCCTGCAATCGACCATCGATTTGTCGAAGCAACGCCAGTTTGTCTTTTTGAAGCCCTTTTTTCTTTTCCAAGGGATTGATGTTCTGAAGCACCACGCCCTTGGGATGAAGAACCGACGGACCGTGTGCGGTAGGAAGGAACCCTTCTCCCGTCATCTGCATGCCTCCCGATGGAACCTGGCCACCGTGAACGACCACATAGGTGGGCAGATTGGCATTAGAACTGCCCAAACCATACGACGCCCATGCTCCCATACTGGGCCGCCCTGAAAGAATGAGGCCGCTGTGAAGAGAGTAGTTGGCATTGGGGTGGCTCGGTGAAAATGCGGTCATCGAACGCATCACACAGAGGTCATCGGCGCACGATCCGATATACGGGAAAAGATCGCTGACGGGAATTCCACTCTCACCGTAGTTTTTGAAGTCCCACGGACTCGCCAGAATATTCCCATTGTTATTAAAGACCGTGGCCTCCACCTCGAATTTCGGCTTCTGTCCATTCTCTTTCTTTAACAATGGTTTGGGATCAAAGCTATCGACGTGCGACACCCCCCCATCCATGTAGAGGAAAATGACATGCTTCGCTTTGGGGGCAAAGTGGGGCTGAATGGCCGCTCCAGCTTCCTGATCAAGCAACCCGGCCAAAGCCAGCGAACCAAAGCCCAAGGAGCCCGTATGCATAAAATCACGACGGGAGAGATGATTCAAACTAGAAGACATAGATAAATTCCTTTCGGTTGATGATGATGTGACAGAGAGAAGCCCAAGCCTCTTGCGGATTGGCATCCACTCCCAGTTTTTTCAGCGCGGAGAGCCCCCATTCGATCTCTTCTTTTGTGATTTCCCGAGAGAATGCCTCGCGGTGGAGCCGGCTTAATTTTTCCTGATCCGACCCGTTTCTTTTCACGATTCCTTCTCCCCAAACCCTGGCCTGCTGATGAACCAAAGGATGGTTCAAGAGGGCCAATGACTGGGCTGGAACCGTTGTGACATTGCGTCTCCCCACCGGCTCGGTCGAATTCGGAGCATCAAAAGTTCGAAGGAATGACGGCAGGTAGTTTCTCCTGCTGGCCAGATAAATGGAACGCCGTCCGTTCCCGCCGAGAGGGCCTTCCCTGGGTTTGGCACGACTGTTCGGCTGGTCCTTGATGTATGCTGGAACACTCGGCCCAAAAAGATCCCGCTTGAGATCGCCGCTTGTCGCAAGAATGTGATCGCGGATCGATTCGGCAGACATCCTACGGACCGGCATTCTTTGAAGATAAACATTTTTTGGATCGAGCTCGGCAGCTTCTGCTCCGGGAATCGAAGACATCCGGAAGGCGCTCGAAAGAACCATCTTGCGAATCATTGCTTTGATCGACCACTTCTCCTTCATGAAATCATTGGCCAGAAAATCGAGAAGCGCTGGATGGCTTGGCTTCTCTCCCATCTTTCCAAAATTATCGACTGAAGCCACGATTCCTTTTCCAAACACCCTCGACCAAATCCGATTAACCCGCACCCGTGCGGTGAGCGGATTTCCGGGCTTCAAAAGTTGCTCCGCCCATTCACGACGTCCACTTCCCCGCCCGGTCAACGCTTCCCCATTCAGCCCCGCAAGGAATCGGCGGGGATTCTCTTCATCACTCGGTCGTTTGTGATTCCCCCGGATATAAACGGGCTCATTCATGTTCGTTCCGTCAACCAAGCTACGAACGTAAACCGGCTTCTCAATCGAATCGCGAACCTTCTTGAAAACTCCCAGCGCCTCTTTTAATGGTGGATCCGTCTGATCAGGGGTCAAAAGACCGGAGGCGAAAAGGGCTCCAAGAACCTCTGATCCCGCCCCATCTTCGGGCCCTGCCAGCAAAGAGGTCACGACGGCTTCGACCGAATTCGCGCGACTCCAAACCTTCCCCCAATCCGGAAGTTCGGTCGCCACTGCCACCCAGGCTTCGTCGTTAGGTTCGACACCCCCCGCCCCGGAAGCCCGGACCCTCTTACTCTCCCCTTGATGTTGGATCTGAATAAAAGCGGCCTCATCTTTCCAAAGACTGGTTGGAAATTGAACGAGCTGCCATTGATCGGAGTTCACACTTTTCCGAAGCGGCCCGGTGGTTGGTCCATGACCGACCAACTCATAATTCCGAATCACCAAACTCACAGTCGCGAATCGCCCCCTGATCCAAATTTTGATTGGCTCGCCATTGGTGACAAAATCTTCGGATCGGACTGTTCCATCCAACCTTGAAGAGAAATGTCCCGCCACCATACCACCTCCAACAGCCCGTTGAATCACAGAAGCCGCGCCTGGATTCACAAAAAAACGTCCGGATTCCGCGGATTCAAATCCAACGCCGTCCGTGAGCCAGGGACGTTGGGCTAAAACCTCATTCTTTCTTGGAGCGGGATTGGTAGAATCAAACAGATGCTTCATCCCCGCTAGTTCGGGTTTACCACCCGGCGCATGAAGCGCAATAAACCAACTCGCAACCTCGGGGGAGGTCATCTCTCCTAATTCCTTTTCAAGCTTCTTTCGTGCTTCAGCATCCTTTGGATTAAGACGACGGCAGGCTTCAACAAGTTCCTTGTTTTTAGCCAATTCCCGGACCTTTGCGATAGTTTCTCCCAATTGACTTAACTGAGCCGAAGCGTTCTTCAAAGTCGCTTTAACAACCTCACCGTGGGCAGAGCGCATCTCGCGGCTCCTCTCGTCGGACCATTTCGCCTCGGCGACATTTGCATAGTGAAGTCGCGAACTCCGAAACATCCCGTACAAGGAATAGTAATCCTCATCCGTGATGGCATCAAACTTGTGATCATGACACCTCGCACACGATATCGTGAGCCCATGAAAGGTGGTGCCCACGACGTTGATCATACTGTCGATCACCCGTGCTTCATCCTCGTGTAAATCGGTCACCCCATGATGACCATCGACCAAATGTAAGAAACCCGGTCCCATTATAGATTCGTTGTAACCCGTCTCAGGATTGATGCGGGGACGCTCCAAAAGGTCGCCAGCAAAAGCTTCTCGTACAAATTGATCATAGGGAACGTCTTCATTAAATGCACGGATTAGGTAGTCTCGATACTGCCAGGTGTAAGGCATCCAATAATCCTGTTCGAACGCCTTTGACTCGCCATAGCGTGCGACATCCATCCAATGTCGGGCCCAGTTTTCACCAAAGTGGTTCGATGCCATCATCCGATCCACCGCCCGCTCATAGGCACCCTCCTGTGTGTCGGCCAGAAATTCATCCAAGTCCCCGGGTGTTGGTGCCAAACCAGTCAAAACAAGACTGGCTCTTCTCAACAACGTGACCCGGTCCGCCTCCGGAGCCGGACTCCAATTTTTTTCTTCCAAACCGGCCAAAATAAATCGATCCAAATCGGTTCGGGGCCATTTCGGACTCTCAACTTCGGGGACTTTGACCCGGGACACCGGCTGCAAGGACCACCACTGCTTTCGCTCTTCCAAATCAAATCCACTCTTTTTAATTTCCTGACCAATCGCTTCCCCGCGTGGATCAGGGGCTCCCACTTTGATCCATTCGGCCAAATCAGCGATCTCACTCTCCGAAAGTTTCGACTTAGGAGGCATCGCCTCGACATCCGCCTCATGTCGAACCATCTGAATGAGAAGACTCTCCTCCGGTTTCCCCGGCACGATCACGGCCCCACTATCACCCCCTTCTTCCCAACCCGCCTTCCGATCCAACAAGAGGCCACCCTTGACCTTCTTGGCCTCGGAATGGCACTTCAAACAATTTTCTTCCAAAATAGGCCGCACCTTGTTTTCGAATAGCGCGAATCCCTCGGAGCCAATCGCAACACCGGCAGCAAGAAACACAATAAATACCGTCCTACCAATCATCGAATCTGATACGACCTCACAACGTCTCACTTTTCAATTACTATTATTCAAATTATAAACTTTGATAACTCAAAGTCAGCCGATAGAGTTCTAACATGAGCAAGTCACTCCTCCTCCTCCCAATCCTATTTCTGGCGGGGGCCTGCACCAAAAAAAACGAAATCACGACTGATGGGACAATCGTCACCACGATCGGAATGATTGCCGATGTCACCCGAGAAATCGCAGGTGACAAACAAGAGGTCATTAACCTCATTGGTGAAAGCATCGATCCTCATACGCACAAGCCCCTCAAATCAGAGGTCGATCGCATTCAAAAAGCCGGCCTCGTGCTTTATAACGGCCTCCTTCTTGAAGGGAAAATGGGAACCCTTCTCAACAGCCGGAAGGAAAAAGGAAATCCCGTCGTGGCCGTTGCCGAGGGACTTAAGGATGTCGAACTCATCGGCGACGGAAACCATCCCGATCCCCACCTCTGGATGGACATCTCACTTTGGTCCAAGGTTGCCGAAAAGATTGGCGCGGAACTAAAATCTTACGACTCTGACAATTCAGATCACTACGCTCAGCGACTCGCTGAGTATCGAAAAAAGCTCAGCGATCTCCATACCCACGCTCTCATGGTTTTCCCAACCATTCCAGCCGAACAACGCGTTCTCGTCACAGCACACGATGCCTTTTCATACCTTGGCCGCGCCTATGGAATTGAAGTCCGCGGGATTCAAGGCATCTCCACCGAATCCGAAGCGGGAACAAAGGACATCAACGACCTCGTTGACTACCTCGTCGAAAAAGAGATCCCCGCCATTTTCATCGAATCTTCCCTCTCAGATAAATCAGTCAAAGCCGTCATCGAAGGAGCAGCCCAGAAAGGACACCCCGTGAGAATTGGCGGCGAGCTTTTTTCTGACGCCATGGGGAAACTCGGCACCTACGAGGGCACCTACATCGGCATGATGGATCACAACATCACCACCATCGTCAACGGCCTTGGCGGCACCGCTCCCAAAAACGGCTTCCAAGGCAAACTCAACGACTAAGATGCGCCCCGAACATCCACCGGAATTTCCCCTCGCTGTTCACGACCTTACCGTCGCTTATCACCGGAAGCCTGTCTTGTGGGACGTTGAACTCAACATCCCCGAGGGCACCCTCGCTGGAATCGTTGGCCCGAACGGAGCAGGCAAGTCCACACTTCTAAAGGCCTGCCTCGACCTCATTCCAAAAACCTCCGGCGAAGCCCTCATCTACGGAAAGCCCTATGAAGAGCAACGCGACCTCATCGCCTACGTTCCCCAGCGCGAAAGTGTCGACTGGGATTTTCCGGTGAGTGCCCTCGATGTCGTGGCCATGGGAACCTACCGCAAGCTCGGTTGGTTCAAGCGAATTGGGCGCACTCAAAAAAATCAAGCCCGCGAAGCACTAGAAAAAGTCGGCATCGATCATCTCGCCGACCGCCAAATTTCCCAACTCTCCGGCGGCCAACAACAGCGGGTTTTTCTTGCACGAGCGCTGGTTCAAGACGCTCAAATCTACTTCATGGACGAGCCCTTTGCCGCCGTCGATGCCGCCACCGAGCAAGCGATCATCAAGCTCCTTCAAACCCTCAACGCCCAAGGCAAAACCATTCTCTGCGTCCACCATGACCTTGCCACCGTCTCACGATATTTTGACCACCTCGTTCTGCTGAATATGCGGGTCGTCGCCAGTGGCCCCACCTCGGAAACGTTCACCCGCGAGAACCTCCACAAAACCTACGGAGGAAAACTCAACCTGCTCGACGACGTCGCGCACACGTTGAAGAACATCGGCCGCTAGCCTGCCATGACTCTCGAACTCCTCCGCGAAACCCTTTTTCTGGAAAAACACAATACCCGCCTCGTCGTGCTGGGTGTCGCCTTTCTTGGAGCCACCGCCGGACTCATCGGAAGCTTCCTTCTCCTTCGAAAACAATCGCTGTTGGGCGATGCCCTTTCACATGCCACCCTTCCCGGAATCGGGATCGCCTTTGCCGTCATGTCGTGGATGGGCCTCAGCGGAAGAAGCCTCCCGGGCCTACTTATTGGCGCCACCATCACCGGTCTCCTTGGGGTCATTCTTGTCCTCGCCATTCGCCGTTCCACCCGGCTCAAGGACGATGCCGCGATGGGCATTGTCCTCTCCGTTTTCTTCGGCCTCGGAATCGCAATCCTCAAAATGGTGGAAAAAATTCCCGGGCAAAGCGCCGCCGGGCTTGATAGTTTTATCTACGGAAAAACAGCGTCCATGGTTTGGTCTGATTTTTTCCTAATTGCAGGCACCCTCGCCGTCACCACCGTCATCACCGTTCTCATTCTTAAGGAACTCACCCTTCTTTGCTTCGACTCCAACTTCGCTTCCACGGAAGGATGGTCCACTCTCGGTCTCGACATCATCTTAATGGCACTCGTCACCGCCGTGACTGTTGTAGGACTTCAAGCTGTGGGACTCATTCTCATCATCGCCTTTCTCATCACGCCCCCGACCGCCGCTCGATTCTGGACCAATCGTCTGGGCTACATGCTGGTACTATCGACAGTCATCGGCGCCATCTCAGGTTGGATCGGAGCATCCATCTCCGCCCTCTACTCAAATCTCCCTGCAGGAGCGATCATCGTCATCACCGCTGCTCTCATTTTCCTCCTCAGCATGATCTTTGGAACCGCCCGTGGTGTCCTCCCCCGCTACCTTCGGCATCGCAAACTTCAAAAGAAGGTGGGCCGCCAACACATCCTGCGCTCCACCTACGAGATCCTCGAAAACACCCAGGATTCTCCCCCACTCAAGAATCTCCCTATCCCCATGGAGCTCCTCCGCAAGCACCGCTACTGGGCGAAGGGGGAACTCCCGAAACTGATCCGCCAGGCTCGCGCCGAAGACCACGTGGAAAGACAACCCACCGGCGAACTTCGCCTCTCCGAATCCGGCTTTGGCGAAGCCTCCCGCATCACCCGAAACCATCGCCTCTGGGAACTTTACCTCATTAAGCACGCCGACATCGCTCCCAGCCACGTCGACCGCGATGCCGACATGGTCGAACACCTCCTTGGCGCCGAAATCGTCCACCAACTCGAGGCCGCACTCGAGCTCGCCAAATCCACCATCGAATCACCCCATCTCATTGAATCAAGGTAGCCGAAAGCTCCAGCTTTTGGCCCCCAATCGTAGTCCAATTACTCAGGACAAATCCCAATACCACCTCTTTAACCCCACTCCCGACGATCTCCTTCGTAAAATCTCCCCCGGTCGACTCGACGCCACCGAATCACCCATCACTGTCGATGCCGGACTCAACTCTAAAGACTTCGGCTTCTTCACCGACTTCACCAAACGTTTTTAATCTCACCTCATGAACTGGACGGTAAACGACCTGCACATCATTCTCGTGGGAGGATTATGCGCCATGGCCTGTGCCCTTCCGGGGACGTTTCTTCTCCTGCGCCGCATGAGTATGATGGGCGATGCCATCAGCCATGCCGTTCTCCCCGGCCTTGCCATTGCCTTCCTCATCTCGGGAACCCGCACCAGTTGGTGGATGTTCCTCGGTGCCGCCATCGCAGGCATCCTCACCGCCCTCTTCTCCCAATGGATCACCCGGTTTGGGAAAGTCGAACGAGGAGCCGCCATGGGTATCGTCTTTACCACCCTCTTTGCAATCGGTCTCATCCTCATCAAACAAACTGCGGACGACGTCGACCTCGACGTAGGATGCGTCCTCTACGGAGCCTTGGAATACACCCCGCTCAACCTGGTGACCCTTTTTGAAACCGAAACCACCATCCTCCAAGTCCCCCATGCCGCCATCGTCATCGGAGCCACCTTGCTCTTTAACATTCTCATCATCGGCTTTTTCTTCAAAGAATTCACGATGGCTTCTTTTGACCCCGAATTGGCCGAAACTCAGGGATTTCGACCCCGCCTTATGCACTATCTCCTCATGACAATGGTCGCGCTCACCACTGTTGCGGCCTTCGAAGCCGTTGGCTCCATCATCGTGATCGCAATGCTCATCGTCCCTCCTGCCACCGCTTTTCTCATCACCAGAAAACTCCCAATCTTAATTGCCATCAGCCTCATTGTGGCAGTGCTGTCCGCCATTCTGGGGCAGATCTCCTCACAAGCCCTTCCTTATGTTCTTGGTCTTCCTGAAACGACAAGTTCCGGAATGATGGCCACGGCATCCGGCTTTCTTTTCCTGCTCGCCTGGCTCTTCGGCCCGGATGGCCTGATCAAAAAGCGCACCGGTGAACTCAAAAAACCGATTGAATTGGAGGACTAAATTCTCTCGCCTTACTTCTCGCGAAGTATTGTTAACTGTGCCAATCTGTCGCGGCATTGAAATCAGCGGTTTTAGAAAAGATCCTGTCACGGCTCGATCAGATCGAGCCGGAGGAAGTGCAGGCATTACTTTCCCGGCTGGTAAGAGAGAAAGGCTTTTTACAGAAAGTGTTTGAAGCCCTTCAGGAGGGCGTCCTGCTCCTCGATACCGCAGGTGGCATCAGCTTTATCAACCACGCCGGATGCCGTTTTTTCGGAACATCACCGGAAGAGGCCCAAGGAAAACCGCTCGAAGAAGTCGTTCGCGGAGTCGATTGGTCCGCCTTGATGCAATCAAACCGTCGCACCGTGAGCCGTGACCTTGAGGTTTTTTATCCTGAAAACCGCTACCTTAACTTTTACCTCTCTCCCGTCGCGGAAGAAGGTGAAGCAGATCTGGGGCACGTTATGCTGGTGCGTGACGTCACGCGTTCCCGGCAGGAGGCCGAAAAGGAGATGGAATCAGAAAAGCTCAATGCCCTCACTCTTCTCGCGGCCGGCGTGGCCCATGAGATTGGAAATCCCCTCAACTCCCTTTCCCTCCATCTTCAGCTTCTGGAGCGACGTATTCGCGACCTCCCCGAAGATGATCAAAAACCACTCACAGACCATCTGGGTACCGCGCGAACCGAAATTAGCCGACTCGATACCATTCTAAAACAATTCCTGCAGGCCATGAGGCCAACGAATCCGGAACGCGAAGCCACTGAACTTCATAAACTTCTTGAAGAAAGCCTCTTAGCGCTGAGCCCGGAGCTGGAAAGCCGCGAGATCCCAGTGAAACTCGATTTCGCCCTCGATCTTCCCTCTCTCGATCTTGACCCTACCCAGATCAAACAAGCTCTCTACAACGTCATCCGCAATGCCTATCAGGCCGTGGATCAGGGCGAGGGCGAAATCTTCATTCAAACCCACGTTACCGACTACGAGGTCAGGCTCTCCATCTCAGACAATGGCTCCGGCATTTCTCCAGAGGCCATGGGCGCGATGTTTGAGCCATTCAAAACAACCAAAGTCGAAGGCACTGGCCTTGGCATGCTCATTGTTCGCCGCATTCTCCGTGAACATGGTGGCGAGTTGGAGGTCGAAAGCGAAGAAGGCGTGGGAACAAAAGTCACCCTTTGCTTCCCTCGGACCGATAAACGGGTCCGGCTTCTCGAAGACAGTGCCCCCATCGAAGTCTAGATCATTTTGCTGTGAAAACTCTCCTCATCGTTGACGACGAAAAACCCACCCGCGATGCCCTCCGCATGGCGCTCGAAGACACTTTCGACTGCTATGTCGCGGCAGATCTCAAACAGGCAACCCAGGTCCTGAAATCGGAAGACGTCGACCTCCTCCTCACCGATCTCCGTCTCGGAGCCGACTCTGGAATGGAAGTGCTCGATGCCGCCCTTGCCCTCCCTCAACCGCCGGTCTCCCTCATGATGACCGCCTATGGCTCTGTCGATACTGCAGTCGAAGCAATGCGCCGCGGTGCCTGGCATTTCGTCACAAAACCTCTCAACCTCGATGAAGTAGAATTACTCCTCAAACGCGCTGTCCGCAGTAGGACCTTGGAAAAGGAAAACGTTAAACTCGTCGCCGAAAACGAAACACTCAAAGACAGCAAAGCAAAATCGTCCCACGGCCTCGACCGCCTCATCGGTCGCTCGCCGCAAATGGCAAAAGTCGCCGCCAAAATCGAACAAATCGCCCCCACTCGTGCCACTGTCCTCATTGAGGGGGAGTCCGGAACAGGTAAGGAAGTCGTCGCTCACACTCTACACGATCTCTCAGGACGTCCGGGCGAAAAATTCGTCGCGGTCAACTGTGCCGCCCTTTCCTCACAACTTCTTGAAAGTGAGCTTTTTGGCCACGAAAAGGGTTCCTTTACCGGAGCTTCGCAAAGACGTGTTGGTCGCTTTGAATTAGCCCATGGAGGAACCCTGTTTCTTGATGAAATTGGAGAGATTGACGCCCAAACCCAAGTGAAACTCCTCCGCGCCCTTTCCGAGCGAACCATCGAGCGCGTGGGCTCCAACACCTCAATCAAGGTCGACGTCCGCGTCATAGCCGCTACTAACCATCGTCTCGCCGAAATGGTCGAAGAAGGCACCTTTCGTGAGGATCTGTATTTCCGCCTCAACGTCCTCGGCCTCCAAATGCCGCCTCTTCGGGATCGAAAAGAAGACGTCGTCCTTCTCGCGAACTCATTCCTCGCTGAATTTGCCAAGGAAAATTCCCGTCCGAATAAGCCCCTTACCGAGGCCGCAATGACCTCGCTCCTCGCCTACAAATGGCCCGGAAACGTCCGAGAACTCCGCACCGCCATTGAGCATGCCGTGGTTATGTCGAATCAAGACGTCCTCGACATTCAGCACCTTCCTGACTTCGTCGCAGGCGGCGGCCACCGCTTTGATTCGAACTCCGAGAAAAACACCCTTGCCCCCAAGGAGGAATTCAACTTGCATGGCCTCGAGCAACGGGCCATTCAGGGAGCCCTGCGGGCTACCGATGGAAATCGGACCAAGGCCGCAGAGTTACTGGGGATAAGCCGTCGCACCTTACAACGAAAACTTCGCGACATTCCGCTTACCTAAAATAATCCCCATATCATGAGTAGTTCCAACAAAGTCGGCGGCATGGACACCGCCGTTCTCATTCGTCGCCTCCTTTTCTTCGTCCTCCTGTTCGCCTTGGTATTCTTTTACCTCATTCTGACATTCAAGGGATTAACCGCCGCCAGCGGAATGGATCAAGCCCAGATTGGGCGAGAAATTGCCCGGGGCAACAACGCTTCCACAAAGGTCATCCGTCCCGCCGCCATTTGGCAGGCCCAAAAGAATGAGGACACCAGAATCGAACTCGATTCTTTTTACGATACTTACCATTCTCCCCTGAATCCGTTCATTTACGGGGCCGTGTTGAAAGCTGTCGGCGGTGATGATTTTGATAAATATCAGATGGTCGATGATTCACGCGTCTATCGACTTGATCGAGTGATTGCCGCCACCTCGATAATTTTCTTCCTGATTTCCATTGGAATCAACTACCTCCTGATCTCACGGATTTTTGATGTTCGGATCGCCGGCGTCACCGCTCTTCTAATGATCCTGAGTGACCTGATGTGGCAGTTCACTCAGACTGGGCTGCCGCAAATGCTAATGCTACTCCTTTTTTCCTGTGCTCTCTTCTTCATTTACCGCGCGCTGGAAGCTTCCATCGAAAATCGCGTTACCATTGGTTCCATCATTATTGCAGCCGTCTTTCTCGCCCTCCTTGCTCTCTCCCATTGGCTCACTATCTGGATCACTTTAGGCTTTGTCATCTATGCCGCTTTTTTCTTCAGACCGAAAGGAATTGCCGGCCTGTCCGTTCTTGGGGTCCTCCTCGTGTTTAGTCTCTACTTCATCGGCAAGAACATGGAATGGACCGGAAACCCCGGAGGAACCGCGTTTCTTACTCTCTACGGAGGCCTCTCCGAGTCGGAGCAGGGAATCATGCGCACCAGTGATCCAAGCGAAGAGACATACCGCGTCCTTTATAACCTGAACTCGCTCCTGATCAACACTGCGACCAACATTCTTCGCCAAACCAACCTCCTCTATAACAACTTTGGTGCAATTATCGCGGCGCCCCTCTTCTTCTTCGCCCTCCTGCATCCGTTCAAGCGTGAGGCTATCGCAAAGTTCCGTTGGATCGTTCTGCTCATGTGGGTGATGGGAGCCTTAGGAATGGCCCTCTTCGGATTATCCAAGAGTCCCGTTGACCCCAATCAATTACACATCCTCTTTGCTCCGATCATGTCAGCCTACGGTTTGGCCTTCATGTCAATTTTATGGAGTCGAATTGATCTCCCCGACGGCAGCACCGGCAGCGGCCTGATGCGAAACGGACACTTTTTCATTGTCGTCCTCGTTAGCGCAGGACCGTTGATTCTTACCATTCCAAACACCCTGCGTCAGGGACTTGCAACCGGAAGCAATCAACGCCCCGTCTGGCCCCCCTATTGGCCACAACCGCTAAGCACCACCCTCCATGATGCAACTGCTGAAGATGAAATCATTTTCTCAGACCAACCCTGGGCCGTCGCTTGGTATGCCGACCGAATTTCCATTTGGCTCCCTCGACGGATCGATGAGTTCGAAGATCTAGAAAAACTCGCTAAAGACCAAAACCTCGAAACCGTGGGCATCTTAGTTTCCCCCGTTTCATTTGAGAAAAATCCGCTCTATTCCGTAGCTGCATTCGGCACCAAAGAAGAATTCGCAGCTCTCATGCTGGATGGCACGGCCATTAATATATCGGAGAAAGCGCTCGGTCAGGGCGGGCTCCGTATGATCACTCCCAGCCTGTCTAAGGTTATGGCTGACTATCCCGAGCAACGCGCCCTCTTCCCCTACAGGATCACCTACTACTCCAAGAAACCCATCCTTCAGGAATAGAGGCCCCCTCAAAACTTCATGCCAGCAGGAAAGAAAAAATCATCTTCAGTTGCCAACTCTTTTGAGGAAGCCGCTGAAGAACTGGAGGTGATCACACGGCGCCTTGAGGAAGATCCAGGCTCTTTGGCTGGACTGCTGGAAGACTTTGAACGAGGCCAGGCTCTCTTGAGCTACTGCCAAAACACTTTGAAATCAGCTCGAAAACGTCTCGACCTCGTCGAAGCGAAACTACAGACCGACATGACGGAAGATGAATCTGATAATTCATCCAAATCCGGCGATGACACACACGATGACGATGTCCGACTCTTCTAAAACTCCGCTCCTTGACCAAATTCAAGGCCCCTCAGATCTCGACACTATTCCAAACGAAGATCTGGCTTCATTGGCAGAGGAGATTCGTAGCACTCTGATCAACTCGCTGTCGAATACCGGCGGACACCTCGGCCCCAACCTGGGAGTCGTCGAATTGAGCATCGCACTTCACAAGGTGTTCAATTCTCCCGAAGACAAATTCCTCTTCGATGTCTCCCATCAGGGCTATGTCCATAAAATGCTCACCGGCAGAGCCAGGGAGATCGGAACCATTCGCCAATACAAAGGGCTCAACGGCTTTCTCCTTCGAACGGAATCCGAGCACGATTGCTACGGCGCAGGCCATGCCGGAACCGCCGTCTCCGCCGCACTCGGCATGTGCTCGGCACGCGACCTAAAGAAAGAAAACAACCACGTCGTCGCTATCGCCGGCGATGCCGCTTTCACCTGCGGCGCCACTCTCGAGGCCCTCAATAATATTGCCGATACTACCGATCGATGCATCGTTGTTTTAAATGACAACGAGTGGTCAATCGACAAAAACGTCGGCGCTCTTGCCAAATATTTTAACACCCTCCAAACCCACCCCGCTTATAATGGAATTCGGGCCAAGGCGGCCTCCCTGGTAGAAAAAGTCGCTGGCCCGGGAGCACGGAAATTCGCACACAAGATCGAACGCAACGCCAAAAACATGATCCTGCCGAACGTTCTCTTTGAGAAATTCGGCCTCCGTTACTACGGCCCCATTGATGGTCACGATCTCCCCTCCCTCATCAAGAGCCTGGAGCACCTTAAGGAAAAAAACGAACCCGTCATCCTCCACATCATCACTGAGAAAGGTCGCGGATATCAACCCGCCCTCGACAAGCCAGGCAAGTTCCACGGACTTGGCCCCTATAACGTCGAGGACGGTTCTACCGCAACCGGGGCACCCACATTTTCCGAGCTCTTTGGCCGCGCTGTGACAGATTTCGCAAAAGAGGATAAAACAATCACCGCCATCACGGCGGCAATGCCAGGCGGCACAAAACTGGAGATCTTCAAGGAAGAGCTTCCCGAACGTTACTTTGATGTCGGCATTGCCGAGGAACACGCCGCCCTCTTTGCCTGCGGACATGCGTCACAGGGCCTAAAGCCTTTCCTTGCCATTTACTCGACGTTTATGCAACGCGCCTACGACATGATCATTCATGACATGGCTTTGCAAAACCTACCTGTCCGTCTTTGTATGGACCGCGGCGGACTTTCCGGTGACGATGGCCCGACCCACCACGGTCTCTTTGACATCGGCTACCTGCGACATGTCCCCCGCTTGGTTCACATGCAGCCCAAGGATGAGGATGAATTCGTCGACATGCTCTGGACCATGGCCAACTATGATGACGGACCAATCGCCATCCGCTACCCACGTGGAAATGGCCCTGGAACCCCTATCAAAGATAAGCCGAAGCTCCTCACCATCGGGGAAGCCGAAGTGATCCAGGAAGGCCACGATATTTGCCTCATTCCACTCGGCACCATGATGGAATTGGCGTTGGAGGCAAAGGAAACTCTTGAGTCCAAGGGCTACACCGTCACTCTCATCAACCCACGCTGGATCAAACCCCTTGATACCCGCACCATCGCGAAACACGCCGCGAAAGCGACAGTCGTCTGCACTTTCGAAGACCACGTCCTCTTCAACGGTTTTGGGCTCTCCATTATTGAACTCCTTCACGACGAAACCATCGACACACCGGTCGAACGCATCGGCTGGCCAGACCAATTCGTCGAACACGGCAAGCCTGAAATCCTTCGCGAAAAACACGGACTCACGGCCAAAAATGCAGTAGACAAAATCCTGCCGCATCTTTCGAAAAAATAGGCCCTTGAGGCCGGGCTACTTCAAACACCAGAGGTGCTTCTCCCCTCTCAGGATGAGCTTGCCCTCAACGTAGATTGGCGATGCAATAAAAGCCTCTCCGAGCTTGTTTTCTTTCACCTCGCCAAGCCCGTCTTTCTGAATCTTAGCCATCAAGACCACTCCGTCTTCACGAGGGCAGCAAAGGGTCTCACCTACCAAAATAGGAGAAGCGTAAAAGGTACTGGCTGACTTCGGGAGATTGCCTTCCCAGATTTTCTTCCCGGTCTTCGCATCCAAACAAGTAATCAATCCCCGGCTCTTACCTCGATCAACAAGTTGATAGACTCGGCCGTCATGCGCCACCGAGGTCGCGGCATCAGTTGAGGGCATCTTTTTCCGCCACAGGACATTCGATTTCGTCACATCCCCTTTTCCTCCAGCCTTGATCCCCATAAGGTAATCCCCCCGCCCATGCGGAACGACAACCACTCCGTCGGTCACAACCGATGAAGCAATCGTTCGCCACATATCCTTGTTCTCGGGGTTGATTCCGCCAGAGAACCAAAGCTGCTTCCCGGCAAGGGCATCGTGTCCGGTAATGTGGTTTGCACCAAAACTAACGATCGTATCCACTCCATCAACTTTCATGAGATGGGGCGTCGTATAGCTGTCTCCTGATTCCTTGCCGGTGTCAAACTTGCGATCCGTCTTCCACTTTTTATTCCCCGTCTTCAGATCGAATGACACAAGGTAGGAATTCCCCTCAGTCTGCATCACCGCGATAATGACGCTTTCCTCGAACAACACCGGTGAAGTCCCTTGATCCCACCAGAGCTTATCCTCACCATAGAGTTCATGCAGATCCTTCTCCCAAAGCTTTATTCCATCACTCGAACACGCCACAACTCGGCCCGATTTAAAATACGCCACCACGACCTCGCCATTTGTCACCGGTGAGGAATTTGTACTACTTCCAACCCTCTGACCTCGCCCGGGAGTGCCCTCGCCATAGACCTGCCGCCACTTTTCCTTGCCGGCGAGGTTGTAGGAAATTAAGGCGTCCTTTCCATTCACCGGAGCTGTCAAAAATAGCAAACCATCTTTCACCACCGGTGTCGAACACCCACGTCCCGGCAAGGACGTTTTCCATTCAACCCCTTTTCCGTCGGCATCAAATTCCATTGGCAGCGACCCTTCCGCTATCGAACCGTTCCCATTGGGGCCCCGCCATTCCGACCATTCTTCGACCGCAAAAAGCGCGGAGGTCCCCAAAGAAAACGAACAAAACAAGAGTTTGAATTTCATGAAATTAATCTACTTGCTCATCCCTCTCCTCTCCAAGACTGAAATTTACTCCCTCTTTAATCGCCCTAACCTTACAAAGGCCATCCCTTTCCACTGACTCAGGAAAAATCTCTAATTCAAAACAAATTTCCAAAATCTAAAAAGAAAGCTCAAGCGAGGGCGTTTTAGTCCTGAAACGGTTCTCTAGGCGCCTCATACAAAAAACTGGGTATTCTCCGCATTGCGCGGTCGCTCTTTTTCTGGACGATGCTAGCTTCCCGTAAATCTTATCACGATATTCCAACTTCATTGACATGACTCCAGAAGAACTCTCTGCCGAAATCCAAACCCGCTCAGCCTTCATCACCCCCCTTAGACAGGAAATTGCTCGCGTCCTCATCGGACAAAGCAACCTCGTCGATCGTATGTTGATTTGCCTTCTAACCGGTAATCACCTCCTTGTTGAAGGCCTCCCCGGACTCGCAAAAACCCTCGCGGTCAATACCCTCGCGCAAGCCCTAACAGCGCGCTTTGGCCGGATTCAGTTCACCCCGGATCTTCTCCCTGCCGACGTGATCGGAACCCACATCTACAATCCGGGAACCCAGGAATTCAGGGCCAAGGAAGGCCCTGTTTTCACAAACCTCCTTTTGGCAGACGAAATCAACCGTGCTCCCGCCAAGGTCCAGTCAGCCCTTCTCGAAGCCATGCAGGAGAAACAAGTCACCTTCGGTGGAGAGACCCGACCTCTTCCAGATCCCTTCCTTGTGATGGCGACTCAAAACCCGCTCGATCAAGAAGGCACCTATCCTCTTCCGGAGGCTCAAATGGACCGCTTTATGATGAAAGTCATCGTCGGCTATCCCGGGCGTGATGAGGAGCGCGAAATCCTTCGCCGCATGTCTTCCACCGTATCCGCTCCGTCCGCTTCCGCCGTCACCACCCTGGAATCTGTCACGGCAGCTCGTTCCCTCATCAACGAGATTCATGTCGACCCGAAAATCGAGGACTACATTCTCGATATTGTCTTTGCAACACGTGCCGAGGGGCGCACCCAGTTATCCGAAAGACAGGCCGGGCTCGATCTAAGTGGATTCGATCCACTCATCACCGCCGGGGCGTCTCCGCGCGCCACCATCCAGCTCATTCGAGGCACCCGCTGCCTCGCTTTTCTCGATGGCCGCGCCCACGTCCTGCCCGAGGATGTCAAAGCAATTGCGCCCGATATTCTCCGCCACCGCCTCATTCCCAGCTACGAGGCACAAGCCGAAGACATGGATGCCGATTCCATCATCAACCAACTTCTCAACACCCTCCGCACTCCGTAATCATCCATGCTGGCTTCAGAGTTAATGGAAAAAGTGCGTCGGATTGAAATCCGGAGCCGCCGCATTGTGCAAAACCGCACCGCCGGCGCCTGGCACGCTTCCTTCAAAGGTCGTGGAATCGAATTTGCAGAGATCCGCGAATACCAGGAAGGAGATGAGATGCGCTCCATCGATTGGAACGTCTCTGCGCGCCTCGGTTCACCGTTCATCAAACTCTTCACTGAGGAGCGAGAGCAAAACGTTTTCTTCCTCGTCGACCGCTCGGCCTCCGGCCAATTTGGTTCCGGAGCCACCACCAAGGCGGAATACACCGCCGAAATCGCCGCTGTCCTTGCCTTCTCAGCCACCCTCAACAAAGACAAGGTCGGCCTCCTTCTCTACTCCGACAAAGAGGAACTCCAACTCGATCCCGCCCGCGGCCACCGCCACGTCTTGCGCATGATTCGTGAGCTCCTCGCTTTCGAGCCCGAGTCCCCCCGCACTGATCTTGCCGGAGGAATTGAGCACCTCCTCAAAACCACCCTCAAACGCTCCATCGTCTTCATTCTCAGCGACCTCATCACTCCCGCTTTCGACAAGCCGCTTCGAGCTCTTTCTCGAAAACACGAAGTCATTCTCCTCCACATTTCAGATCCCATCGAGCGGGAACTACCCAACATTCCTGCCCTTTCCATCAGCGATCTCGAAACCGGAAAAGTCACCCGACTCAGCCGCAAAGACGCCAAGGCCCTCGCTGCACGCACCTCACAGGCTGCAGAGGAAGTGGCCTCCACCTGCCGACGCGCTGGGATCGACTACGTCCCGCTCGACACCGCAACTGACTACCTTCCTGCCATCATCGCCCTCTTTCAGCGGCGCATCTCTCGCCGATGAAAGCCTTCTTCACCATCCTCAAATTCGCCCTTTTAGCAGCTCTCTTGATCGGCCTCGCCTTTGGGTATATCTTTTTCCGGGTCTGGCAAAAAAACGAGCGCCCCACCATCGAAAGCAATTCCTGGGACAAGGAACAAATCCTCCTCGGCCACGACGCCACTCTCAGGGTATCAATCACCGCCCCCTGGCACCGGGAAATCACCCGTCCCACCCCTTTTGCTCATCCCGAATTTCTCGCTCCCGTTCCCGGCGAGGCCACCATCAAAAAGGGTTCCCTCAACCTCAAAGGTAAACGAACCTGGGAATTGCGCGTTCCATTCGTCGCCACAGACACAAAATCACTCAAAGGCCTCACCGCAACCTTTCCTCTCAAAACCCCAAAACGCATCTCACCCAACTCCGTCACCCTGACCCTCCCCCCACTCAGCATCGTCACTCCGGATGAAATCCCGGAAAATCCCCACAACCCCGAAGCGTTTCTGACTGAGGAAAAGCCCAAAGAAAAACCGAAGAAAAATTCGGAAGAAAAAGCCGAAACAAAGCGATGGTATTGGGTTCTTGCCGCTCTTCTCCTCATTCCCGCCATCATCTATCTTCTTCGGAGAACCGGCGTTCTGAAAACCACCCCGCCCTGGGAAAAAGCCCTTAGTAAACTCGACCAGCTCGACCCCACAACCCAACCGGTCACCTTCTACTCCAAGCTCACCGATATCCTCAAGCAATACACCTCCGAACGCTTCTCCGTTCGAGGCCGCTCAAAAACTTCCGCAGAGTTCATCCAAATCCTTCGTAACCACCCCCAAATCCCAAAAGACAACCTCGATGACCTCTCCTCCTTTGCCAACCTTGCCGACGCCGTAAAGTTCGCGGATCACACTCCGAATGACACCGAGGCGCAAACATCCCTCGACCTCATCCGCTCCTTCGTCACCGCCACCACTCCCGAGCCTAATACCGATACATCTGATGTCTGAAATCACCTTCGCACATCCCCACGTTCTCTGGCTCCTGATTCCGATCCTCGGTGGTCTCATCTGGCGCTTGCTCAGCCAGCCCGCTTCCATCGCTGTTTCCTCGACCGAGCACTATACTTCGAACACCGCATCGAAGTTCTTTGCTCCTCGCCATATCCTCCTTTTCCTCGAAGTCCTCGCCGCCACCGCCTTCGTAATCTCCCTGGCTCGCCCCCAATCCGATGTCGAACTCGTCCCCATGACCCTGCAAGGCACCGACATCATCCTCGTCCTAGATTATTCGAACAGCATGGATGCCTTCGATCCTGAATCTTCGATGGACGACTTCACCGCTCGTGAAGCCATCCGCTCGGGCCGCTTGAAAGACCGCCTGGGCGTCGCCCGTGATCAAATCGCCCGCTTTGTCAAACGTCGCTCCGGCGACCGCATCGGCCTCGTCATTTTCGGAGTTGACGCATACCCCGCCGTGCCTCCCACCACCGATCACGATTACCTCATCGGGTTCGTCAATCAACTCGAGAACTCTCTTCTCGATATGAGCGAACGAGGGACCAACATTGCAGGAGGAATCAGCGCCGGCATCAACGCCCTGAAAGACTACTCTGAAACCCGTCGCACCATGGTCCTCATCACTGATGGTGACCACACCGTAGATGACGAAGTTTTCACTCCTGTCACCGCCGCCGAGGCTGCAAAAAAACAAGATATTGTCATCCACACCGTCGGCATCGGCAGCGACGACCCCTTCCTCCTCGGACCCCTTTCCCGTATGGGTGCCACCATTCGTTTCGACACTCGTAACCTTCAAAAGATCGCTGCGATCACCGGAGGACGCTTCTTCAGAGCTAAAGATAACAGAGGCTTCGAGGAAGTCATGGACACCATTGATACTCTCGAAACCACCTCCCGGCAGCACCCAGCTCTCGTTTACCAACGCGACCTCTACCCCAATATCCTCTATGCAGGAATCGCAGCCCTCTCACTCGCTTTCCTCTTGCGAAACACTCTTCTTCGCGAAATCTCCTAACCCCGAACTCCCATGGAATTCATCGCACTCAAACATCTCTCCTGGGTCCTTCCGGTCCTCGCTCTCGCGATTGCCGCTGCATACTGGGCGTTCATCCAACGCCGCCGCGCCATCGCTCTCCTCACTCAAAACGCCGAAAAATGCCACCTTCAGTCCAACGCCTCACCCGTTCGACGTCGCATTTTATCGATCGTTCTTAGTGTTGCCCTGATCCTCGCTCTGATTGCAGTTCTCCGCCCCATCGGAGGGAAGGAAATCACCGAGCATCGACGACCCGCCAAGAACCTCATTGTCCTTCTCGATATCTCCAATTCCATGAGCGCCACCGATGCCGATGGCATCAGTCGCATCGAGGCCGCCAAGCTCATGCTTCGCGCCTTTATCCAAAAACGTCCCACCGATAAGATTGGCCTCCTTTCATTCGCCGGAGCCACCTACCCTGAAAGTCCTGTCACCCGCGACCGATCCATGCTCCTCGACAAGGTGAACAAAATTCAGCCCGGTGACATTCTCGTTGGCGGCACCGATGTCGATGCGGCACTCCGTGAAGCTCAAAACCTCCTCACCGAGGAACCTCCGCCGGGCTCTGCCATCATCGTTCTTTCAGACGGCGACAACGTCACGGGCCCCAACCCCGACAAAGTCCTTGCTCAACTTAAAAAAGCCAACATCCCGGTCATCTCGGTGGCCTTCGGAAAAGATGCTGTTCCCGCCAATGTCCCCGGCTCCACCATGTCCACCAAAGCGAACCACGAAACTTTACGACGGCTTTCCGAGTCAACAAATGGTCTCTTCCTTGCCGCTTCTCCCAAAGAAGTGGACGCACAAGTTGCCAAGCTCAGCTCCCGCGTCGACACCATTGAACTCAATGGCGAAAACATCGCAGCCGAACTCTACGAACGTCCCCTTGACCTCTATGCTTGGCCCCTGGCCATCGCCCTCCTCTGCCTTATGATCCATCTTTTCCTCCCCCTCCGTACCAAAACCTGGCATCCCCTCACCACCGCCATTGCCCTCCTCATAGCCCTGCCGCAAATGCTCCCCGCCGAGGAAGTCGAAACCTACGAAGAAGCGATTGAACTCGCGAGGGAAGAGGGCCTCCCCGCCCTCCTCATCTTCACCGGCTCGGATTGGTCAAAACTCTCCATCACCTTCGAACGAGAAATTCTCAAACATCAAGTCTTCCAAAAATGGGCCGATGCCAAAGTGATCCGTGCCATCATCGACCTTCCGCAGATCGGATTGTCTGATGACGAACGTCAAGAACGACGGTCCCTTGCCAAAAAGTTTAGCGTCGAAACCTACCCCATGGCCGTCTTCCTCGATGCTGACGAAAAATTCCTCGGAGCCCTTACCCACGACCCGAATGGTCCCGATGCTTGGATCAAACGTGCCAATGCTATTCTCGCCGGCGAAGAGGCCGCATCCGATACCGCTGCTTCCTCTGAATATCTCCCCGAAGAAATCCGCAAGGGACTCGAGGACCCCACTCTCACCAACGCCCAACGCAGCGTCCGCTACTACAACCAGGCACTCGAACTTGAAAAGGCCGAGCCCGACCTCACCCTGGAATCGGACGACCGCTTTAAGCTCCTCATCGATCTTTACAACAAAGCCGCGGACGAAGCTCCCGAAGACCGCTTAGATCTCATCTTCGCCGCCCGCCACAAACTCGGTCTTCTTCATCACCGCAAAGGCCAGGCCCGCTTCCCCAAGTCGGAACAGGATATCATGATGATGGCGATGAAGGAGCGTGCCGATCCAGTCAAACTCCTCAAAGGCGCCAAGCGCTCCTTTAAGAATGCCCTGGGAATTTATAGAAACGCCGCTCCCTTAAAACCAAGCGACGAAGAACTAAGCGACAACCTTGCCCTCGCTTATAAAAACCTCTCCCGTGTCCAAGCCTACCTCGATTATTTCGAGGCCTATCAAGCTGCCATCAAGAACATCTCCACCGCCCTCGAACAAGAAAAGCAATTTGTAAAAAGCCTCGAACGTGAAGTCACCACCCGGATCGAAGTCAACAAAAAGGCCATCGAGGATTCTGTCACATCCATCCAGGACCTCATCGCCAGATCCGAAGCGATTGAAGACACTCCCACTATCCTCCCCGAAGAGGGGCTGAAAGACTACCGCCTTGCTGAAGAAGACATCGTTCTCGCTCCTTCCCCCCATCGGGAGCGGGAATTAAGCAAAGCCCAACAACATATCCAGGATGCCCTTGACCACCTCATCGACCCTCAACAGCAGCAGCCCCAACCGCAATCAGGCGAAGGGGAAGGCGAACCTCAGGACGGGGAACCCCAGGAAGGTGAAGGAGAAGATGAAGGTGGCCGGCAACGCGATCAGGAAGGCCAGCAGGACAAAGGTGAAAACCCACAGGGAGACCGTCCTGATGGGGAACAACCCGGCAGTGGCGATAAGGAACAGGAAGGCGAAAAAGGCAGCGGAGGTGAGGAAGAGAGCGATGAAAACGATCTTCGCCGCGCCGAAAAAGAAAATGGCGACCTCCGAGGCAAACTCATGGACAGGCTCCGCCGCCAGCATCACAGCAAAGGTGACCGTGTTCCCCGCAGCAAAAACCACTAGCTTTTTAGGCTCACCATGCTCCGTATTCTCTTCTGCCTGATCACTCTGGCCACACTCTCCTCCAATGCGCAGGAGGAGCCTTACATCATCTATCCACCCAGCGTCATTGCAGACTATCGTCTGGCTCACATCAAGCTCATCACCAAAACCGAATTGGAGCTGGGAGAGCTTCCCAGGCATCCCAAGATTAGCTGGCTCGGTTACTCCAGTGTCCGACTTCCGAATAACGCGCGCAACGAAATGCAAACGGAAAATAGGATCGATTTCATCGCCACCGCGCCTGGTTTGATCGAATTCCCTCCTATTCCTGTCGCCCTCGACAATCGTGACTTCTTCATCCGAATCGGGGACATTCGGGTTGAAAAAAATAAAGTGTCCGAAACCGACAACCGTCTCGAAGTCCTCTGGAACAAGCAGCTTGAAATCCCAAAGCAGGTTCATCTCGGAGAAGCGGTCGAAGTTGAATTTCGGGAGCTCATCTTACAACGCGAAGAGGCCTCCTCCATCAGACCTCGTTTCTCCTTCTCCCCTCCCTCCAACCGCATCAGCGGCGGACAGTGGCACCAATTCACCCGAATTCAGGGAAGAAAAGCAGTTCCCAGCGATTTCTTTCTTTCAAAATCAAGGGGCATCTTCTTCAGCCGCTTCAGGGACCCTTACGACAGTCCCAATATCTATCAAGGATACGAAAACCAAAGAATCGATGGGAAATATTACACCGTTCGTCTCTATAGATCCCGGCTTTACTTCACCAAGATCGGCAAAGCGACCGGCCATCTTAGCGCCACCATGGGCACCTCCGGAGCGAGCTCCCGCCTCCGCACTCACGTTCTTCCTTTCGAAATCAAAGTCATCCCCATTCCCCCCAACCCTAATGACCAGGCCATCGACACAGGCCTCATCGGCGATTGGAAATTTGAGGCCGACTTTCGCCCTCGCCAACCTCAAGCTGCCCACCCCTTCGAAATTAACATCGCGGTGACTGGATTGGGAAATCCCAAGCTCCGCAATCAGATCGATTTTTCATCCGACGGCTTCCCATCCGTCGAGAGTTTCTTTCAATCTCGAGTCAGCAGTAACTGGGACTTTTGGGAGGGTGAATTTACCCAAACTCTTCTCCCGACCGGTAAAATTGGCACCCTTCCGGCGATCACCCTCGCTTCCTTCGACACCGTAGGCGACCAGTGGCAATTCCATAAAATCACTCCCCCCTTCACCCTCTCCGGGTTCGAGAACATCAGCGATTCCTTCACCCCTCGGCCCACTTCCGGCCCCTCTATCACCCGCCCCGTCCTCCTCAATCTCCCCGTTGCGACCTTTGGCGCCTTTGCCATTGCTCCGCTACTCCCGTTTCTTTTTGGCTTCGTCAAAAAACACCTCGATGCCCGTGATCCTGAATCCAAGGAACGCGAAAAAGTTCTCAAGAAACTGATCCAGAACTTCGAAACAGGAAAAGGTATCCCCGAGGCCATCGACAACGACCTCCTCCCCATTCTTCGCCATCGTCTCGACCTTCCAGCCGGAGCCACTGCCAGAGAAATTGCCGGAGCCATCGACAACCCTGACATCTCGGCCAGTCTCTTAACCCACGCCGAGTCTTCCTTTTCCACCACTGCTCCTCCCGTCGACTTTAAGGCCCTTGCCTCACAGCTTGCCAAATTCTCCTTGCTCATTCTCCTCACTTTCTCAGGACTCCGTGGAGCGACTCTGGAGGAAGCGAATAACTACTTCGAGAAAGCCAACTACCGCGAAGCCATCATTGGCTACCAAGCTCTGATCAAAGAGGAGCCTAACCGAGCTTCTCTCCACTTCAATTTAGCTCAAGCGTATCTCTCTTCAAATGACCCCGCCCGCGCCCGCGCGACCTGTCACACCGCTCTTCTTCTTAACCCCCTCGACAAAGAAGCCCGAGATTTCATGAGCGAAATCCGCGAACGCCAGGGAGATCTCACCGTCACTCGCTACCGCTTTCTCGACCTTCGTCCCGACCAATGGATCATCGTCGCAGCCATCGTCTGGGTCATTTCCTTTCTCTGCCTCGGAGTCCGCAAGTTTCTCCCCCTTCCCCGTTGGCCAGGCGTTATCACGGCAGCCCTCGCCCTTCTTCTTTTAGGAACAGCCGCCTGGCGGCAGACTCACGACTACGCTCCAGATCAATACATGATCACTGCCGACGAACTCCCTCGAGAACCCGAAGCAGGCACTCCTGACTGGGATTTTCCCCCGCTTCGCGCCGGTCAGATCGTGCAGGTTTCTGAAGTCAATGCCACCCACGCCCGTGTTGACTCATCCGACAGCAGCTTCTGGCTCCCCGTCAAAGAACTTCAACAAGTCTGGTAATATGAAATCCCTCATCCTGACCGCCTCCCTCGCTGCCCTCTCGTCCGTCAACGCCATCACTTGGACGTCCGGACACGAGCAAGCGATCGAGAAAAGCACTCTCGCTTTGGCAAAAACATTACCAGCTCAAACCGTAATCATCGGGCGCACCGGTCTCCCCGACACCCGTGTCGCGATCGTCGTCAGCAAGGAAGGTCATCTTCTCTCCCCTTACCTGCGCAGCATCGACGGGGAAGACGCCCCCTACCTCCTTTACAAACCTGACGGCTCGCGCCTTAAACTCACAACCATTGTCGAGAGACCCAAACGCTTTGTCGCCCTCCTCAAACTCGAGGAAAAAGACCCCACCCTTTCCCCGGTCAACATTGCCAGAGTCGTTGATCATACTGTCGCCGTTCCGACTTGCGCTCCCATCGCTTCACTTGGCGAACCCACCGGACTTTACGTCGAGCACCTTGAGTTCCCCCCGCCCGACGATGCCACCATCTTCCGCCTCGACAGTATTTTCCACACCCCGGGTTCCGCCGTCCTGGATCTTTCGGGCAACCTCATTGGTTTCACCCTAAAACCCCGGTCGAACAACACGCCCGCACTCATGCTCACAAAGCTCATCGGTGAAATCCCGGAACTTGATTCCATCCTCCCCGATTTATCCGAACCCGATCTCCCGAAGCTCCCTCTCGCGCCTGAGATTTCCACTGAAGATATAAAAAAGCTCACTGACTCTCCCCTCCGTGAGGCCCGCGAGCGCTTTGTTCAAAGCACTCATCCGTCTCCCAAACCGTGTGTTCTCATTTTTAACGAAGGATCTCAAGCCACCCACTCCGCCATTGGCACCATTGTTCGGCAGGACGGGCTCATCCTGACCAAGGCCAGCGAACTCGGACCCGACCTCCGGGTCCGTTTTGGCGGGGAAAACTTCACCGGAGTCCTCCTCGCCACCGACGAAACAACTGACCTCGCCCTCGTCGGGATCGATGCCACGGGGCTCCCTGTTGTGAAGTGGACGGACGAGGTTCCACAACCAGGCACCACCCTCGCAGCACCCATTCTCCTGCAAGAAAACACCGAAGATATGGTATCCGAACCCACTTCCTACCTCGGCACCTTCAGCCATCTATTGGCCGAAAAAACGCCTACCGTCCAGGCCTCTAGCCAGATCACCGGACTCGGCTTCGTGACTGAACAGATGAACTCGGAAGTGATCATCGCCGCCATCAAATCAGACACACCCGCCTTCGAGTCCGGCCTCTCACCTGGTGATGTCATCACAAGTCTCAATGACACTCCAATCAGACGCCGCAACGACCTCATCAACTTTCTCGACGATCGTAAAGTAGGCGACGAAGTAACGGTTAAGATCGGATACGGAGAGGAGAGCAAAAAGTTCAAAGTAAAGTTAGTCGCTCCCCTCATTATCCCTCCGACCACCGGCATCGATATCAAAGCAGGCATCCCCATGATCCCCAGCGTCCGTCGTGGCCCCTTCCCGGATGTCCTCGCCCACACTGTTCCCCTCAATGCCTGGGACTGCGGCTCTCCTATCTTCGATCTCACAGGACGCGCTTTGGGCCTGAATATTGCCGCTGTTTCTCCAACCCGCACGCTCGCACTACAACCGCAGGACGTGCGCGATGCCCTGACCCGCCTTATGGCTGAAACCCGCCCCTTCTGATCCAATGAAACACCTCCTCATCCTTCCGCTCCTCATCGGGTCCCTCATTGCGCAAACCCCGAGGGAACTTGACCGAACAGTTCGTCGCCTCACCCCTGATCTCGTCGAGGCCACTGTAGCAATCATGTTGAATGGGGGCTCTGGTTCGGGCGTCATCGTTACTCCGGATGGCCTCGTCATCACCGCTGCCCACGTGACCTCGGAACCCGGAAAACAAATGAAGGTTCTCCTCGCTGATGGCCGCGAACTCCCTGCCACCAGCCTCGGAGTCGACCACGAAACCGATGGGGCCCTTCTTAAGATCAATGCTCCGGGTCCCTTTCCCTTCCGCCCCTACGTCAAAACAAAAAACTACAAGATCGGTGACTGGGCGATCGCCACCGGACACCCCGGCGGCCCCGTTGTGGGACGCCCCTCCCCGGTCCGCCTTGGCCGCATCACTGAAGCAGGAACCAAAAGTGGATTCAGCGACTCCATCACCTCTACCGCCATGGTGATTTCCGGTGACTCAGGCGGCCCCCTCTTCAACCTCAAAGGAGAGGTCATCGGCATCAACAGTAACATCAGCGGATCATGGCGAGTGAACAAACACGTCCCGCTTCCCGCCATCATCGCCCGTTGGGACGCGCTCATGAACAGTGAATCTTTTGGTCGCCCGACCCAGGCACAACAGCAGTTCGAAAACATGTTCGATGAACCTTACGCCGAACTTCGTGACCGCTTCGAAGAAGCCCTGAAAAAGCACGGAAAAGATGATCCCGCAGCGGCAACCCTACTCACCCGTCCACGGCTCCTCGATCCTCATCACATGCAGACTTTTCTCGACCGTTGGGAACCAGATCCAGAAGCGGATAAAGCTCCTCGCTATGGATTCACTCTTGAAGCAAGGGTTCCACGAATCAAGTCAATCGTGCCTGGGAGCCCCGCCGAAAAAGCAGGTCTTTCTAATGGCGACGTCCTCACCTCCGTCAATGGCGAAGCAATCGCAAGCACAGTTTCCCTCGCACTCAGTCTTAGGAAAGGAGGCGAGCTCACCCTCACGACTGGAAACGGAAAATCGGCTTTATTGAAACCTGAGGAGGTAATTGCCCGAAGGCACTTCCCCCAACCTGTCGCCGGTGTCATCGACATGATGGTGACCGATTTCGGTGAAGGTGATAGTAGCTCAGATCGAATCCCGGCAAAAGAATTCCAGACTTCGCTCAACGACCTGCGCGAGAAGTTCGCCAAATCTGTTGTTCCTCTTAAAAACAAAGAAGGCCGCACTCTTGTCAGCGCAACGGTCATTCACAAAGGGGGGCAGCTTCTCACAAAAGCCTCGGAGATTGAAGATATCGAAGGCCTCACGCTGACTTTTGAAGAAAAGGACTATCCGGTAGAAATCATGGCCGTAGACAAGGACTTCGACCTCGCCTTGATTCGAGTGAACTCCACCGGCCTCGTGCCTGTCGATTGGGACCCCAATGAACCTAAAGTAGGTCAGCTCATTCTCACTCCAACCTCCAGAGGCTTTCTCACCGGAGTGATCACCCAACCGGCCCGGGTTGCTCCCAAAAAGGGTTTCGAACTGAACCATACCTCGGAAGAACCAAGCGCCTACCTCGGTGTGACTTTTTCCCCTGAATCGACCACCCCAGTGATTGAGATCGTCGAGATCGGCAGTCCCGCCGACAAAGTGGGCCTGCTAGAGGGAGACGAAATTCTGGAATTTGAAGGATCGCCCGTCAAAAGCATTGAAGCCTTGGCCGTGGGCATTTCAAAACGGTCGCCCGGGGAAAAAATCGTTCTGGTCGTAAAGCGAGGAAAGAACGAAGTGACCCTCCGCCCCATCCTTGATCTCCGCCCACCTTCTGCGGCTGGATCCTTCGACCGATCCGCATCCCAGCGAGACGGAGCCCTCTCCTCTCTCAGCGCCCGCGGTGGAGATCTCAGTAAAAGGCGCAATGGCTTCCCCCACTGCCTTTATCACGATCAACCATTGAGCCCTCGCCTCACCGGCACTCCTCTTATCAATCTGAAGGGTGAAGTGGTCGGCATCAACATTGCCCGGGCTCTCCGCCATCGCTCCCTCGCCATTCCAACCGCCAATATCGACACGGTGGTCGCTGAACTTCGGGATATCGCCAAAAATCGCTAAAAAAGAGCCGGCACGACTCTTACTGACCTGGTTGGGGAAGGATATCCGCCCACCGGTGAAGGTCGTATCCCTCGCCAAGACCTCCAATCTCATTGACCAGCTTGAGGCACTCGCTGCGCCAGTTTTCGTAGTTTGGAGCAACCCACTTCCCAGAGCTTCTCGGGAAAACAAGATAGGTCACACTCACCTCTGACACGGGTCGATTGTAGGGTGACGCCTTATCATTGAGCTCTTTGGCCATCCGCAGACTGGCCTCACCCACTTTGAAGGTCGGACCTCCATCACCCACAATCGCCGGATAAAGTGCCTTCCCATACATCACCACCACATAGTCCCCTACGTTTGGGCCGAAAGGACTCTCGCGATCACCCAACACATCAACCGGAATCACGATGAATGGATCATACTCCGCGATCAGAAAACTACGCTTTTTCAGGTCGTTAATTCCAGTCTCCAATCTCCTGACCTCCTTTGTATTCCCGCTCGCTTTTTCTTTTACCAAGAGCTTCTTCCAACCCTCAATCATGGGATTCTCCACCTTCCCGGTCTTAGCCCACCCAAAACTGGTAAAAGGTTGATAGTGGCTCGAATTAACAATCTCATCAGGCATGGCCGGAAGACGATCTCCATCGGAACCATCGGAAACCACATCCATGTCAGATTGCATCAGAAACACTTTTCGCTTCGACCCTGGGTGCTCCAATTCGAGCATCGTCTGACAATCATAATAATTGTGCTTGGTCAAAAGACGATCAATTCGTTTCGCATAGGTCTTGAGCCGTGAAAGCTTGTTGTCATAGAGCTTATTGAAAAAAGGTGAAACCCTAGCCTTCTCGATCATAGGCTCCAATCCGGGAAGTGCTTTAAGTAACTCAGGATTGGCCATGGTCACTTCGTCCAGATGCTTCGCCGCTTCCGGTCGATTGATGAAGATCGTGAATGAGGCCTCGTAGGATCCATTTCCCTCACGCTCTGTAGTCACCAAACGCCCCGGACGCTCTTCAACGAGGGACTTAAAGTCGAACCCCAACGAGGTTTTTGTAATGTCTGTTCCGGACTTCACAGTGTAATAGGGAGGCCCAACCTTCACTACCTTTTCAACGATCTTCTCTATCACAATGATCTCGGGTTTCGGAGGGGGCACAGGCTTGGCCTTTTCCTTGGATCCGGAGATTCCGATCTTCCTCCGAACCTTCTCCGGAATCGGCGACAACATGATCAAACCGAGAAGAAAGGCGAGCATTGCGAAAAAAACAGTGAGCCAGGGAAAGGGGTTCAGAGCGCAACGTTTCACGCCCTCAAGCTCATAAGGATCAGGTTTCTGTGCCATCGTAGAAACACTTTAGCTTCATAAACCAACCGAACGAAAGGGAAAGGGTTTAAAAATATCGATCATCGGCTACGATCTACACATGAGTCGTGAAGACATCAAACGCCTAACAGAATTATCCTCCTGCGGAGGATGAGCCTCCAAACTCGGCCAAGCCGAACTCACGCAAGTCTTGCGTGGCCTTACCAACATCTCAGACCCTAATCTTCTCATTGGATCCGCCAGCTCGGACGATGCTGCCGTATACCGCATCAGCGAAGACCTGGCCTTGGTTCAAACACTCGATTTCTTCACTCCGATCGTCGACGACCCTTATCTCTTCGGGCAAATCGCAGCCGCCAACTCCCTCTCCGATGTTTACGCCATGGGAGGGAAGCCCATCACGGCTATGAACATTGTCGCAGTGCCCACCGACGAGCTTGATCTCGATACCATCAACCAAATCCTGCGAGGAGGCGCCGATAAAGTCGCGGAAGCCCATTGCGCCCTCGCTGGAGGTCACACCGTCCAAAACCCGGAACCGCTTTATGGACTTTCCGTCACCGGAACGGTCAACCCTCACCGGGTCATTTCCAACGCCGGAGCACAAATGGGTGATCATCTCCTTCTCACAAAACCCCTTGGCACCGGCATCATTTCCACCGCCATCAAGCGGGGCATTTGTTCACCTGAACTTGAAGCCAAAGCCTCGGAACAGATGGCCTCGCTCAATACCTCCGGTTCGGCCATCGCTTCAGTTGGGCTGACTCACGCCGGCACCGATGTCACCGGCTTTGGACTCCTTGGACATCTCAGCCACCTTTGTCGCGAATCCAAGGTCACTGCCCGCATCGATTCCGCAGCGGTTCCCGCAATCGCCCCTGAAGTTATCGAATTCATCAAACAAGGCTGCGTCCCCGGAGGAAGCCGCGAAAACCTCAGACTCGCCAAAGAGTTCACCACCTTTAGCCCCGATGTCCCCGAGGAAATTCAGGTTCTGCTCGCCGACGCCCAAACGTCCGGCGGCCTCCTTCTAGCCGTTAGTCCCGAAAACCTCCACGAAGCCCAGGATGTCCTTTATGCCAATGGTGCCTCCATCGTTTCTGAAATTGGAATCCTGACGAGTGAAGACGACAAGGCGGTGGTAGTGTCTTAAGAAAATGCGCCACAACAGAGGTGGCCCTCAAACAAGCAAGCGCAAGCCTTGAAAAGCTGCGCTTTTTCTATTCTTTCAATCAAAACCTAATGAAACAATTCCTCGTCAGATCGTTTTTCCTGCACGCCTTGGGAGCACCTTTGATGGCGGCCTATCTGATGATCAATCATCGAACTGAAGTTGAACATTGTGTCGTCGGGATGCCTGCCTGGGTTCCTTTCTGGCCGCTCATGACCATCCCCTATCTGCTCATGCTCATTATGCCTTGGTTCGGTGCCTATGCCCTTGGGGAACAGCGGGATTTCTACCAATACCTCATCTCAGTGCTGCTAAGCTTTCTCGTAATTGGAAGCATCTGGTATTTTTTCCCGACCGAGATGATCCGCCCCGAAACACCCGAAGGTCCGCTTTACCAAACACACCGCGACCTCATCGCTATTGACAATCCGGTCTGCATCGCCCCCTGCGGGCATGTGATGGGGCCGATCACCATCATCTGCCTCCTCGCTCGTGAAAGACCATCCCGACTTTACTGGATGCTGCCCCTGCTTGGGTTAGGTATTCTTTCCATTGCCACAACTTGGCAACATCGCCCTCTCGATATTCTTACCGGGTCGATCATCTCACTCATTTCGGTGACACTCACTTGGGAACTCTTCAAGCGAAACCCGCAAGGATAAGGGCTTTGCTTCCGTATCCCTGTGTGCTTTCCACATGAAATTTCTTGTCTTTTCTCTCCTAATAATCACCTGCACGGCCGAAACCAAACGCCCCAATATTCTCTTCTGCATTGCCGATGACTGGGGGGCGCCCCATGCCTCGATTTATGGCAACGATTCGGTCGTAGCGACTCCCTCCTTTGATCGGATTGCCAAGGAAGGAGCCCTCTTTCACAACGCCTACGTCTCCTCGCCCTCGTGTACTCCATGCCGGAACTCCATCATGACCGGCCAGTGGCATTGGAGGCTCAAGGGAGGAGCCAATCTCTACGGAACCCTTCCCCAGGAGGTGGAGACTTATTCTCGCCTTCTGCAACATGCCGGATATCACACCGGTTCATGGCGTAAATCCTTCGGGCCGGGAAAACTTGAAGGGAAATTTTTGAAGGAGCACCCCGCCGGAAAAGTTTACCGGAAAGGGTTTGCAGAATTCCTCGGTGCCCGTCCGGACAAAGATACCCCTTTCTGCTTTTGGCTCGGGGCCTCCGATCCACACCGCGGATACAGGAAAGGCTCGGGTAAGAATTCCGGAATGGATCTCTCCAAAATCAAAATCTTCCCCTTCTTCCCGGACACCGATGAAGTCCGCGGTGATGTCGCCGATTACTACTTCGAAGTTCAACGATTTGATTCCGACGTTGCCAAAGCGATTGCTCAACTTGAGAAAATCGGAGAACTCGATAGCACGATCATCGTAGTCACCGGAGATCACGGCATGCCCTTCCCCCGCTGTAAATCCAATCTCTACGATTCTGGAACCCGCGTTCCCCTCGCCATTCGTTGGGGTGACAAAATTAAACCCGGACAAGCCTTCAAAGATTTCGTATCGCTCATTGATCTCGCCCCGACATTTTTGCAAGCAGCCGGACTAAGCCCACCCAAGGAAATGACCGGTAAAAATCTTCTCCCGGCTATCGCTGGCGATGCTTCACTCCGCAAGCACATCATCACCGGAAAAGAACGTCACGTTCCCAGTCAGGAAGCTCCCAGCATGGAGGGCTATCCCTCACGTTCTTACCGCGACCACGATTACCTCTACATCCGCAATTATCTTCCAACCCTCTGGCCCAACGGCACCCCGCTTTGGCAGAAAGCTACCATAAAGAACACTTGGTATGGAGATACTGACAACGGCCCAACCAAGACCGTCATCGTCGACCTTGGATCTGAATCGAAATTCTACCAATGGTCCTTCGCTAAGCGCCCTGCCAATGAACTTTATGATCTCTCCAAGGATCCTCATCAGCTCGTCAACATCGCCGAAGCCAAACCCGATCTCACCAAAAAATACGCCGGTCTTCTGACCGGCGAACTCAAAACCTCATTCGATCCACGGCACGGAGGTCCGGCCTTTGATTTCGCCGTGTCCACCTATGGCGGGGGTGGCCCCCGCTATCCAAAGCAGCGCTAGTCTGCAGGGCTTTGAACGGGAGCCGGTTTCTTGGGAGGATCTGGCTTAAATTTGGTCACCATGAATCCCCCAATCGCCGCCAAGGCGATCCCTGCATAAAACTGCCAACGGATTGCCGACATCCCCCCCTCGGGCGGATGCAGCTTCAGTGCCACCACTGCATTAACGATGGGTGCCCCTGCAAAAATAATCGACATCACGGCCGAAGGGTGCCCGCCTTTTCCAAACGCAAGAAGGACGCCAAGTGCCCCGACCGCGCCAACAACACCTGCAATCAGAGACCATTTGAACCCTTCACCGCGAAACTTGAGGTCCGAACCCGAAAGTTTAAGCAAGATCAAAGGAGCCAGAACGGCCACCAGGAAGTAGGCGATCCCTACCACGAGAAAGGCTTTGTAGCGCCCAAACTCCGGGTCCTTCATCCCCATCGCCCCTTTGTGAAGAAACACCCCATACAGCCCCCAAAAGGCCACCGTCATTAGTGAAAATGCTACCCAGTTCATATTATTCTTTGCCGCCATGATTTTCTCAGCTGGGGACAGTATCTCCGATCTTTTCGGTCTGGCTACCGCGAATTTCTTTTCCGAGTATTCCTACGACAAACATTCCCGAATTTCAGCAGGAATTTTAATCGCTTCCATTGTGCTCAAGTCAACACATACCGAGGTCATTTCCCCTGTCGCATGAACCTCTGCACTTTCATTGACACGAATCTCGAACACACATCGCACCGAGCGCGTCCGCAATTGCGCCACCTCTACTCGCACTCGCACCAAGTCCCCGAATTTTACCGGTTTTTTAAAATCCGCGCTCGCATTCACTCGCGGCCAACCAACTCCATCGCGGTGGAGAATCATTCCCCGCTCCCTTTTAAAGGCGTGCTCCGCCGACTCCATCCAGCGATAGAAGTTTGAAAAATGGGCGATCCCCGCCAAATCAGTCTCATAAAACTCAACAAGCCGAGACCACTCAAAATGATCACTCATTTTGACACCACCTTCCCAAAAACCTTTTCAAACTCAGATGCCATTGCCCCAGCATGATAGCGATCTTCGACCGCTCGCCGACCCTTTTCTCCCATCGCCTTTCGATCCGGATTTTCCAGCATCTCTCGAATGCCCCTCGCCAGGTCCTTGGAGGAGTTCGGCTCGACCAGAATTCCACATCCTGCCTCTTCCAAAATCTCAGGGAAAGCAGAAGCATTGGGCATCACTACCGGAACACCACAAGCCATTGCTTCCACCAGATAAAGCCCAAATGCCTCAGGATAGGTGACAGGCACTGAAAAAACCGACAAACTCTGTAGAAAATCTAACTTCTCTTCGCGATCCAAATCCGGCAGCCATTCGACACAATCTTGAAGACCGGCTTTCTTAAGTTTTTTTTGAAGTGCGGCCACATAGACATCGTCTCCACCCCCCATCGTTCCGGCGACCGCAAGCCTCAACAACGGGTCATTCAAGTGAATAAAAGCGTCAACCAGGAGCCCCAGACCTTTGGCATGACACATTCTTGCCAGATACCCAATCTTCTCACCACCCTTGTTCATCTCGTATCCCGCCAGATCAATTCCATTAGGAATAACATCTATGGCGCCCGTCTCCAACCCAAGTCTCTCTTCCATCACTGTCGCATAGTAGGAACTCGGAGAAACTAGGGCATCGGCATCCGCAACCCTCATCGCCATTTCCTTCCAGGCTTCACCTCTCCACGGATCCGGCAAACCATCGAGAAAAGAATCCTCGCCCTGAAATGTACAAACCACAGGGACTTCCAACCGTTTTTTAAGCTCACGAATCAATCCCGCAAGGAGTGCATTAGAAAGCACCACCACTTCAGGCTTGCCGTCCCGCTCCAACCACTCGGCCAACTTATCAACTTCTTTCCCAAGGTTGCTCTCCTCCAACCGCAACATTGAACAAGTCATCTCGCCTTGCTCCTTCGCCGAGGTCAGGTGACTGCGCTTCGCGACCGCTTTCAAAAGCCCTTTCCCATTGAAAAGACGATCCATCCAGCGCGGCAACATTCGAAAAATCCGGTACTTTTGCTGAAGGAAGACGTTGATGCCGCCAAAGAAGACAGGCGTCGCTTCATCGACTCTCTTTTCATCAAGCTGAAGTGGAAGATACATCGGGACCAAATGAGTTTCATGCCCCCTCGCAATCAGCTCCTTGGCCAGTGCGTTGTCGCGCATGCAGGCCCCGCAGTAATAGCTGCCAGTTCCTGCCGTGAGGATAGTAATCTTCAAATTAAACAGGGGCTCCGCTTTGCAAGGTCTTACCGTGAGGCAGTTCGGACGGAAGTTCTGCGAACTCAGCAACTCTCTCAAATAGCTTGGTGTAATTCTTGTCCATCAAGTCCCCAATCAAACAATCCGTCAAATCACGGCGAACCTCGGCATATTTGTCCACGACATCTCCAAAGCTGAAGTCATCGTCGTAAAAAGCATAAATAAGTTTACGCATCCACTCAATCCCCTGACACACGCGCTTTCCGTAATCACTGAATTGTTCACCACTGAAGTCCCCCTCCACAAGAGCCTTCTCGACGGCATCCGCTCCCATGGAGCCCGTGGTCAGGGCCAAATAAACTCCGGAGGAAAAGACCGGATCCAGAAAAGCAAAGGCATCGCCAATGAGAACAAGCCCATCAGTTGCGCAATGCTCGGCGCGATAGGAATACTCACCGGTTACCCAATACTCGCCAAATTGCTCCCCTTCGGAAAGGTGCTCTTCGATCCATTTATTTTCCTTGATCTCGCGCTCATAGATCGCCGCAGGGTCACGCCCATCGCGATACAAATAATCTCGTTCCGCGACGATTCCGGTGCTCACGATATCGTCCTTAAGCGGAATATTCCAAAACCATCCCTTTCCCTTCACGTAGGCGATCGTGGTGGCTCCTTCATCAACCCCAGCATCACGTTTAGCGCCTTTATAGAGTGTCCAGATTGCGATCTTATTCAATTTAGGATCTCGTTTCCGCCATTTTTTCTTCCGTTGAAAAAGAGCATCACGTCCTGAAGCATCCATCGTGATTGGAGCTCGTAACTCAAATTTTTGGCCCGTTTCATCTTCAGCAATCACACCCTCGATCGTCCCGTCCACTTCTAAAAAATCGAGAACCTTAATACCCTCGCGCACTTCGGCACCCGCTTCCCGGGCCCGCTCCATCATCATGGTGTCGAAGGTTTCTCGATCCACCTGCCAGGTCCGTGCACGGGGGTGAGTGGTATGCTTAGAAAAATAAAACGGCGTCGACAGCTCGCCATCCGGGCTCACAAACTGAACACTCTGCTTGGACTGAAACCCCTTGGCTTCAAGTCGGCCCGTCATCCCCAACCGATCGAGGGTATCCCAGCAGTGGGGAATGAGCGACTCACCGACGTGATAACGCGGAAAATGTTCCTTCTCCAATACGATCACCTTTCTTCCTTTCTCTTCCGCAAGAATGGTCGCGGCCGTTGTCCCTGCCGGACCGGCTCCGATGATGAGGACGTCACAGTCATATGATGGATTTGAGATCATGATTTTTCTCTGGGTAGGATTTCAATGATTCGGGCGAGAACTTTGCGATCCTCACTCAGAAGTGAATTGTAACGCCCAAAGAGAAATTTACTACCAGCAGCTGGGAAAAAATCAGGATCAAAGGTTTCTCCCGGGATTTTCAGGAAACCGCCAGGCTCGCTCAAATACCGAAGCCCGCTGTCGTTCAAGATGGCCCCCAAAGGCTTCCCCCCTCCGATAATCTCCGTCCTCAATTCTTCAGGAAAGTTTTCTAAAAATATCCGGATCAGACCATACTCCACTGGCTTGTCGTCAACTTTCAAAAGCACTTCTCGCACGTAGCATTCCCGATCCGAGGGCTCCTGAAAAACCTTCAGGCTCACTTTCCCTCCATGAAAGCGGGCCAGCGTTGAGGTCATGTCGCGCTGGTGACACAGAAGCTCCCGGTAGGGATCTTCCACCTCTTCAGGGTCCACCCAGTTGAACTGCAGGTCGCGCAGATTCTCGCAGGCCAAAAGGTCCTGAATCTCGAGGGTCCTCTCCATGAGTTAAACCAACTGATTCGTGCGATGCTCGGGGAGAAAAAAGTCGTGAAGGATATTATCCACACAGAGTAACCCATCCCGCTCCAACACGATTTTCTTGCCTTCGACTTTTAAAAGCCCTTCTTCGGAAAGCTCTCCCAGTTCATTTTCCCAACGTGCTAAAACATCAACACCATACTTCGAATCAAAATGTCCGGCATCAACGTGGCCCAGCTTCATCCGTAAGATAAACTCACGGATCATACGGTGCTCCTCGGTCGTTCGAAAACTGCGCTTCGTCGGCATTTCTCCGACCTCAATCGCTTTCGTGTAATCATCGATTTCTGTCAGATTTTGGTAATGAACTCCCGCCGCATGGGAAAATGAGGCAACCCCGAGGCCGAGCAAATCTGCGCCTCCCCAGAGAGAGTCACGGTAGATGAACTTTGCTTTCTCCGGATCTTTCACCGCCGTGTAACCTGAACCCACGGTGTAGCCCGCACTCTCAAGTGCAGCAAATGCTTCCTTCACCCAACGCCGCTTCGTCTGCCAGTCGGCCACCGGAGCAATCAACTTTCCGGTATCCTTCATTTCGCGATAAATCGTCGTATTGTAGGGAATCTCCATTTGGTAGATCGTGACACTGTCTGGAGCCAACTCGATGGTCTTTTCAATGTTGCGCTGCCAGTTCTCCTCGGTTTCCTCGATCATTCCCGCGATCAGATCGATGTTGATCTGATCAAAATTCTCCGCCAGCGCTCGCTCGTAGGCCTGTCCCACTTCCTTCGACCGGTGAGCCCGACCGTTGATTTCCAGAATATGGTCATCAAAGTTTTCAATTCCCAAACTCAAACGGGTCACCCCGATGTCCTTGATCGCGGAAAGCTTTCCCGGATTCAAAGTTCCCGGCTCACATTCAAAGGCCACCTCTTCAGCGGCATCCCAAGGAAGAATGGCCTTCATTCGATCTGTCAGGTGAGCCAGCTGCTTAGCGGAAAGATACGAAGGCGTGCCTCCACCAAAGTATACAAAATGAGGCTTTCTTCCCTCGATCAGGGGCTTGCGCGCCATCATCTCGAGTTCATTCACCGTCGAATCCAGATAGTTCTTGATGTCGTCGGCACTTTTGTCCGTATAGACTCTGAAGTAACAAAAATGACACCGCTTCCGGCAAAACGGAATGTGATGATATAGCCCCAGTGGGACGCCTTCCTTGGACGGTTGATTGTAGATTTCCTCAACCTGCTTGTTCTGGTCATCCGACCAAAAGGAAAATGGAGGATAATTGGAGATAAAGTAATTCCCCGCTCGGGTGTCTTTCTTTTGATCTGCGGCTGCGCTCATCTTGAAGTAATATATGGCGTACTCGTGAAACTTTACACGGAAGAAAACGGGATTATTGTATCCCAAGAGTCGGAATCATAACCTACGGCTGAACAAAATGTGACGGAAACGTCACACTAGAGTTTGATGAAACAGGACGGCTACACCGTGGACATGGTCCACGAGGGACTTGAACGGATCCTCTAGGACCAGCCCGATTTTGTCATTCTGGACCTCATGCTTCCCGGCCTTCCGCATTAATGGAGAACAAAACAAAAAAAACTTCACGATCCCGAGTTTCTGACAATGGCATTGGAATTCCCCGCAGTGATCTCCCCTTTATTTGCAAACGATTCTACCGGGTTAAAAACCACTTACAGACCCAAGCGAAAGGCACAGGCCTGAGATTTCCCATCGTCAAACGTGCCATTGAAGCCGATGGGGACACCATCACCGCCACCTCCACACCTGAAGTCAAAACAATGTTCCCCATCACAGGCCCTCTCATCGAGGCTCCTGATGAAAGCGACGAGCTATAAATCATCATAAGCCTTGATATCTTCAAATTCTCCTATATGGGTCCCCCAACTTCGGAGGGAATGTCCCTCTCCCCCTTTCCAATCTAAGTCGATGATAGACTGGTTCCGGGGTTTTAAAAATACCTCGTCGAGCCCCACCGGGCGGCCCTTTTTTCGCCATCCGGTCTTTCAATATAATATGACACCAACCTCATTTGAGGAGCTGGCCTTGGCTGCTCCCATCAAGCGTGCTCTCGCCGAGCAAAATTACACCACTCCAACCCCTATTCAGGCCCAATCGATTCCGATCCTGCTCCAGGGAAGAGACCTCATTGGCATCGCTCAGACCGGAACCGGTAAGACTGCTGCCTTTACCCTGCCCATTCTTGACGCGCTCCACAACGCTCCCCGGCGCCCCAACCGGAGGACAGCGAAGGTCCTTGTCCTCACTCCCACCCGGGAACTTGCCAGCCAAATTTCGCAGAGCTTCGAAACCTATGGTCGACATCTCCGCTTCAGCAAAACCCTCATCTTCGGCGGAGTAGGTAAAAACCCTCAAATCCGAGCCATGAAGAATGGAGTCGATGTTCTTGTGGCCTGTCCCGGACGACTTCTGGATCATATGAATGAAGGCGACGTCGATCTCTCCGGTGTCGAATATTTTGTCCTCGACGAAGTTGATCGCATGCTCGACATGGGCTTCCTCCGTGATGTCAAAAAAATCGTCGCTGCCCTTCCTCGCAAAAGGCAGTCCCTCTTCTTCTCGGCCACTCTCGCTCCCGCCATCAAAGACCTTGCCCACAATATCCTCATTGATCCCACATCCGTCTCAATCGAACCCAAGCAAACCACCGCCGAAAAAGTCGATCAAACGGTCTGCTTCATCGATAAGGAATCTAAAAAAGATCTTCTTTTTCAACATCTGAAAGATCAACAAGGGAACGGCCTCACTATCATCTTCTCCCGCACCAAACACGGCGCGAACAAGCTCTGCAAGTCCATCAATTCACACGGCTTCGAAGCCGAAGCGATCCACGGCAACCGATCTCAGCCCCAACGGGAGCGCACCCTCGAGAAATTCAAAAAAGGAGCTCTTCCCATTCTTGTCGCAACCGATGTCGCAGCCCGTGGAGTGGATGTCAAAAACGTCACCCTTATCGTCAATATCGACATCCCCAACGAGGCCGAGGCCTACGTCCACCGCATTGGCCGCACCGGCCGCGCCGGAGCCACCGGCCACGCCGTGTCATACTGCTCGCCCGAAGAACACGAGTTCTTCATGGATGTTGAAAAGCTCATCAAACAGAAAATCCCCGTCGATTTCGACCACCCCTACCATCACGAAGAACTCGCATCCCTGCACGCCCGCGGCATTAAGTCATCCGAGTCCACTCGCGACAACGGAGGCAATAAAGGCGGAGGCCGACGCGGTGGCGGAGGAGGAGGAGGAGGACGTGGTCGCCAGGGCCTGGGACAAGGTGGGGGCGGTGGCCAACGCCAGGAAAGAGGCCGCGTTGCCGGAGGCGGTCGTCGCCGGCGCACCCGCTAAAACCATCATATCCAAGGGGATATGAAACGTCGCATTAAAGCACTCCTTCAGAAGAAGGGAATACGCAAACGATCCGCTAGAATATCCAAGCGGCAATCATCGGCCCCAGAAATCCGATTATGTCCCGGCGACTTGTGAAATTAACTCGAACTTCATCCTTGCCAAAGCCATGGGTCCTTCCTAGCTTCCGCGCCCTCAACCCATTCCTGATCTTATGTCCAAGCACAACTCTCTCAAACGTAAAGGCGGCGCAACTGGTAAACGCTCTGTAATGAAGCGCTTCGAGCGAGTCAAACTCATGAAAGAGCGTGGCGAATGGAAAGATGGTCAGAGCGCCATTGGCCTCCCGAAGACCAAAGCCGAGGGTTAATCCCCACCTGCTGAATTTCTCAGTCAAATTTTCCGGCGGGGCCATTTCCTTGGCTCCGTCTTTTTTTTTCTCATGAAAGCGCCCGAAGGCATCCGCCTCAATAAATACCTCGCCTCCTCGGGAGTCGGATCCCGTCGTTCCTGCGATGCACTTGTCCTGAAGGGCGAAGTCGTCGTCAATGGCGAGCCCTGCCTTAGTCCCGGCTACCGGGTGCAGCCAGGAGATTTCATCCGCGCTCAGGGGAAACGAATCGAGCCCCTCGAGATCCAGTCCATCGTCCTCCACAAACCACCTGGCCTCGTCTGTACCCGTAGCGACGAAAACAATCGCGCCACGATCTACGAACTTCTCCCTCCGCGACTCCACCATCTCGCCCACGTGGGACGACTTGACCTCGATTCCGAAGGTCTCCTCATTCTCAGCAACGACGGCGAACTGAGCCAGGCCCTTACCCATCCCAGCCATCGGGTCCAAAAACTTTATCAGGTCACGACCGAGAACGCCTTCGAAAACTCCATTCTCTCCCAGCTTGAGAAAGGAGTCTTTACCGAAGTCGGAAAGGCCCGCGCCGTCTCGGTCAAACGCCTCTCCTCCCGTCGGATGGAAATGATTCTTAATACCGGCCTCAAACGCCAAATCCGCTACATGATTCAGGCCGTCGGCCATCGCGTCAAACGCCTCGTCCGTATCCGCATCGGTGACTTGACCCTTAACAAGCTCAAGCCCGGCAAGTGGCGCTTCTTGGAAAAATCAGAGCGCGATGCCCTCATGGCCCTTTCCTGTAAAAAATCGGGAGACCGGAAATAGTCATCAAAATTAGAAAATCTGTGCTAATTCTGCGATTCGGGAATTGTCGGGACAGCGCATGACTTGTTAGCGTCCTAACACAATCTCATGAGCACGAATATCGAAAGCCACCTCAGCGAAGATCGCATCTTCAGGCCTTCCAAGGAGTTTTCAAAAAAAGCCCGCATCAAAAGCATGGCGCAATACAAGCGCATGTACAAGGAGTCGATCGAGAAGCCCGGCGTTTTCTGGTCTCGCGAAGCCAAAGAACTTGTCTGGCAAAAGAAGTGGACCAAAGCTCTTGAATGGAAAGCGCCCTACGCCAAGTGGTTCGTCGGAGGGAAGCTCAACGTTTGCGAAAGCTGCGTCGACCAGCACCTTGAAAATGGCCGTGCCAATAAGGCCGCCATCATCTGGGAAGGTGAGCCGGGCGAAAACCGCACCCTCACCTATCGCCAACTTCACCGTGAAGTCTGTAACTTCGCCAATGTCCTCATCGCAAAAGGCATCAAGCCCAAGGACCGAGTTATGATCTACATGCCAATGACGCCCGAGGCCGTCATTGCCATGCTCGCCTGCGCCCGGATTGGGGCGGTTCATTCCGTCATTTTCGGAGGCTTCTCGGCAGACTCCATCGTCGACCGTCTCGAAGACTGCAAGGCCAAGGCCATAATCACCAGCGATGGTGGATACCGTCGAGGTGGCGTAGTTCCTCTCAAAAAGAACGTCGATGACGCCCTCAAAAAATACAAAGAGGTCGAAACCGTCATCGTTCACCAACGCATCGGCTCCGAAGGCGCTCCCGTTAAAATGAAGCGTGGCCGCGACGTCTGGTGGCACGAGGAAGCTGCCAAGGTTTCCTCCAAGCACGAAGCAAAAGCCTTCGACAGCGAACACCCTCTTTTCATCCTCTACACCTCCGGCTCCACCGGAAAGCCAAAGGGCATCCTGCACACCTGCGGCGGCTACCTCACTGGAACTTACGCCACCTGCAAATACATCTTCGATATGCAGGACGACGATGTTTACTGGTGCACTGCCGATGTCGGCTGGATTACCGGACACTCCTACATCACCTACGGTCCCCTCGCTAATGGCGTGACCCAAGTCATGTATGAAGGCGCTCCCAACCATCCTGACTTCGGTCGATTCTGGGACATCGTCGAAAAATACAGCGTCACAATTTTCTACACAGCACCCACCGCTATCCGCGCTTTTATTAAGGCTGGAAACGACTTCCCTGAATCACGCGATCTTTCCTCGCTTCGCCTCCTCGGCACCGTGGGCGAGCCCATCAACCCGGAAGCCTGGATGTGGTATCACGAAAAAATCGGTGGCGGCCGCTGCCCGATCGTCGACACTTGGTGGCAAACCGAGACTGGTGCCATCATGATCTCCCCCCTTCCAGGATGCACTCCCACCAAACCGGGAACCGCCACCCTTCCCTTCTTCGGCGTTGATGCCGCCATTCTCGACGAAACCGGCGAAGAATGTGCCCCTAACGAAGGCGGGAAGCTTGTTCTTCGTAAGCCTTGGCCAGCGATGCTCCGCACCATCTACGGAGACAAAAAGCGCTACCGCGAAACCTACTGGAGCGACTACAAAGGCATGTACACCGCTGGGGATGGAGCACGTACTGACAAGCAGGGCAACTTCTGGATCGTCGGCCGCCTCGATGACGTCCTCAATGTCTCAGGTCACCGTCTCGGCACAGCCGAAGTTGAAAGCGCCCTCGTCTCTCACAAGGTTGTTGCGGAATCCGCGGTCGTTGGGAAGCCTCATGAGATCAAGGGACAAGGCGTGGTCGCCTTTGTCACCGTCAAAGGCGGCGTGAAAACTTCTGATGCTCTGGCCAAGGAACTCAGAAATCATGTTGGGAAAGTCATTGGAGCAATTGCCAAACCGGACGAGATCTACTTTACTCCCGTTCTTCCAAAAACGCGCTCGGGTAAAATCATGCGTCGCCTTTTGAAGGAATTGATTACCACCGGCGAAGTGTCGGGAAACATTACCACACTTGAAGATTCTCAGGTCATTGCGGATCTCCAGGCACAGCTGAAAAAATAATCCCCCTTTATGACCCGTTCCCGATACGTCGTCGCCATATTGCTCCAGTCCTTTGGAGTTATACGCAAGAACAAGAGGCTCACCGATGCATCCTACGAAATACATCTTATGCAAGATGGTGAGGAAATTCTTGGGGCATACTGTTGGCCGAATATCGAAGACATTGAGGAACTCTCAATGGAATACTGGAACCTGCGAAAGCTAAAACAGGAAGAAACAACGCTTTCCGAAAAAGTTTCCAATGCCAATAAAACTCTTTCCAACGTTCAAAACGAACGAGCAAGCCTCGCCGACCTCTCGAAAGGCAGCGGTCACGAGTTGTCTCAAAAAAGAGAGCGGCTCTTTGAGAAGGTCGAAGATCTCAACATTAAGCGGGATGATCTTCTGGCGGAGGCACAACAAACCAAGCGCAGGCATTCCGCATTAAAAACAAAAGCCAAAGTCCTTAAGGAAGAAGACAGCGGGGACCAGGGAAAAATTAATGACTGCCGTAAGAGCCTCACTGATTTAAGAATTCAATTTACCAAAAGCAAAGAGCACCTCGTCGAAATCAACGACACGATCGACTCGCTTAAGGATAAACTCTCCAAACTTCAGGAAAAGATTGACGATAAACTTAAAGACTCGAAGGAAGAGACGACAGAATCCTTTACTCAAATTAGCAAAGCAAATCGTGACATCACCAAATACCAAGCGGAGCTTGGTGTTCTGCGCGAAGAGCAGGCCAAACATTTTCGGGGAATTGGACGCTTTCTTAACATCAACTCAAAGCGTGAAGACTGCAAAGCGGCGTGCGAAAACCACCGTGGGCTCCTTGAACAGACCCGACTTCTTTCCCAGTCTGTTGATTGGAATCGTCATCTTGCCGAAAGGGTCACCAAATAGGACGACTTCAGGACAGAATTTTAGACTGGAAAATCGACCTCACTATCCGGTCACCCGCATCGGCATCAGCACGTAGAGGAACGCATCCTCAGTCCGGAGAACCCCAGGACTCATCTCATCGATGAGATCAAGATGGACCTCATCCTCTTCAAGGTTCTTGAGAGGCGCCATAAGAAACTCTGGGTTAAAAGCGATGGAGAATTGCTTACCATCGTATTTGACTTCCAACGTTTCGTTGGCCTCCCCGATATCCGGACTGTTTGCCATCACATCAACTTGATTCTGCCCAAAAGTGAGCTTCACCGAGTTGGATTTTTCGGATGAAAGCAGCGAAACGCGGCGGGTTGTTTCGAGGAGTTGCTCACGGCTCAGGGTAAGGCGCTCCTTGGATTCACCTGGAATGACCTGTCGATAATTTGGGTAATTCCCCTCAATGAGCTTACTCACGATGATGCTGGCACCGATTTCGAAGCAGACCTGATTGTCAGAGAGTTTGAGCATCAAATCTCCTTCAGTACTCAGCAGACGCTGAAGTTCCTGAACCGCTTTGGTCGGCACGATGAAATCCACTTCATGACTGGAGGGAAACTCCAACTCATGATCCACCATGGCCAGGCGCCGACCGTCGGTAGCGACCAAGGTTAGTTTCCCCTCTTTGAAAGAGGTGAAAATCCCGTTCAGAACATAACGAGTCTCGTCCGTTGAAATCGCGTAGGAAGTTTTCTTCAGCCCGTTGCGGAATATCGCTTGGGGAATCTTGTACTCTTTGGCGTCATCAAAGCTAGCCAGCGGCGGAAATTCACCGTCCGGCAATCCAATGATCTTGAAGAAACTGGGGCCACTTTTGATCGAGGCCACATTCTTATTATCAACCGACACCTCAATCTCGGCGGAAGGAAGTTCACGGATGATATTGACCAATCTTTTCACCGGCAAGGTCGTTGCTCCCGGCTTGGAAACTTCGGCTTTAGCCGTCCCACTCACACCCACATCAAGGTCAGTGGTTGTAAGGCGCAAGCCTTCGTCACCGGCCTCAATGAGCACGTTTGATAGTATGGGAAGAGTCGTCCGACTACTCACCACATGCTGCACCTGCTGCAGTCCGTCTAAAAAGGCCTCCTTTGCGATTCTGAACTTCATAGAATTCCCGCCCTGTCGGGCTTGATAGGAATCTGCCCCTACCATCAAGGCTTTGCAAGTATTTCCTTAAGAATCGGAAACTAAATTTGGCGCTCCAGTGAGGCAGTCAACTTCTCAACCGACGCTCTGACTTCTGAACTACTCTCCATATCGGCTTTCACCTTCTTACACGCGTGGATGATTGTTCCGTGATCCCGCTTCCCGAATACTTCCCCAATGTCCACCAATGAAAGCTTGGTGAGCTGCCTGGAAAGATACATCGCAATCTGTCTTGGGAAGGCGATTCGAGCGGGACGACGGCGACTGGTCATATCCGAAAGATTAAGCCCATAGTAATCGACAACCATTTTCTGAATCTGTTCTACCGTGATCAAATTAGTGTTCTCATCGCGGACCAGATCTCCCAGCAATTCATCGACCTTCTCGATCGACATATTATCAGGCGAGAGAAAGCTATAACTGGCCACTCGAGTCAAAGCCCCTTCCAAACGTCGGACATTGCTCTTAATCTGGTTAGCAATGTGAACTACGATATTGTTGTCTAACTCGACTTTCCATTGCTCCATCTTCCGGCGCAAGATTGCGACACGGATCTCAAACCCCGGAGGTTGGAGCTCCACCGTGAGCCCGCTTTCAAAACGGCTGATCAAGCGAGGCTCCAGAGTTTGGATTTCCGAGGCTGGACAATCGCACGTCAAAATCAACTGGGTCTGCGAATTGAGGAGAGAATTAAAGGTGTGGAAAAACTCATCCTGTGTCCGCTCTTTACCCGCCAAAAATTGGATGTCATCGATCAACATGGCATCGGCGTGACGATAGGCTTTCCGGAAAGCGTCGAGATTTCCCTTTCGAACAGCTTCAATAAACTCGTTCGCAAAATGCTCGGCGGTCAGGAAAACCACCTTGGCCTTGGGATTTCCCGAAAGAAGCTGTTGCGCAACGGCGGACATCAAATGGGTTTTCCCAAGCCCCGCCCCACCATGAATAAAGAGCGGATTAAAATTACGTCCCTCCTGATGGGCCACCGCCGAGCAAGCCGCATGAGCAAACTGGCTATTATCACCCACCACAAAGCTTTCAAAATCGAGTTCAGGATTGATGCCCACTCGCTTCAACCGACGTTCAAAAGCGACTTCTTTCGCAGAGGTGTCGGGTGTCACCACTTTCACCTGACCGCCGGCACGCGCCTTTCTGGCCGCCTGTTTCACTTCTTCCTCGGGAAGCTCAATCTCTTCTCCCTTCACCACAATCCGGGGGCTACAGTGGATACCAGCGCCCTCCGCAAAGGCCGCACGGAGCTCATCCATGTAATTCGTCTCAATCCAGATCTGATGCATATCTGACTGGACTCCAACAATCCCGTCTTGTTCATCAGCGTTGATCAGGTCTGCATTCTTAAACCATCTTGAAAATGCGTCGGCGCTAATATACTCACTGAGTTTGCTACGAATTTTTCCCCAGGTCTCTCCTGCGCTCTTGTTCGCTTCGTGTTCTTCCTCTCTTGCGTTATAATATCCTTCCATCTGTGTGCTTATTTTAGGGTATCCCAGTGTGAATTTTATAAAAAACACGCCCGCGAGCTACTTAAAGATCAGAACCGGACGTCACAAAGAATCTACCCTCAAAAGTCACGGCTCGGAAACCAATTTTAAACAGAAATAAAATCGCCAAACGGAACTATTGTTCCACAAACGATCCACGGTTTTTTAAAAAAAAACTCACTTCGGAGGTTTTTTAACTCTCCTTAATCACCACTTCATTTTGACTCCGAGGAGCCCTCCTCCAAAAGTCAAAAGGGTGCCTATGGGCCACATCCAGTGAGATCCCAACAAAGCGGTCACATTCCCCGCATCGTTGAAACCATATGTGGGAAGCATCGTCAGCCAATCAACACCACCGGTCATCTTCCTCACTAAAACCCAGACGTCCATTCTCACAAACGTCGTCAGAACAAAGGAAGCACAAGCTCCCCAAAGAATCCCTTTGAAACTTCCCTTACCAAGCAGGGCACAGAGAAACATCCCCAAAAGCGGCCCCATCGTGTAACTCGTCATACCAAATGCCAGCGGCAGAATAGGGACCCCCAAACTATCCTTCACGCTATTCATCAAGATCGTGAACAGCGTGAGGGACACCCCCCAAATCACCACCCACTTCCGCGACTGCTTCACCAACATCTGCTGGTCCAGATCCTTATTGTTCTCGGGGTTGTGAATCAGCGAGATCGTCGTCTGGCTCAAGGCCGCCAATATGGAATCCAAACTCGAAATTGCTGCCGCAAAAACCCCCGCCAAAACCAAACCTGCCAAGCCTGCCGGCAACTCCGTCACAATCCAGATCGGAAAGACCATATCCCCATCCGAAGGCTGCCCTCCATTTGCCAGAGTCGCAGCCTCCCCAGCTTTCTGGATCGCAAGCTCTGCTGCAACCTTTCCCTCGGGAGGATTCAGGTAATAGAAAGTAAACAAAGCCGCCCCCACCAACAACATCAGGTAGGTCAACGCCTGACCTACTGAACTCCAGATAATCGCCTTCCGCGCGTCACCGGCATTCTGACAACAGAACATCCTCTGCGCGTTCAATTGGTCCACTCCGAAGGCCGTCAAATTCTGAAACGGCACCGCAATCACCGCGACCCAAAAGGTGAACTGCAAATCCGGCCCAATCCCCCACCTCAAGTCCCACGTCTTCGTTTTCCCGGCATCTGTAGCCGTATTCCAGATCGTTCCCCACCCACCATCAATCGCATTGGAAATCCAAAACAAGGTGAACAGTCCTCCAAAGGTAAAGAGGACAAACTGCATCACATCCGTCCAAATCACCGTCCGCATCCCGCCCATCAAAGTCCACCCAATCGCGAACACTCCGATAATCAGGATACAAAATTCAAATGGAAGCCCTGTCACCACTCGTAATGGCAGTGCCGCGACCAAAATTCGCACACTCTGTCCCAAGATCGAGCCCACCGTAAAGAAAGCCGTCGCAAGCGTCTTGAGCTCCGGTTTGATCCGACGCCCCATGTAGTCATAAGGACTATAAATCTCATCCTCATAGAAGACCTTCACAAACACCATTCCCACAATCACCCGTCCCATAATCGATCCGATTCCCCACAACATGTAAGTGAAGTCCCCTCCCGCTGCCAAGACGCCGCCCGGAACACCAATAAACGTCACTCCACTGATTTCCGTGGCGATAATCGATCCACACACCGCCCACCACGGCAGCGATTTCCCACCTGCAAAAAAGTCCTTAATCGTTGCCTGCTTCCCCGCCATGAAGTGTCCCATCACCGTGGTCAGAATCAAATACCCGAAAAGCACGATCCAATCCGCAGTGGTAAACCATCCATTCATTGACAGTGACTCTGCCCGCTCCGATCTCACCTGTCTATCTCCGACAAATTTCTTCTCATCCTTTGCTATTAGCCTTGTGACCCCGTCGCTCTCTGCCTAACTTCCAGAAACCGCTGAAGGAGGATTGTAATTCACGACGAAAAAACACGAATCGTTGGTATCATCCCGGCCCGTTGGGCCTCTTCCCGCTTCCCCGGAAAGCCCCTCCATCCGCTGCTGGGAAAACCTCTTCTCCAGCATGTTTTCGAACGCGCTGCCCTTTGTCAGGAACTCGATGAACTGGTCATCGCCACCGATGACGACCGCATCGCCGACCTTTGCAAATCCATTGGGGCCCGTACCATTCGCACCCGCGACGACCATCCCACCGGCACCGACCGCATTGCGGAGGCCGCCGAGCAATGCGAAGCGGCCACCCACGTCATCAATATCCAGGGCGACGAACCCCTCCTTGAGCCCGATCTAGTCGATACCCTGGCCCGCACTCTCCGCGATGATCAATCCCTCCCCATGATCACCGCCGGTAGTCCTCTCGATGATCCCGAACTCATCGCCGACCCCAACATTGTCAAATTGACCCTCAACCGCCTCGGCAACGCCCTCTATTTCTCGCGCTCCCCCATTCCCTTCAGGCGCAATGAAGTCCCCTCTCTCCCAACCTACCGCCACCTCGGCATCTACGGTTACCGCGTCGATTTCCTCCGACGCTTCATCTCGCTCCCTCCTTCGCTACTCGAAGAAGCAGAAGGTTTGGAACAGCTCCGCGCCCTCGAAGATGGCGCGACCATCCGGGTCCATCTCACTGAACACGAAGCCATCGGCCTCGACTCACCCGATCAAGTTCCTCTCATCGAATCCCTCCTCGCCTCTTCGCCATGAAATACATCTTCGTCACTGGAGGAGTCGTCTCCTCCCTCGGAAAAGGGCTTGCCGCAGCCTCCATCGGGACTCTTTTGGAGCACCGCGGGCTCAAGGTTCAGCTGCAAAAGTTCGACCCCTACCTCAACGTCGACCCCGGCACCATGTCACCCTACCAGCATGGGGAAGTCTATGTCCTCGATGACGGAGCGGAAACCGATCTGGACCTCGGCCACTACGAACGCTTCACCCACAGCAACCTCTCCCAGCTCAACAGCCTCAGTTCCGGCCAGATATTCGAAACCGTCATCCAGAACGAGCGCGACGGCAAATACCTCGGGGCCACCGTCCAATTCATCCCGCACGTCACCGACGAAATCAAAAGCCGGCTCCACCTTTCAACCGAACGAAACCCGGATACCGACGTCATCATCACCGAAATCGGCGGGACTGTCGGCGACATCGAAGGACACCTTTTTCTGGAAGCCCTCCGCCAGTTCGCCCTCGATGTCGGCAATGAAAACGTCTGCTTCATCCATGTCACCCTCCTCCCCATGTTAAAAGCCGCCGGGGAAATCAAAACCAAACCCACCCAGCAGTCGGTAGCGAAACTTCGTGAGATCGGAATCCAACCCGACATCATCATCTGCCGCACTGAACATGATCTCGACGACGACAACCGGAGCAAGATCGCGATGTTCTGCAACGTCAAGAAACAGAACGTTGTCGCGTTTCGTGATGTGAAGGACACCATCTACGAATGTCCCATCGATCTTCGCCGCGATAAGGTCGATCGCCTCGTTTGCGACGTCCTGGGTCTGGAGTCCGACACTCCGGACCTCTCAAAATGGCAGAGCTTCGTCGACCGCCTCGTCAAGCCCTCCCAAAAAACCACCATCGCTGTCGTTGGTAAATATATCGAACTCAACGACGCTTACAAATCCATCTACGAATCCCTCACCATCGCCGGAGCCGAACACGACACTGCCATTAACCTCATCAAGATCGATGCCGAGGAAATCGAAACTCTCGGAGCGGAAGCCGTCATTGGAAAGGTCTCAGGCATCCTCATCCCTGGCGGTTTTGGAGAACGTGGCACCGAAGGGAAAATTCTCGCTGCCCAATACGCCCGCGAAAACAAAATCCCTTACTTCGGCATCTGCCTCGGCATGCAAATCGCCACCATCGAATTCGCCCGCAACGTCTGCAGCCTCACAGGAGCCAACTCCACAGAGTTCGACAAAGAGACCCCGCACCCCGTCATCAGCCTTCAGGAGGAACAGCAAGGCATCACCACCAAGGGAGCCTCCATGCGACTTGGCTCTTGTGAATCCCTCCTCTACCCCAGCTCCAGATCACACGAACTCTACGACCGTGCCGATTCGATCCACGAACGTCACCGCCACCGCTACGAATTCAATCCCGCCTACCGCGAACAACTCGAAGCCGCCGGCCTCATCATCGCCTCGATCTCCAAAAAGGAAGGTCTCGTCGAAATCATCGAACTTGCCGATCATCCCTTTTTTATCGCAGCGCAATTCCACCCCGAGTTCAAATCAAAACCAAACTCACCCCACCCTATTTTCTCAGGCTTCATCAAAGCCTCGCTTGAGCACTCATGAATGCCGCACGTCTCATCGTCGGCCTCGGAGGCGCCGAACTCACGGCAGACGAAACCGCGCTCTTTCGTGACATCCAGCCTGCCGGCTACATCCTTTTCTCTCGTAACCTCGTCTCGGCCACTCAGATTCGGGATCTGACCGACGCCCTCACCGGTCTCTCCATTGATCGACCCTTTATCTCCATCGATCAAGAAGGAGGCCGTGTCTGGCGCACCCGGGAATTTAGCTGCGCTCCACCCGATGCCGCGACTTTCACCGCAAAAGCAGATTCAAAGAAAATCGCACAATTCGGAGCGTTCACCGGCCAGCTCCTCCAGCTTCTCGGCATCAATCTTAATTTCGCCCCCGTCCTGGACCTAGACCACTTCCCCGGCCAAAACAACGGTCTCCGTGGCCGCTGCTGGGGAAACGATTCCCAATCCGTCATTAACAATGCCGGCGTTTTTAATCGTTGGATGCGAAAACAAAACGTCCTCTCCTGCGGCAAACACTTTCCCACAAATGGCCTCGCTCTTAGCGATCCGCATCATGATCTCCCCATCGCCGATGTTTCCCTGAAGCAACTTCTCAAGGAGGACCTCATCCCCTACACCGCTCTCATGCCCGAGCTCGATGCCATCATGGCATGTCACCTGAATTTCCCGCAGCTCGATTCTAAAATGCCAGCCTCCCTGAGCCGCCGGATTCTCACCGGCCTTCTCAGGGACCAGTTCGATTACAAAGGACTCATTCTCACCGATGACCTCGACATGGGGGCCATCGTCCAAAACTACGGCAGGGGGAACGACATCAAACTCGCTCTCGAAGCCGGAGCCGATATCGCTCTCGTCTGCCATGAAATGGCTTCCCTTCCCTCCACCCTTGATAAGATCGAGGTTCATGACCCCGAATCTTTGGAGCGGATCAAAAAACAGCGTCACGAACTTAAGCGTGCTCCTGAATTCACTCAATCGCGGTGGGATCAAATCAACGACCAACTCACTGACCTCACCCGTGAAGTCATTGGCAGGGAACGCTTCGAATTAGACCGGCCGGCTCAGAGCCCGGTTGAGGAATACTGACACGCGCAGCCAGGACCCTTCAGCCCCGACATGCCACCTTACCACCGAAAACCCCGGTAACCGGCCCTTCTCGCTTAGCGGCTATACACAATCCAACTCCCCCTGGTTCCACTTCAACAACTCTTCGTAGGAAACCCCAGTCCCGCCAAATAAATCGAGGGCACTTCCGACTGTCGCATCAAGACGGCCTCCGCTGGTCTCCTTGATCAATTCCAAATCATTCAATCCTCTCACCCCCCCGGCATAGGTGATCGCCCTGCCCTGCCACTGTCCGAGAAGATTGACCAAGGGCACATCCACCCCGCCGCACTTGCCCTCCACATCCGCCGCATGAATCAAAAACTCTCCGCAGTACTTCGAGAGTTGGTCAATCGTCTCTAAGTCCAACTCCAATTCGGTAATCGTCTGCCAACGGTTCATCGCCACTTTCCACCCCTCACCGACCTGTCGACAACTCAAATCAATCACCACCTTTTCCGCTCCGATTTCTCCGGCAAGCGCCTCCGCACGATCCTCAAGGAATCTCCCGTCCCGATCAAAAAACCAAGACGTCACAATCACCTCGCTCGCTCCCGCATCCAACCAACTCGCAGCATTCTCAAGGGTAATTCCTCCTCCAATTTGCAAGCCACCCCGCCACGCTCCCAGCGCCTCACGAGCCGCAGCATCGTTTCCCGCCCCCAATTGAATGACGTGCCCGCCTCTCAAATTATCACCGAAAAACTTTTCGGCATACCAGGCAGGCGATTTTTCCGAGACGAAATTCTCAACCGCGCCGTCGTCATTCAGCGTCCCGCCCACGATTTGCTTCACCTTTCCTTCGTGTAGATCAATACATGGGCGAAACTTCGTGGTGGCCATGGCCGTAATTTAGGTGTCCCTTCTCAGAAACCAAGCCTCATGAAACGACTCTTTCTCTTCCTCCCTCTTATTTCGCTGCTTCATGCAGACACCAAAGACGCTCCGCCCGAAGGCATGGCTTGGATTAAGGGGGCCACCTACACCCGTGGCACCAAAGAGAACCCCAAACTTCCTTTCAACCCCGAAGAACGCCCGCTGCACAAGGTCACCGTCGATGGATTCTATCTTGACACACACGAGATCACCAATGCCCAGTTCCGCAAATTCGTCGAAGCCACCGGATACAAAACCCAGGCTGAACGTGGATGGTCGGACAAGGACTTCCCCAAAGCTCCACCCGAAGCCCTCAAGCCCGGCGCCCTCGTCTTTTCGGGTCCACCCGCTGCAGTAAAGCTGCAAGGCGAAGGCGCGGAGTGGCAGTGGTGGCGCTTCGAAGTGGGTGCTTCCTGGCAGAATCCCACCGGAAAAGGATCCGACATCAAAGGGAAAGACGACCACCCGGTGGTTTGCGTCACTTGGGAAGATGCCAACGCCTACTGCAAATGGGCCGACAAGCGCCTCCCCACCGAAGCCGAATGGGAACTCGCTGCCCGGGGTGGAAAAGAAGGCCTCGATTACATCTGGGGGAACGAATCCAAACCCGGGGAAAAGTGGCTCGCAAACGTCTTCACCGGAGAATTCCCCCACAAAGACACTGGTAAAGATGGCTTCCAAGGCTCCGCCCCCATCAAATCCTTCCCCGCAAACCCCTATGGCCTCTATGACATGGCCGGAAATGCCTGGGAACATTGCTCCGACCTCTATCGTCCGGATTCTTACACTATCTTCAAAAAAGACCCCAAGAAAAACCCCACAGGCCCTCAAAACGGAGTCAGCCAACCTGAAGTTAACTGGTTCTTGCAACGAGGCTCTTGGCCCTCTCCCATTGTCTTTGGCAAACAGCATCCGCTGAGCCTCCTCCATGTCACCAAAGGCGGCTCATTCCTCTGCCACACCTCATACTGCCTCCGCTACCGCCCCGGTGCCCGCCACTACTCCGAGTCCCTCGCCCCCGCAAACCACACCGGCTTCCGGTGTGCAAAGTCAAAGGAATAGGCTCCGCTTAGATCTCCTTTCGACAGAAGATCCAGGCCGCCAAGACAAGCATCACAAGCGCGAAGATCAAGGACGTCCCGATGGCATAGCCCGTTGAATGCCGGTCGGCACTCTTCTCGCTTACCTCTAGGTATTCGTCATCCCCTTCGTCACCTTCAAACGCCAGTCTCATCATAATCACGGAAAAGCTTCCTTTCGCGATCCCCTTCTTGCCGTTGATGACAAGGAGGCGGTCCGCCACCTCCATGGTTCTCCCAGTCTTGGGAAAGACGGCATAAACCGCCACCATTCGCTTGTGCCACAACTTTAAAGTCGAGGAACTCGTCGACCGCTCGGATTCAGTGGCCGGAAATTCCTCGACCACTTCCGGATCTCGATCCTCCTCCATCGGGACTTCTTCGCCATTGGGGATGACTTGAACTTGGGCGGCCTGAGCTTGCTGGTCGACCACCCTGCGGGACTCGTCCATCATCTCGGTCATTTGAATCCCCTCATACAGCTGCCCTTCAATTACCCCGACGATGCTGGAGACAAACCAAAGAACGAGAGTCAGAATCAATGCGGTCATGACTGATTTGGTTTTGACCGCAATCAACATCATGAACGAGTAGAGGTAGGTGAAAACCAAAAGAATAAGCGGGACGCACCAAAAAACCGAAGGGTTCCATGAGCCGAGACGCCAGCGCATTGCCACAAAGACAATCGCAACAAATATCACAACCTGAATCGTCACGAACAGAAGACTTCCGACGAACTTCGCCAGGAAAACCTGGATACGCGAAAGCTTCTTTGTCAGGATCATCCCTGCTGCACCCTCTTTCAAGGCATCCGGAAAGATCGCAGCACAAGAGATCAAACCAAGAAGAACCGCGATCCATGAGAGCCAATACTCGGCGATCAACTTCGTGAATATCGCAACGTAGAGCGTTTCTGATGCGGAGGTTCCTGCCCTAAAGTTGTCGCTTTCAAAATGGGAGAGCCCAAAGAAAAAACTCATGCCCTTTTCGTCGAACCCGATCGAGAGATAGATTAAGGCCACAAATAAGGAGATCCCGAGCGTCACCCAAAAGATGGCCCGAGCCTTCAACATGCGGAAGGAATCGAGTAGAATGGTCAAATAAGGTTTCATGACGGCGGAAGGAAAGAGGGTTGAATAGGAGCACCCGGAATTGGAGGAGGAACTGCTACGTTTGATTGGTCGACAAAGCCCATAAAGAGCTCTTCGAGCGACTGTGTCTTGCGTTCCACCCTCGAAACTACAAGTCCCTCGCTTCGAAGTTGATCAATGACCGGCTGGACATCTTCCGCCTTGCTGGTCGACATCGTAATAAGACCTGAACTCACGATCAGTCCCCCACTCTCCATCGAAGCCTGGGTAGTCGGTGAAAGCGCCCCTTCATATTCAACATGATAATCCGGTTTCCGGGACCTCAGGTCATCGAGCACCCCCTCACCCAGTAGTTCTCCATGAGAAACAATGGCAACCCGGTCCACGATGGGCTCGAGTTCGGAAAGAATATGGGTATTGATAAAGATTGTTCTTCCTTCCTCGCGGAGACGTTTCATCAGCAATCGAAAATCGCGCCGTCCCGCCGGGTCAACCCCATCGGTCGGCTCGTCCAGGAAGACAATCTCAGGATCATTTACCAAAGCCTGGGCAATCCCGATTCTCTGTTTCATCCCCTTGGAATACCCTTTCATCTTCCTCCCCTCCGCTTCCGTCATATCGACAAGCTCCAACAAGGTGTCCGTCCTTTTTTGGACCTCGGATGCGGCGACATCCTGGAGACCCGCGGTAAACTCGATCACCTGCCTGCCTGTCAAATAATCCGGAAACTGGGCATGCTCCGGCAGTAATCCCACTTTCTGTAAAGTCCTCCGGTCACCAATTGGCTTTCCTAGCATCGTGCCATCACCTCCCGATTTCCGGATCAAGGTGGTGAGGATTTTGATCATCGTGCTTTTTCCGGCCCCGTTCGGCCCCAAAAGCCCGTAGATACACCCTCTTGGAACCTGAAGATCAATCCCCTTCAGTGCCTCAACACCTCCCCGATAAGTTTTGCGGATCCCTGATAGATCCAATACATAGTCACTCATAATTCTTTGCCTGTTATTGGAACAGGCGGAGTTTTAGCATGTGTCTCGTGAAAGACCGCTATAATCTTATTTTCGTTTGTATGGGTAATATTTGCCGCTCGCCGGCGGGCGAAAACGTCTTCCGCTGCGTCGTCAAAGAGAGTGGGCTTTCAGACCGAATCGATTGCGACTCCGCCGGAACCATCGGCTTTCACTCGGGTAAGAAACCCGATTCCCGCATGTCCAAGACCATCCGTCAGCGCGGATACGAGACCTCCGGATCCGCCCGGCAGTTCGGCGTCCGCGACTTCGAGACCTTCAATCTCATCCTCACTATGGACGACGAAAACTACGCCAACATCCTCAAACTCGCAAAAACAGAGGAAGACCGTGCCAAAGTCAGCAAGTTCACCGACTTCTGTCACAACCACAACCACACCGAAGTTCCCGACCCCTACTACGGTGGAGAAGAAGGCTTCCAACTTGTCGCCGATCTCATCGAGGACGGCTCCGCTGGTCTCCTCGATTACGTCAAAGGTGAGCTTGGCATCACTAGTGGCTGACTCGACTCGCAACCATTGATTTGATCAGGCCGTATAGAATCGTCAGGTTGGGCGAATCCACCCCCGCTTCCTGAGCCCTGCGCCACGGCTCACCCCAGATCGCCTCGATCTCAACCGGATTACCGTTCACATAATCCAACATGCTGGAAGGCTTGTAGGCCTCCATGGGATAGGTGCGTTCGATTTGAAAGTCGATATACTCGTCTTCAATTTCGTAGCCCAAAGCTCCCGCGATCCGGGTCACCTCATGCATCAGTTCCCGCACCCGTTTCCCTCCATCCGGCATTGCCAGAAGAGTGCCCGTGTCTATTCCCCCTTCAGTGATACACAACCCGTTGAAGGGAATGTTCCAAACCAACTTGCGCCACTGGGCTTCGCCGAAATCCTCCACCGCACTGCTCTTTACTTTGGCGTTCTCAAAAATCTTCACCAGCTCCTCCAATCTCGGAGTCATTCCCGGATTGGCCTCCCCCATCACGATGTTTCCGCATGCGGTGTGACGAATACGCCCCGGTTCAAGCCGGTTGATACACACAAAACACATTGCTCCCAACACCCGGCGAATCCCAAAAAGCTCTCCCAGTGTCTCAATATTTCCAAGTCCGTTCTGTAGAGTGAGAATGATCGTATCATCACGAAGCAGGGGCGTGATCACCTTTTCAAAGTGCTCATTGGAAGTCGCCTTCCAAGCCACGATCACAACATCAACCTTTCCTATTTCTTCACTCGTTTTCGCGCAGTTCACCTCCGGAAGAAAAAAATCTCCATCGGTGCTCTCAACAGTCAGACCAACTTTCCGCACCACCTCGCAGTCCATCCGCATCAGGAACCTCACATCGTGTCTGGCCTCTGACAGACGTCCACCGTAGTAGCTCCCAACAGCACCAGCCCCAACAATCGCAAAACTCTTCATTGCCCCAACTGCCTCACCACCTTTGCGGCTGTCGCTATCGTGTTGCGGTGAATCTTCGCAGTGTATTCCGCCTGCCGATTGTAGCCACCTCCATAAAGAATGGCCACCGGGATACGGTTGCCTAAAAACGCCCTCAAGATCACCTCATCGCGTCTCATGAAATCCTTCAAATCAAGCAACATCTGCCCCATGCGGTCGTTGCGATGATTGTCCGCACCCGCAATCCAAATCACCAGGTCCGGTGAAAAGACATCCAACGCCGCCGCCAAGGTCGTGAAAAGCTGTTTGAGATACATCTCTCCCTCTACGTAGCGCACCGTCTCAACATCCATAGAACCGTTCACCTTTCGGGTCGGAAAATTCCGCCCGACATGAATCGAGTAAGTAAAGACATTCGGATCATCTCCTAGAATACTGTTCGTCCCGTTCCCCTGATGCGCATCCGTATCCACCACCATGATCTTGATGCCCGGCCGATGAACCTGCAGATCGCGGATCGCAATTGCGATGTCATTGAAAACACAATATCCCTCTCCCCGGTTTTGAAACGAGTGATGGGTGCCCCCCGCCAACACTGCGGCCACGCCATCTTGCAAGGCCGCATGACACGCCTGCCTCGTCGCTTCGACCTCCGTGGCACTCCGCTGGTATAACTTCGGAGTCAATGGCAACCCAAGCTGGATCTGCTCTTTACGGTCGAGCTGGCCGTAGTAAATCTTAGAAAGGTAGTCTTGATCGTGAACCCGTTTCAGTACGTGGTTTTCTGCCGCCTGCACCTCAATAATGTCTTCCCCTTTCACGATCCCGCTGCCCACCAACATATCCTTGGAGATCTCAAACTTGTCCATCGGGAAAGGATGTCCGTCTGGCAGTTCGAGGTAGAATTCTGACGAGTAAAAGCAGCGCATTTTGATCTGCCCTCAGTCTCACGTCCCGCCGCCATGCCTGCAAGCACAGACCTCGTCACAGTCCACGCTGGAAATCTCGTAAAATTCCACTAGTCTCCAGTCATCTTGATCAAACGTCTTTCCTTGCTCCTGATTTGCTTCCCCTCCCTTACTTCAGCCCAGAACGGCTCAAAGATTACCGTGGTGCCTGCTCCCAAGGATCCCTTCAAGGTTCAGAAGACCGCCGTTTACCCTTGGAAAAAGAACATCACCGCAACTGTTTTCTGGATCGGCGAGAAGCCGACCTCCAACAATCCCACTCCCAATAACAAATCTTCCTGGGACCAAAACTGGCAAAAAAACTTTGGGGGCTACGACAATCCCGACCCCAAGGCTCGCACCGGATATCTCCCGACCGGATTGATCCCAGGTCAAAACCCCTTCTACGTTGCCCTTCCTTACAACGATTGCCTGAATCACAAAATGCACAAACCGGAGGCGGCCCGCGTCATCCCCTGGTGGAACCGGGTGGTAAGCTCCCCCGGCACATCAGTTTGCAAGGGACGATGGATCCAGATTTACTGCCCTTACACCCGCAAGGTTTGTTATGGACAATGGGAGGATTGCGGCCCCTTCGTCACCAACGATTGGCAATATGTCTTCGGACAAAAACGCCCTAAAAACACCAATAACCAGGGCGCGGGCATCGATATCTCTCCCGCCATCCGCGACTACCTTGGCATCGGAAATAAAGCCACGGTCCACTGGCGCTTTATCGAATTCTCCAGAGTTCCGAAAGGTGGTGCTTGGTCAAAACTTGGAACCAACAATCCCTTTGTTAATCCCAAAGTCGATGTCGATCTCGCCGAACGATCCCGCTATATGGACCACCTAAGGAAGTTGAGAGACCAAAACTTCAAAAACAATCGCTAGCGGGTTAAATTCGTTCCTAGTTTGGAACCAGCCTGAAAAAACTTTTTTCAGGGTGTCCCGCAGGAATCAGAAAACTGTAGATGCGGTTGTTCTCGATGGTCAGTTTGTTGACCATCAATCTGTTCCAGATCAGCAGATCAGCCGAAGATTGCAGCGAATAGGTCACGTCACCCGCGCCATTCTAGGTGATGATCGGAGCGATCGTTCCAAAAAAACCTCATCTCAAAAATGCATCCACACTAAGAAATGTCCCGCTTTTTTCTCCTTATTGCCTGCTGCGCGCAGACAGCTTTCGCCGCGCTCCCAGCTCCCTCCCCGGGCGAAACCCGTTCACCCCTCACTTTCAATCCCGCCCGATTCGGATTTCTCTACGGAGGCGGAGCCACTAGCGACAAAACAGGCCTCGACTTTTCATGGGGACAAATGACCCTTTCCGACAGATCGGGGTATCGCCTCACCCAGATCGATCAAGGTGACTTCCCCCGGTGAAAGGAACTAGATGATCTTCACCACATTTCTCTTCCAATCTCGACAATTCACCATCGGAAGAACTCTCCCCGGACGTTCTTTACTCAGCTTTCCAGGGAACTTTCGCCCGGCTTCAGGCCGAACAAAGAAATGAGCGGCTTTTCAAAGATGAACTTGATAGTAGATCCTTTGCCTGCGTTGGACTTAATCTCTACGAATGGTAAGACTAGGCTGCAAAAGGGAGGATCCGAAGATCCGCCCTCCTTCACACACAATTGACAATGACTATGGGGCAACAAACTAAACCCACCAAAGTCGGATTGAAACAATGCCTCTCTCGTGCCATCCTCGACTCTCTGAGGTTCATGAATCTCATTCTCAGTGACAAATCTCCCTTCTTCCTTCGCTTCTCTATCACATGAAATTCCTTTTCCTTGCCTTCGCCCTGACTCTCCCGATCCATGCCCAAGCTCCCGGAGTGCCCATTTTTGAGCAGTCACGCACCGGCCTTCGCACCGAAGATCTCACCATTTCCAAACAAGTGGAGAAGCTCCTTGGCGAAGGCAAACTCATGAGTCTCGAAAAAATCGAAAACTCCCTAAAGTTCCCCACTCCGGTTCCGCTCAACCTCCCCCCTACAAAATCTCAAAATCTCACACCGACCAAGATCGCCAAGCTTGCCAAGGAAAGCGGCTACCGAATCGGCTGGGCCTACCTCTGCCAAAATTGTGACAACTGGCACGTCAACCTCGCTGGTGGCTACGCTCTGACATCCGACGGCGTCCTAGGAACCTGTGCCCACGTCATCAAGATGGATGGAGAAAAAATTCGCAAAGGTGGCCTTATCGCAGTCGATCACAGCGGCAAAGTCTTCCCTGTCACTACGATTATTGCCAACGATGAAAAAATCGATGGTGCCCTCATCAAGATTGACGCAAAAACCAAACCCCTTGCTCTCAATGACCAGGTCCACCCCGGCAATGCCGCTTTCTGCCTGAGTCGACCTCTCAACCAAGGACAATATTTCTCGCAAGGGATCGTGAATCGCTTTTTTTGGAACGACACCAAACGCGGAAACAACGACTCCTCTCTCAAGGCCATGGGAGCGCTAAAACTCAATGTCAGCAGTCGCTGGGCTCCCGGATCCAGCGGGTCCGCCGTCCTCGACAGCTGCGGAAATGTCATCGGTCACGTCGCCCTAATTGGCAACATGGGTAATAAAAAGTCGAAGAAGGACAAAGATCAGGAAACCCTGATCACCCTTCACACCGCCACACCCGCGCGCGCGATGATGACCTTGACGAAACAAGTAAAGTGACTTCCCGCCTAAACCCCCAAAAGAATCGGCTGCTTCGTTGCGAGACTTGCACTTGTCCTTACGTAGCTCCAAGGTAAATCCCCCAGATGAACGATTGGTCCGACATAGGAGAACAGCTTCAGAAAGAACGTGAAAAGCGTGATCTTTCTCTCCAGGACGTGGCCCACGAGATCCGCATTCCCACCGGCACTCTTCGGGCCCTTGAGGAAAACGATTACTCAACTTTCTCAAGCCCTGCCTACACAAAGAGCTTCCTTCAACAATACTCGGACTACCTCCAAATCGACGCTCACGACCTGCTCGATAATTTTCAGACTGGAAACGTCCTCGTTCAATCTGACCGCATCGAGTATCTTGATCAGAAAAAGTCATCATCATCCCATCGGAGTGCCCCTGTCCGACGAAATACTTCACAGCCGGTCGAAACTTCAGTCAGTCTCGCCCAGCCCCTCCTCATTCTCTTGATTACCGGCGGCCTCATTGCCGGCGGTATCTGGGGATTTTTTGCAGTCGAAAAACGCCTCGATTCGAACCCTGAGCCTGTCACCCGAAAGCCCCCGGAAGAGGAAAAAGAAAAGCCAACCGAGCCTAGTCCCACAGTTAAAAATCCCCTAGAAGCTAGACCTCTCCCCGTGGATGACGCCCGTCCTCCCAAGGAGATTTCAGGCGGGAATACCAGAACAATTGCTTCGACTGACACCAACAACGGCCAAAACGAACCCGCTCCGACTATTTTCGTTTTCCCGGAGGACAAGCCTCCTCCTCGCGCTGTCATCGTTGAAGAAGACGAGGAATAACGACCTCCCTCCATGCCAACCCCGCTGGTCATTACCCAAGGAGATCCCGCCGGAGTGGGACCTGAGCTCGCCCTCAAAATCCTCGCCGCCCCTCCATGCTCGCATCTCAAGGTCATCGCTTGCCGCCGCCATCTCGCCCAGGTCGCAGAAGAACTCGGGCTCCCCTTTTGCCCCGATCAAGTGATCGATCTTCCCCTCACTCAAGAAATCAAAACCGGCCAGATCTCCGCAACTGCCGGCTCCCATTCCTTCGATTGCCTCCAAGCAGCGGTCGAAGGAGCCATGAATGGAACCTACTCCGGAGTGGTCACCAACCCGATTCACAAGGAAGCCTGGCACCTTGCCGGCAAGCCTTACCCCGGTCACACTGAGTATCTCGTCGAGAAAACATCCTCGCCGAATCACGCCATGATGCTCACCTCGGACGAAATCACCTGCTCCCTCGTCACCACTCACGTCTCCCTCACTAGTGTCCCCGCCCTTCTCAACGAAAAGCGCATGCTCGAGGTCATCACCCTGACCCATCAGGCCATGACTGCCATCCGCGGTCGGCCAGTCCGTCTCGCCATGCCAGGCCTCAATCCCCACGCCGGTGAAGGCGGACTTTTGGGTCGCGAAGAAATCGAGCTCATCATACCTGTTCTCGAAAAATCCCGCGCCCAAGGCATCGACATCATCGGTCCCCTTTCACCTGATACCGCCTTCCTCCCGGCGATTCGAAAAGACGTCGACGCCTACGTCTGCCTCTACCACGACCAAGGCCTCATCCCCCTCAAAACCCTCGCCTTCGACCTCGGCGTCAATGTCACCCTCGGCCTTCCCATCGTACGAACTTCTGTCGATCACGGCACAGCATTCGACATTGCGGGAAAAGGAGTTGCCAGCGTAACCTCCCTCATCGAAGCCACCCGCCTCGCGCAAAAACTGACCGCGTCATAACGACGTGTCAGAATGCCCCAAACCGCGTCATTTTGTGCTGAATTATTACTAGAACCCACAAGGGATCTACCGCATTCCCCCTTTAGATTTAACGATTCATCCGATTTTGAAGCATTTGGTCCACGTCCTGCCATAGAGGGAAGACGTTAACCAAAACTCAAATCCCTTTCCCTTTCCCCCTCTCCTCTTCACCCTTCCGCGCATGAAGCTCATCTCCTGGAACGTTAACGGCATCCGCGCTGTTCTTAAAAAGAATTTCACCGATTTCGTTCTCGAGCACGAACCCGACATCCTCTGCCTCCAGGAAACGAAAGCCCGGCCTGAACAAGTCGACCTTCCTCTTGAATTGGCCGGCTACCGAACTTACTGGAACTCGGCCGAGAAAGCCGGCTACTCCGGCACCGCCGTTTTCACCAAAAACGAACCTCTCGGAGTGCGCCTCGGCATCGGCTGTGAACGCAGTGCCGAAGGCGACAAGGAAGGCCGCGTCATCACCCTGGAATACCCCGACTTCTTCCTCGTCACTGTTTACACCCCCAACGCCAAAAACGAACTCCTTCGACTCCCCTACCGCATGGAATGGGACATCGCCTTCCGGGAGTATCTCAAAGCCCTCGAAGCTGAAGGGAAACCCGTCCTAGCCTCCGGTGATCTCAATGTCGCCCACCAAGAAATCGACCTTGCCCGCCCCAAGACTAACCACAAAAGCGCTGGTTTCTCCCCCGAGGAACGGGCTGGTTTCAACGAACTTTTAAACGTCGGCTTCGTCGATACCTTCCGCCACTTTTACCCCAAAGCGACTGATGCCTACTCATGGTGGAGCTATCGTGGTGGAGCGCGGGCCAAGAACGTCGGCTGGCGCATCGACTACTGGTGTGTTTCGGAAGACCTGACACCAAAACTGACCTCCGCAACCATCAACGATGATGTCCTCGGATCCGATCACTGCCCTGTCACTCTCGAGATTGACCTCTAAAGTTTTTCGTTTTTTGAAACGCTTTCCGAAAATTTTGTCAGGACCGCCGTATGGATGAAGACTCCTGCCCTTCCTGCGGAACTCTCCTCGATCAAATGGTCGATAGCCCGACCTCCGGCTTGTGCCCCGATGCCTTCGTGCCGAATCGCTCGAAACAACGACAGCGGGACAGCCCCCTTCTCTCGAAGAAGTCTCTGAGGAGCTTTAAACCCTCTTGTTGTCACTTTAAAGTTTCACTTCATCCAGGCTAAGAACTCGACGTTCCCGTTAATCCCCGTTATCGGCGAAGTGATTAACCCCACCCATTCACGCCCCAAATCTTCAGTAATAAAGGTCCGAATTTTATCCACTGCCTTTTGATGAAGTCCAGCATCACGAACGATGCCCCCCTTCCCCACTTCCTCACGTGAAAGCTCAAACTGCGGCTTGATCAACGGGATGATCGAGCCGCCTTCTTCGAGGATGGAAAACGCCGCCGGCAATACCTTGGTCAGCGAAATGAAGGAAAGGTCCATCACCACGAGCTTCACCTTTTCACCAATGTCATCGACGGTGAGGTTACGCGCATTAAAACGCTCTTTAGAAACGACCCGATCGTCGCTGCGAAGCTTCCACACCAGTTGATTCGTCCCCACATCAATCGCATGAACTTTCCTTGCTCCTTGTTGTAAAAGACAATCAGTAAACCCACCGGTGGAAGCTCCGAGATCCGCACAAACCCACCCGGTCGGATCAATCCCAAATTCGCGGAGAGCTCCTTCAATTTTAAAACCTCCCCGCCCGACATACTTTGGCCGTTCCTTCACTGATAGCTCGGCGTCTTCCATGACCTTCTGGCTTGGCTTGGAAATACGTTCCGTCCCCGTCATCACCTCACCGGCCATGATCAGCCGTTTGGCCTGCTCGCGGGAATCACACAGCCCCCGCGTAACTAAAAGAGAATCAACTCGTTGCTTGGCCATCAGCTCTCGACTTCGGCTTCGTTGATTGCGTTGATGAACTCACGGAGCATGCCAAAATCACGACGCCGGTGGCGCAGAACGATCCGGGGAAGCGCGTCCAGCTCGGGTTCATTCCTTTCTTCTTTGAGAGCAGCTCCTTGCTTAAGGTCTCCCGACTTCACCATCGCGGCGAACTTCTGATTCAAGCCCTTCACCGCCTCTGTGGAAAGTGCGGTTTGCAATCGAATCACGAGACGATCTCCCACATATCGATACGAATGGAAATTCCGGTAAAAACCGGTAATTTCCGCAATCGCTTCATCCACATCGTCGGTCACTTTAAAGAGGGAAAAGTCGGACTCGGAAATCATCCCGAGCCTAAAAAGATGCTCTTCGACAAACTGCTTCCATGCTTTCCAGTAGGTCCCACCTGGCGCATCAAGACACACGATGGGGTAAAGCTTGGCCTTGCCGGTTTGCATCAAAGTCAAAGCCTCGAAGACTTCGTCCTGTGTTCCGACTCCGCCGGGCATCCCCACGCCGGCGTCGGCTTCTTTCACAAAAGCCAACTTGCGGGTGAAGAAATAATTGTAATCAATGAGCTTCGGATCACCGGCAATGAATTCATTGGCCGAAGCCTCGAGTGGCAGGGTGATATTAAGGCCAAAACTATGTTCGGCGGTCGCCCCTTCGTTTCCGGCTGCCATGATTCCCGGCCCCGCTCCCGTGATGGTCATGAAACCTTCTTCCACCATCCTCCGGGAAAACTCGGCCGCCGTCTGGTATTCCTTTTCTTCCGGCTTGGTGCGAGCCGAGCCAAAAAGCGCCACCTTGCGATTCCCTCGAAAGGGATAGAAAACCTCGCTTGATTTTTTCAGCTCTTTCAGCGCCCGGTTGGCCAGCTTGAAGTCGGCATGGTCGGATGTTCCGCGGGCCATCCCCACGGCGGTGGAAATCATTTCGGCGAGAAGGCAATAATCCTCCACTCCCCCCACGGATTTGGCGAGATCAAGGATACGATCGTCCAACTCCTTGTCCCCGGTCGACTCGATAAAATTGCAGACCAGATCCGAAACCATCCCGGCAGTCAGATCCCGATGCAGAGGGGGCTGCTTTCTTCTCTTATCGGACATGATTGTAAATCTGCCCCGATTCTCTCAATCTGACAAACCTCCACTCTTGAATTTCTCAAAAAACCTTAAAGACTCCCGCGTGGCCACGACCAATACAGACGACCTTCGCATTGCCAGCATCGACCCGCTTATCTCACCGGCAGTCCTTTCATATCAACTTCCGATGACTGAATCGGCAGCTCAACTTGTCTCATCAGCACGTCAGGGATCCGAAGCTATCCTGAGTGGTAAAGATGACCGGCTTCTTGTCGTCGTAGGTCCCTGCTCCATCCACGATCCCTCGGCAGCCCTCGAATACGCCGCCCGCCTCAAGGAAGCCGCCGACCGCTACGCTGACGATCTCCTCGTCATCATGCGGGTTTACTTTGAAAAACCCCGCACCACTGTGGGCTGGAAGGGGCTCATCAATGATCCCGACCTCAACGACTCTTTCGACATCAACCGCGGTCTTCGCACTGCCCGGGAACTCCTTCTCCAACTCGCCGAAATGGGCATCCCTTCGGGAACAGAATTCCTCGATGCCATCTCACCTCAATACGTGGCAGACCTCATCGCTTGGGGGGCCATTGGAGCGCGAACCACCGAATCTCAAGTCCACCGCGAACTGGCGTCAGGACTCTCGATGCCGGTTGGCTTCAAGAATGGCACCGGAGGATCGATCCAGATTGCCCTCGATGCCATTGGCGCTTCCTCCAAGCCCCACCACTTTCTCTCTGTCACAAAACAAGGTGTTTCCGCCATCGTAACGACCACCGGAAACGAAGCTTGCCACCTGATCCTTCGCGGCGGCAAGAGCGGTCCCAACTACACCCGTGAGGAAATCGAACCAGTCACTACCAAGCTACGTGAGATCAGCCTGCCCGAACAACTCATGATCGACTGCTCACACGGCAACTCCAACAAAGATTACCGAAACCAGTCCAAGGTCGCCGCCGATCTTTGCGAACAGATGGCAAACGGAGCCAAGGACATTGCCGCCGTCATGGTTGAGTCAAACATCGTGGAAGGAAATCAGAAGATCTCTGACGAAATGGTTTACGGACAGTCCGTCACCGATGCCTGTATCAACTGGCAAACCACCGAGGAAGTCCTCGAAGCTTTTGCAAAAGCAGTGCAAGCCCGCCGCGCCAAAAATGACTAAGGACGACGTCATTTGCGACCTAGGTCAGCAGTTGGAGAAAAAGATCGCGATCATGAAATCAGCCCTCGCTGACTCGAGCGAGAGTGCCAGCGGCGGCGAGACAAAATCCGAGGGCAAATACGACACTCGTGCGATCGAAGCGGCCTATCTTGCCGAAGCGCAGGCCGAACAACTCGTAATTGCAGAGGAATCGCTCGCCACTTTCAAACGCTTTGATCCCCGCCCCTACGAAATAAACGACGAAATCGGCCCCGGGGCCTTGGTCGAGGTCGATCAGGAAGGCGAGATCTGCTTTTACCTCCTCGCCCCCACGGCCGGAGGACTAATGTCGGAATACCTCGGCTGCGAAGTTACCGTCATCACGCCGGACTCGCGGCTTTACCAGGAACTCGCCGAGAAAAAAATGGGCGACGAATTGGAGAGCCCTGCCCTCATGGTGACGGGGCTGGAATAAACTAACCGAGAGCCTTGCTCACTCGTGCCAGCACTTCCTCATATCCGGCCATGACGCCGCCAAGATCTTCGCGGAAGCGATCCTTGTCCATCTTTTCACCCGTCGTGGCGTCCCAAAGTCGGCAGGTATCGGGGCTCACTTCATCAGCGAGGACAATCTTGCCATCACTCCCTTTGCCGAACTCAATCTTGAAATCGACGAGCTTCATTCCGCATTCGAGGAAAAAATTGATCATCACCTCGTTGATCACGAGAGCCTGCTTCTTGAGAAACGCGCACTCTTCCGGAGTGGCCAACTTCATTTCGCGAGCGTAGTCGTCGTTGATCAAAGGGTCACCCAGCGCATCAGACTTGTAGGAAAACTCCACGATGGGGATCTCAAATTCAGCTCCCACCTCCACGCCCATGCGCTTGGAAAAACTTCCTGCCGCCAGATTCCGCACGATGACTTCGACCTGAAGGATCTCAACTTTCTTCACCAAAAGGTTCACCTCATCAAGATCGGCAACCAAGTGTGTCGGAACCCCTTTTTCCTCAAGCATCTGGTACATCAGGAGTGTGATCGCCTTGTTTAATTTTCCCTTGTTTTCAAACTGGGCTTTTTTCTGCGCATTGAAGGCAGTGGCATCATCCTTGTACTCCATACGGAGGACCTCGGGATCATCGGTGGTGTAGAGTTTCTTGGCCTTGCCTTCGTAGATGGGGTCCATGGGCGGAATTCATAGGGCCACACCCCGGCCTTGCCAACCCTTGAGTGTCATCCTTCAAAAATTCAAACAAACAGAGCGGGCCGATTCGTTTTTCACCTTGGCAAGGCAGGACTCCAACCATAGCGTGAAGTCTCACCTGTAATCCCCGCTAATCGCATCGCTTTATGAGGTCCCCCGCAATCCTACGCAATATCCTCCTCTTCCTTGTTCTGGCCCTCCTTCCGGCTGGAGCAAAACAGATTGAATGGAAAATTAAGGAACACCGGGGAAACAAATATGTCCCACTCAGCCAGGTGAAGGATTTTTACAATCTGACAAGCATGACCCTATCTGGGAACAAGATCATTCTTAAAAACTCCGATTTGACGCTAAAATTCCGCGCGGGCGGCCAGGAAGTGCTGATGAATGACGTGAAATTTATTTTCAGCCACGGCATCGTCGCACTTGGAGGCTACCATATGTCCGTCACCGATTTACTCAAAATCGTCGATCCCGTTCTCCGTCCCTACAAGATCGAAGGAGCCAAGGCTTTCGAGACTGTCATCATCGATCCAGGACACGGGGGACGTGACCCGGGAGCCGTGAACTCACTCGGAACGGAAGCTGGATATAATCTGAATGTAGCCCGTCTTCTTCGTGATCGCCTTCAAAAGCGAGGATTCAAGGTCGTCATGACAAGGAATTCCGACATCTTCCTCACACTCCAACAACGGGTGGCTCTCGCCAACAAATATAAGAACGCCATCTTCGTAAGCATTCATTTCAATTCCGCTGGTTCCACTGGAAGAACCCAAGCAAGAGGCATCGAAACTTTCACCCTCTCCCCTGTTGGCGTGGCTCACTATGGCCGCTCGCTTAAGAGCTCCGACCTTATCAGCCGAGAGGGGAACGCCCAGGATTCCGCGAATATCGCTCTTGCAACAGCCGTTCACTGGAACAGCTTACAACGCCTCAACAAGGCCAAGATGAATGTCCCCGATCGAGGTGTTCGCCGGGCCCGCTACAGTGTCCTCACCGGGGTGAAGCATCCTGCCATTCTTTTCGAAGGAGGCTTCCTGAGTCACCCAAAAGAGAAGCATCTCATTAACACCCAAACGTATCAAACCACTCTCGCCAACGCTATTGGAGAAGCCATATTCTTCTATCGCCAAGCGACTTTGCGCCAAAATAAAACGGCCAAAAAGAAGTGATCAGGGGATCACTGAACCATTTCCAACTGAAAGAAAGGAGCCTTGTGCTTCTTTTTTGTTTATCGAGGCTGACGGCGAGGTAGATTTGGAACTGTCATTCCTCTTCATGTCATTCCAACGCCTACTCAGCACCATCTTCGCCCTCGCCACGTTTACCCAGTCGCGAGCATCCATCATCATCAACGAATTCCTGACCGGAAACGACACCATCACGGTATCAAATGCTGTCCCCGGTCGATTCGATGACTGGATCGAACTCCGCAATCCCACCGGAACAGCCGTGGATCTCGGAGGATGGCATTTGACGGATGATCCGGATAATCTCACAGCGTGGACTTTTCCTGCAGGAACGCTCATCAATGACAACGGCTTCCTGATCGTATTTGCGTCGGGTGATGGCATTCCCGACTCAAATGGAAATCTCCATACTGACTTCAAGCTCTCAAAAAGCAGCGAATCCCTTGCCTTGGTTCGTCCGGACGGAACAATTGCCTCAGAATTTGGGCCCAGTGGCACTCCCTACCCCGATCAGTCGGACGATATCTCATTTGGTCTTCATCCCTCGACCAATGCCTCGGTTTACTTCAGCACCCCGACCCCCGGAGCAGTCAATGACGCCAATGGCCTCGCCAGGGTCGCCCATCTGGATGTGGCGCCAAAACGCGGTCTCTACCAATCCGCTCAACACGTATCCCTCACCACGACAACCCCGGGAGCAACCATTTACTACACCACCGACGGCACGCCACCGCTCAATGCCTCCGGCACACCCACCGGCACCGCTTCGACCTACACCTCGCCGATTGCGCTGAGTCAAACCACCGTGATTCGTTCGGCAGCCACAGCCACAGGGTTGAGCTCCAGCGAGATGGAGGCCCACACCTACATTCTTCTCGATATTGATAATGCCAATGCCAATGGAACCGATGCCGCCGGACTCAACACTCCTTTCCTCCAGCAAACCCAACCAGCCGGCTACGGCAACCTAGCATCGGGTGACTACAACATGGATCCCGATATCAGCCGCTCAACGGCGCAGTCTGCGGGACATGGTGGATTGACCACGGCCCAAGCCATGCTCCAGGGAATGAAAGAAATCCCGACAATCTCGATCTCGCTTCCAAGGAGTGATTTCACCGGCATCTACGCCAACCCGCGATCGGAAGGAATCGCCTTCGAACGAGCGTGTTCCGCCGAGTTCATCCCAGGCGAAAACGATACCCGTTCCGATTTTCAAGAGCATTGCGGCCTTCGTGTTCAGGGCGGAGCAAGTCGTGTGCCCAGCAAGTCCCCCAAGCACTCGCTGTCGTTCCGTTTTCGGGAGGAATACGGAGCCGGACGCTTAAAAGAAAAAATCTTCCCGAACGTCGACGTCGGAAACTTCAACTCCATCGCGCTGCGGGCCGGGTATAACAATTCCTGGATTCACTCTAGTTCGGGCCAGCGCAAGTACGCCTCAATGATTCGCGACCAATGGATGCGCGAAAGCATGCGTGACATGGGGAACGAGGATGCCGGAGCCGGATTCCTCGCCCACGTTTTCATCAACGGCCTCTATTGGGGACTCCACAATGTCGCTGAACGCCAGGACAATGCCCACTATGCCAACTACAATGACGGCGATAGTGATTTCATTGACGCCCGAAACGGTAGCACTTTTGTGGAAGGAAACTCGACCGCCTGGAATGCCATGCGCTCGACCGTAGCCACCCGAAACTGGGAGAACATCCAACAGGTTCTCGATGTCGATGCCTACATCGACTTTCAGCTTCTCCAACGTTTTGGAGCAAACCAGGATCTCAAAACTTCAGGAAACTGGAGGGCTGCCGGAGGTGGTCCTTTCGCAAAGGCTACCGACATGCGCCCGTGGAAACTCTATTCGTGGGACGGCGAGCGGGTTCTCGAATCTCCGTCCGCAAACAATACCCCACTCGATCCCATGGGAATCCGTGGAAGTATTGAAGCGATCCCTGAATATCGCCAAAGATTCGCCGACCGCGCCTACATGCACCTGAATGGAAGCGGCGCTCTGACCCCCGGGCAATGCCACGCACGTTGGGAAAAATACGCCTCAGCGATCGACAAGGCCATCATTGCCGAATCAGCCCGCTGGGGAGATCATCGCCGATCCACTCCCTATGACCGGGACGACTGGCTTGTAGAGCAAACCCGTCTCTACAATTCCTACTTCCCCGTCCGCACGAACAACGTCATCAACAAGCTTAAAACCGCTGGCCTCTACCCAACAGTCAACACGCCTTCGTTCGCGATCAACGGTCAGCCTGCCGAAGGTGGCTTTGTCGGAGATGGCGCAACCCTTACCGTCAATGGTAACGACGGAGTCATCTCCTACACCCTTGATGGAAGTGATCCCCTTCTCCCCGACGGTTCGGTCAATCCTGCCGCCCTGAGCATCTCATCCGGTTTCAGCACTGAACCCGTCTTCCCCTTCGAGTCAGCCGGATGGCGTTACCTCTCAGGAGTAGTCGCCCAGTCGCCCAGTGATGCCGTCGTTGGAAATGCTTTCTACAACTCAAGCGACTGGAAACACCCCGATTTCGCCGACCTAACCTGGTCACCCGGACAGGGGCTCATTGGTGGTCGCACTCCTACCTCCGTTGGCTCTGTCACAGCAAACACCACGATTAACATCGGACCGCTGGGAAATGGTTACCCTACCGTGTATTTCAGAAAAGAGTTTAATATTTCTAATGCCTCCGAAGTGACATCGTTGGACCTCTCCATCATTCGAGATGATGGCGTCATCGTTTATCTCAATGGGCATGAGATTTACCGAGAGAACATGAAATCAGGGACGGTTCTCTTTGGCGACTTTGCGGAAAGCAACGCCAATGAAACTATAACTCTCTTGCACACTCATAATCTCGCTCAAGGGCAACTTCTTGAGGGAGCCAACGTATTGTCGGTGGAAGTTCACAACAGATCCGCCGGTAGTAGCGACCTCGGACTTGATGTTGCTCTGGACCTCACCCGTCCCGCCGGATTGACCAGCATCGACCTAGGAGAATCTGCAAATATCATCGCTCGTTTACAAACAGGTGATGACTGGTCGGCTCCCGTTAATGGAACGTTTCTGATCGAAGAAGCCGCCAATGCCGAAAACCTTGCGATTGCGGAAATTAATTACCACCCGCGCGAAGCCACTTTGATTGAAAAGAACAATGCTTCGCCACTTGAGATTGAAAACCGCGATCAGTTTGAATTCATCGAACTTCTTAACATCGGAAGCGATCCCATCAATCTCGCAAATGCATCCTTCTCAAATGGCATCACTTTCAAATTTGGACTTTTTGTTCTCGAGGCTGGAGAAAGAGCTCTTCTTGTCCGAGATGAAACAGCCTTCGTGAGTCGATATGGAAGCGGCTTGGCAGATTCCATCGCCGGAACATTCTCCGGTGGCCTCGACAACGATGGCGAGCCCCTCTCCTTAATTGATAGCGAGGGCAGGCTCATGAAATCTCTGGCTTTTAGCGACACCGGAGCGTGGCCTTCCAGACCTGATGGTGCGGGATCTTCCCTCGAGATCATCGATCCATCCGGAAACTCCGGCGATCCTCGCAACTGGGCCCCCAGCGTTTCCTTCCATGGGTCTCCTGGTTCAGCGGGCTTGATCAACGACCAACGCATTGTCATCAATGAAGTCTCCAGCAATTCAGTCAGCGACTCCATCGAAGTCTACAATACGACGGCTTCCCCTATCGACATTGGAGGTTGGCTCCTAACCGATTCGAAGGACGTTTATCGCTCTTACACGATTCCCGCGGCAACCCTTCCGGGAATGGAATATCTGGTCTTCCACGGCGCCGAATACGATGCCCCTTTGACCAATACCATCTCCAACTACTCGGGTGCCTCGGGTGCAGCTCCCACCCTGATCTCCAGTAACAATCACGGCCTGACCACCGGCGATCTGATGAGCATCGAAGGTTACGGTGGCTTCTCGGATTTTAATTCGAGTTTTGAAGTCACTGTCATCAATGAGAACAAATTTACGATTGATGTGCTCTTCCTCGACAACCACCCGACCAAGGGGAATTGGCAGAAAGGACGATCTTTTGGAATCAGCGGCAATAATGGCGATGATCTTTGGCTCCTTCAAACAGACGCGGCAGGAAACCCCGTTGCCTTTGTCGACCACGTCGAATTTGCAGCAGCAGCGCAAAACACGACCCTCGGTCGATGGTTCGATGGAATGGGCTACAACACACTCGTCACCATGACAAATGAAACCAAAGGGGGACCGAATAGCGGCCCCGTTTTAGGCCCGGTCTTGATCTCTGAAGTTCATTATGCTCCCACGACCTCGACCCATTATGAGTTCGTCGAACTCACCAACAATGGGAGTGCCACCATCGCTCTTGATCAATGGAAACTCCGTGGCGGTTTTGATTTTGACTTCACTACTAATCACTCCATTCCCGCCGGACAATCGATCGTCATCGTGAGCTTTGATCCAGCGATCGAAACAGCTCTATCAGCTGACTTCCGGACCAATTTTGGCATCGACGGATCGGTGTTTCTGATCGGACCGGCCACTGATGGCCCTTTAGATGACGACCGTGGTACTGTCCGGCTTCAAATGGCTGGAGCCACTCCAGAATTTGGCCAGATTACGGTCGATGAAGTACGATACATATCTGAATCCCCATGGCCGGCAGCGAACGGAAAGTCGTCCCTGAATCGCAATGCCTCTCTTGCCTTCGGAAACTTTGCCAACTCCTGGAATGCCGCCTCCCCCACACCCGGAAGTATTCCTGAATCTGAAGACTACGCTGGGTGGGCTTCCATCAACAGTGTCGGAAGTGGGGAAATGGACCCCGATGGGGATGATCTCTCCAACCTCCTCGAATTTGCAATGGGAACCGATCCAAACTCGCGGGATGAACTTCCACCTCTTCAGATTACCGGAAGCACAGGCGCAATCACCTTCTCTTCCCACCTCGGACGTTCTGGCTTCGTTCTTGAGTTCCAAACCTCGGATGACCTCGAAAACTGGACCACAGAACAAACAACTCCCAACGGGGTCTCAGGCTCCATTCAGACCAACGAGTTCATGATCGACCTCACGACTAACTCAAAAGTCTTTTGGAGACTTCGCGCCCGCGCCCTTTAATTTTCGGCACCAGCACCTATGAAATTTCTCCTCTTTTTTTTCCCGCTCATTGCCGTCCTAAACGGCCAAGTGTTTATCGATTCTGACAGCGATAGTCTTGATGATTCGTGGGAACTCACCTACTTCCTCACTCTCGAAACCACCACCGGATCCGCAAATCCCGATGCCGACGGCCTGGACAACCTTGCCGAACAAACTGTGGGAACAAATCCAACAAAAGCCGACACGGACGACGACGGACTTCAAGACCATCTCGAAACCGGGAATGGCACTTTCACCTCCGCGACTGATACCGGAACCGACCCTCTCAACCCTGACAGCGATGCCGACGGACGACTCGATGGAGCAGAGGTCACCGGAGCGATGGGAGCCATCACAAACCCCAACGATGAAGACAGCGACAACGACAGCTTCAATGACCGGGTGGAATTGGTAAAAAAAACCAATCCCAACAGCGCGGCCGAGAAACCTGACGGTCTCCTGCCCCTGGAAATCAATGAGATTTCCGTCAGCAACGAAACCGGATTTGAAGATGGTAATGGAAGCCGGTCCGATTGGATCGAGATCTACAACCCAAATTCCACCTCTATCGCTCTTTCCGGGTATTATCTGACAGATGACGTGGAGACCCCAACAAAGTGGGCCTTCCCCGCAGTCAGTATTGGGATACGGGGGTATCGGATCATTTTTGCCTCGGGCGATAACCTCACCGACCCGGCCGGAAATCCCCATACCAACTTCCGGCTCTCGAACTCGGGCGAATACCTTGCCCTGGTCAATCCCGACGGAGAATTCATCGAAGACATTATTCGCCCCGCCTACCCCGAACAATTCACCGACATTTCCTACGGCCGGCCGTCGAGGGGTGGAGGCCGGCGCTTTTTTTCATCACCCACCCCCGGTGCTGCAAATATTGGAACAGGCGCTCCCGGAGTTGTGAAAGACACCAACTTCAGCTTCGACCGGGGCTTTTACGATGCCCCCTTCGAACTCAAAATTACCTGTCAAACCAGAGAAGCCACCATTCGATACACCCTCGATGGATCGCTCCCAACACTCACAAACGGAACAACCTACTCTGGTCCCATTACCATCGATACCACCACAAATGTTCGCGCCATCGCCGTCTTCGATTCACGAGATCTCATCCCCACAAACGTCGACACCCACAGTTACATCTTTGTCGACGACGTCGCGACCCAGAACTCAGCAGACCTCATCGCCAACGGCTGGGCCGAAAATTGGGGCTATGACGGCCAGGTCCGACGGGTCATTCCGGCCGACTACGACATGGATCCACGGGTCGTCAATGACACCTTGAATCTGCGCTCCCCGGGATACACGATTCGAGATGCCCTTCTCGATATTCCCAGCGTATCCCTCACCATGAAGCAGGAGGATTTTGTCACAACCCGCACCGGAACCTCCACATCACCCAAGAGCCTTTATGGCACTCCTCGCGACCGCTTTGAACGGATCTGCTCGGTGGAATACATCCTCCCGGATGGGAGCCGGGGGTTCCAGGAAGACTGCAAAATCGAAACACACGGTAACTCCTCCCGGACTCCAAACCGGATGCAAAAGCATTCCCTCCGCCTCACCTTTTCTTCATCCGTTGGAATTGGGAAACTAAAATACAACCTTTTCCCGGAATCTCCGGTCGATGAATTTAACAAGCTCGTTCTTAGGGCATGCTTTACCGACTCTTGGGCTCTTGCCTCGTGGAGTTCCGCCCGTTACCGCCCAAACGACTCGCTCTACACCCGTGATGTTTGGATGAAGGAACTCTTCCGTGATATGGGACAACCCTCATCTTATGGTAACTTCATCCACCTTTACGTCAACGGAGCCTACTTTGGGCTTCATAATCTGAGTGAACGAGTTGAAGATGACTTTTACGCCGATCACCTCGGTGGAAACAAAGAAGACTGGGAGGTCAACGCCGACCTTGGCTCTCCCGGGCCACTTTGGAACTCCATGCTTTCCACTCTGGGTAGCGGCGTTTCAAGCCCCGCCGTCTACGAAACCGCCAAGACCAAAATCGATGTCGAAAACTATGCCGATTGGGTCATCCTTCACCTCTTTGGCGACTCCGAAGATTGGCCTACCAAAAACTCTTATGCTGCGGCCAACGCTCTCAGCGGAGATGGCCGTTATCGTTTTAACGTCTGGGACCAGGAAATCGCTTTCGATAAGTATTCCTGGAATCGCTACAACGATTCACGAACCGGCATGCTGCCTTTCCAGCGTCTTCGTCGGAATGACGATTTTAAAATGCTCTTCGCAGACCGCGTCTACAAACATCTTCATGATGATGGCGCTCTCACGGTGGAAAACACCATTCTAAGCTTTCTTGAAATCAACAACCAAATCGACAAGGCCATCGTTGCCGAGTCAGCCCGCTGGGGTGATGTCCAAGCTTCCACCCCGTATGGGAACACCCCGTCGAGTAGCGCAAACATCAACAGCGACCACTACCCACCCACCATCAACTCCCCCATCTACTTCACCCGAGAGCAACACTGGGTGAAGGAAATTGAAAATATCACCGACAATTACCTCCCCACTCTTCACGATCTCGACAACTCTCGGGCATTCATTCGGGAACTCCGAGGACAGAAGCTTTATCCCTCCATTGACCCTCCCCAGTATTCACAATTTGGGGGGGTCGTTCCCATGAACTTCCCGCTTCAACTGACCACTCCTGATGGGGCTGTCTACTTCACCTCGGATGGTTCGGACCCCCGCCTTTCCGGAGGTAGCGTTAACCCGACGGCCGGCACCTTTGGTGGATTTATCGAAACAGAGATCGTCGGAATCAATGACTTCGGCTGGACTTACCTCACCGGCACCACCGCACTATCCCCGAGCAATGTTGTGGTTGAAAACCCCTCGTATGGCACAGATGACTGGAAACACCCTGCCTTTCATGACAACACTTGGGCACCGGATCCCGCAATCAACCCAAATGGAGCACAAGGACCACTTGCTGGGCGGTTGGCCAACGCGGTCACCGGCATTCCCACGCCCAACACCATTCTAAACATTGGACCCTTTGGCAGAGCCTATCCCACTGTCTACTTCCGGAAGGATTTTCAGGTCGCCGACGCCATCGATATCCCCGAATTGATTTTTAACATCATCCGTGATGACGCCATGATCGTTTACTTGAATGGCCGTGAAATCCACCGCGATAACTTTACAAACCCCGTGGTCAACTACTCCGATTTTGGCCCTGCCGACTCTGAATCCGAGCCCGTCATTTTTAATTACTCTCTGGCTCCCGGCGAGCTTCAAGAGGGAACAAACACCATTGCCGTGGAATTGCACAACTTCTCCCCAGGTAATTCGGATCTCGGAATCCAGATGTCAGTCATCGAACGAAAAAATGCCCTGGGAGGAAATGTTGTCAATCTCACGCAGACCGGAATCGTTAAATCACGAACCCTGTCAAATGGCGAATGGTCGGCCCTCCGCGAAGCAGATTTTATCGTAGGGACTCCCGCCTCCTCCGGAGGCATTGTTGTCTCCGAGATCATGTATAATCCCCAGGGACCTGATGAAAATCTTGAGTTCATCGAGATTCTCAACATCAACCCCGAACTGACTCTTGACCTCACCAACGTCAGCTTTACCGATGGAATCCTTTACACCTTCCCCGCGGGCTTTGTTCTGCAACCCCTCCAACGGACCGTCATCACCAGGGATCGCGATACCTTTATCGCATCCTATGGGGAAAGCGGTTTCTTGCTAGCTCCCGGAAACTTTGAGAGCAGCTTCTCAAACGGTGGCGAGACCATCATCCTCGCTGCCAACGATAACAGCTTAATCCAAAGCTTCGACTACGATGACGACGCAAGTCTAGGTTGGCCCCCCAGTGCCGATGGCCTTGGAACATCACTGGTGCTCGTCGATCCCCTCTCGAATCCAAATCACGGGCTCCCCACCAGCTGGAAAGCCTCGGATATCTCAGGAGGAAATCCCGGACTTCCTGATGTCCTCTACCCTGGCGAGCCCAATGGTGATGACGATGAAGATGGACTCACAAATCTTGCCGAATATTTCTTCGGCACCAATCCGGCACTTGCTAGTGAAAACCCGGTTTCGATCAGCACATCTGGAAATAGTCTCTCGCTGAACTTTACCCGCAACCCTTTCGCTAATGAAGTCACTTGGCAGATTCAAAGTTCAGATGATTTGGCCACCTGGAGTAACACCAATCTCACTGGAAGCTCCGTCACTGTGGCAGGGAACGAACTTCAGGAGTCCCTCTCCATCACACCCGACGAAGTCCGCAGATTCTATCGCGTGCGGATCGTTTCCGCACCATAGTCCCAGTTCGGATTAGGGAAGATTCAACACAAAGCTCGCGCCTCCCTCCCGAGAGCTTCCGAGCTCCAGATCGCCACCAAGGGCCCGGGCCAAACGCCGGCACAAGGCAAGCCCAAGCCCCACTCCGGGTTTGTCGTGGGCGGCATCGTGGGCACTCTTGTGAAATGCTCTGAAGAGCCGCTTCTTTTCCGCCCGATCGATTCCCCTCCCCTCATCTCTGACTTCAAAAATAATCCCTCGTCGCCCCTTTCGGACATCCAAGGTAACATGACCTTGCTGCCCCTCGAGGAGGCCATACTTACAGGCATTATCGATCAAATTAAAAAGGATCTGCTCCACCGCTCTGACATCGGTTTCGACTTTTCCGAGATCGGCGGCGATCTCGATTGAAAGCGCCGCCGCCGCCTGGTCAACCCGACGCTGAAGGACTGGGCGCATTCGCTCGATGAGATCGGCGACACCGAGTTTCTCGAACTTCGAACGAGCATTCCCCCGCTCGATGCGGGCATAGGAAAGAACGTTTTCAACAAGGTGATTGAGTCTTTCGGATTCACTTTGCATGGTCCGGAGATAATCCTGCTTCTTCTCTTCATCGGTGACCATTCCATCGGCTAACATTTCCGAATAGAGCCGAAAAGTCGTGAGAGGAGTCCGCAATTCGTGGGTCACGGAAGAAACGAAGGCCGCACGTCGCGCACTGAGTTTCATCACTCCGGCCAGAAGTAGGCAGAGCGCAAGCAATGCAGCCACGGCCGCAATCCATCCCGCGATGAGCGTTTTACGAAGAGGCGTCAGTGCCGGAATCTCAATATCAGGAGCAGGGCTGGTCAATAAAGCCCATGGAAGGGAAACAAGGCGATCGGGATTCTCTGGAGACTGGTCACCTCGGACTAGGTAAGCCTGCCCAAGATCCAAAGGTGCCTCCGCCATGAGGGCGCTTTTTAATTCCTCCTTGGCGATCCAAAATCCCTGGTAGGTCCAGCTTCTCATCCTCCGGACTTCCCTGACAAAAAACAGTTCGGCATTATGCCAGAGAGGCATGAATGGTGAGACGCTTAGGATTCCGTCGGGATCAGGCCCCGATGGCATATTGAGGGACTTTGTATTTCCCCAGTCGGCGGACTTCTTAGCAGCTTTCTCGATTTTCTGAACGTAGGCTTTCGAGCGAGAAGCCTGTTCCCGTTGGACAAGTTTCTCCTGATACTCCTCTTTGACCTTTGGTTTCTGCGGAGCAATTTGGGCAGCATTCTCACTCAACCATTTATTCGCGGCCTGTGTCTCGGGTTCGTTAATTTTCACCTCGTGCCCAAAGACGGCAGCCATCGCCGATCGTTTGGGAAGCACTTTCTGAAGAGCTTCAAAACGAGTATCCATCATCTCCAACCTCCTTTGGTCCAAACCCGAGCCAAGGGCGCGTTCCCGTTGATTTCCTCTCGGAACCTGGGGCGAGCTGACCTCGCCCCGAGGACTCACTTCGAAGTGAAGATTTATGAAGTCCACCTCTTCGACGAGCAAAGGAGACGGCTGAAGCACGATCCCTTGTTCCACATTCTGAAACTGATTTGTGACAATGTTGGCCGGCGAAAAATACGCCCGAAAAAACATCGGTGCCCGAAGGTTCTCGGCAACAAGAAGATCAGAGCCAATCCCATCCATCCGGGAAAGCGAAAGCCGAACCCGCTCACCCAGAAGAGATTGTGCCTCAGCCTCGGCCCGTTCTTTTTCTGAAGTCAGGGCACGCTCCGTGATCCAAGCAAACATTCCCAGAATGAGTGCCGCACACCCCACCAAAACCACCCAAATGAGCCAGGAACGATTCATGATTTCGGAGCAAGACGGTAGCCGCGACCACGAACCGTCTCGAGGATTTTCTGGGAATGATCACCCAGCTTTTTGCGAATATGGGCAATGTGCATGTCCACCGTACGGGTTTCAATTCGATTGGGGTCGATCCCCCAGACATGGCGTAAAAGTTCATCGCGCGGAACGGGGCGCGCAGGGTTAGCGATAAGGTATCTCAACACACCCACCTCTCGTTCGGAAAGTTCCTGACGAGCTCCATCATAAACGATCTCGGCGCAAGTCAGATCAATCACCCGTCCGGCCACTTCATGCTTTTGCCCCAAGGCCTGCCGCTCCGTCGTGCGACGAAGAACGGCATCAACCCGCGCCAAAAGTTCGCGCGCGCTGAAGGGTTTCATGACGTAATCATCGGCCCCCATCTTAAGCCCCTTGATGCGGTCATTTTCCTCCCCTTTCGCAGAGAGAATAATGACCGCTTGGCCCGCCCGATTTCCTTGAAGAGCTTCGAGGATTTCGAAGCCGGTATAGTGCGGCAGAATAAGATCGAGGAGGAGGAGATCGTAGCGAGCCGTCAAGGCCGCCTCTCTCCCTTCCCGACCATCGGACGCCGCTAAAACCTCATATCCGGCATAGGTCAGGGCATCGACGACCCCGCGACGCACGGCGGCGTCGTCTTCAACAACGAGTATGGTGGGGACTGGCATGAGCGCTTACTTTTTAAACTGATACCCTTTTTTAGCAGCTTGGTCGCGCACTGTTTTTGTGACTGCAACATCGAGGGTTTCCTCACCGCCCTCCGCATCTGCCTTCCGCTTCCCTGCGACGAATTTTTTGCGAGCTTCATTGAGAGTTTGAATCTCCTTCTGAACTTTCGTGCGCGCAGCGAGCTTGTCGGCGACGAATTTTTTGCGCCCCTCAAGGTCAAGCTTCTTCATCTCCTCGGGAAGGTCTTTGTCCTTTACCTTGGTCCAGTCAAAATTCTTGTCCTTGGAAGCATCACCGAGATCCCAACTGGCGTTAAAGTAGTTGCCACTCGACTTGGTCACGGCACGTTGCACCGCAGCCCCTGATTTTTTCTTTTTGAGCGCATTGCCATCCTGCGCGACTTGTGATTCGGCTTTGACCGCCCCTTCTTTGCCATAAGCGATGTAGGTTTTATTAAGCTTCTCATTCAGCGCGACAATCTCGGCATCCTGTGGTGCTTCGATATGGACCACAGCGGCGTTATGATTGATGACGAGAAAGTTTCCATCCGCAAGCAAGGCTCCAGATTTCCAACCTCCATTGATCCCTTCCGCTTCGGTCCCACAGTGAATGGTGTTCACGATGATTCCTTTCGCGATGGCCTTCTTACAAGCCTCGCTCGGGTCAACCGGCCCCTGGGTAAAGGGCTCGTTGCCAGCAATGAAGATCGCCTTGTAAACATCAGGCGAGGCGTCCCACTTGAGCTTCGTGGTCGCTTCAGAAATGACCGCACCACAAAATTCCTGGCTGCCACTCGTCTTAAGCGAAAAGAGATCCGCACTGATTTGATCAAGATCCCGCGTCAGCGTCTGAATCGGGCGAATAAAATTCTCTCCAGAGCCTGAGCCATATTCATACAGAGCGACTTCCACAAAAGGAACCTGCCCATTCTGCTTCGCGCCGATGAAGGTATTTACGACTTTCCAAAGCTGCGTTTTGGTCTGCTCAATGAGGCCGCTCATGCTACCGCTCGTATCAAGAAGGATCGCGATCTGGACTTTGGACTGACCGTCCTTGGGTTTGATCTCCTCCTGAGCCGGAGCTGAATTGAAGAGAAGTGCGCCACAGAGGGCGACAAGAGTTTTCGGATGTTTTTTCATAATATTATTTAGATTTGAGATTAGCGAAGTTGGTAAAGTTTCCCATCGATCATGAGCTGGGTTTTGCTGCCGAGAGCAAGGGAACTCTGTTCATTCAGAGCGACGAGGCGGTCGACCAACTTGAAGAACTCAGGGCTCCCGATTTCAACCGTGGTGGACTTGGCAGCGGGGAGATTGGTGGCCTCAGCATCAACCCATTGGTCGCCCCGGCCCCAGAAAGTCTTGTGACCGACTTGCTGCACTTTCATCACGGCCTCCTCTTTGAGGTCCTCGTTCACGTAGCGGTTGAATTTATCAACGGTTCCGGTCTTCGATTTCTGGAGATTCATTTCTTGATTCACCCCGGCATTGCCGCTGCGCTTCTTGAGAGCACGACCGACAAAGTTTCCGGTCGCGATCCTGTTTTGAGCATCGCGGGAGTTGAAGACCTCCCCCTCCCTCGCAAGAAATGCGGTGTATTCAGTCAGGATGCCATACTCGGTGGAAAGTCGGACAATCTCATCGACCAATTCCTTCATACGAGGATCATTGGCGGAAGTCGCATTTCCGGTGAGCCCCATCATCGAGGAGTCAGCCCCGAGATCGCGGAGAGCCTCGGTGAGCACCGCAATCTTGCGCGTGGCCCAGAGGCGTGGGACGAAGTCAGAGTTCCTTTTAGCGCTTGGCTTAAAGTCAAAGGTGAAGGTCTTCTCATCTCGTCCATCGTGACCTTTCAAAGTGAATTCCAATTTTTCTTGGCCGAAATAACGTCCCACTAAAACGATCTGATCCTGCTCAAAAAAGTCAGGGAGAGCTGAGGGGAGGAGATCCGTGATGCGGCCGGGGTCGCCACCCACTGAGAGCTTGGGCGAGCGAAGAACGGGACCGGAGAGCCGACGAAAAACACGGGCCACCTTCAGCTCCACATCTTCACTCGGCAGGACAAAAGTCGGAACGGCACGGCTGTCATCAGCAAGGCGCGAGAGGAGCGGCGTATTCACATCAACCCCCACGCCGAAGGTGAAGATGGGACGCTTTCCGCCGTTCGCTTTGGCAACAGACTCGCGGATCTTGACCTCGGAGGTCTCACCAATCGTTGGGAGGCCATCAGTCAGAAAAAGAACCATCGGAAGGAAGCCCTCTTTCGTGACTTGCCCGAGCGCAGTGGTGAGAGCGTCGTGGATATTGGTGCCACCACTCACGCGGAGGTGGTCGAGATATTGGTGGGCATTTTTGCGAACCTCTTCGTTCAGTTCGACCGGTTGTTCGGCGAAGCTTTCGACCGATTCATTGTAAGTAATGAGGTTGAAACGCTCGCCATCTTCCAAGCCTCCCAAAACCTGTCGGGCGGCGGCACGGGCTTGCTTCAACTTCGCGCCCGCCATGCTCCCCGAACGATCCATCACCAGCGTGACGTCCCGCTTAAAGCGGGGAGCATTTTCATCGCGCTCCGGGGGGGACAGCAGCATGAGGAAATATCCCTGATCATCTTTTTCAGAGTGGGAGAGAAAGCTCGCGACCGCTTGCTTCGAGCGACGCTTCAGAATGGAGACCTGCAGCGGCCCCGGGTTAATTTTCCCAGCGAGCTGAAACGAAACCTTCTTCCCGGAATCGCGCTCCAGTTTAATTTCGTGCGAAGGAGAATAGAGGGTGCGAATTCCACCCGCCTCCTTCCAATCCACCGAAATCTTCCACGGAGGAGCATCGGAAACCATCGCTTGCGTGCGGGGCAGCGTGTAGTCAACCCGATCACCCTCGGCTGACAACAGCTCCTCATAAACCATCCGCAGTCGCACTGTTTTTCTGGGAGGCACCGGAAAGACCCCCGTCTTCACGGCGCCCAATCCGGCGAACTCAAGAATGGCAGGATCTTTTAATCGGCTGACAATCTCATCATAAATTTGGCGGGCCTCTTTTCTGGGCAGAAGTTCTGCTTCGATCTTCCCGCTCGGTCCCTCCATCGCGAAGGACTTCAAGGTTGCCTTACTCGGAACCGGCAAAAGGGCACGCCCTTCCTTGGCGGCCCCGCCTGGATTTTGAAACGAGAGAAGTAACTCCGTCGTCGCAACCTGCCCCTTGATGGTAACATTAGCCTCGATCTGGGTCACCTTGAGCGTGGCTGGATGATTGGGACGTGGACGCACATGCGGCATCGACCAATGATGTGGATGAGCATGATGCTGCGCCTTGGCCGGCAACCAAATGAAAGCTCCCCCTCCCGCAAACATGGCGCGCTTTGTAAATCCTCCTCGTGTCATGGAGACAGATTAAGCGCAACTTTCCCGCCCTGTGTGTAAATAGAATGTAAAGGCTTCCTTGCCAGACCTACGGCGATCGTTTCAACTTGTTGCACCCCATTATGAAATTCGGAATTATCGGAGCCGGAATGATCGGTCATTTCCACGCTAAAGCCATCACCGCCATGGCCGGCGGAACCTTGCACTCGGTTTTCGACCTTCGTCAGGAGGCCGCTGACAAGCTCGCTGGGGAATACGGAGGCAAGGCCTACTCGGACATGGCCGAATTCATGGCCGACGACGAACTCGAAATCGTGACTGTTGGAACCCCAAGTGGAGCCCATCTGGACCCCACTCTCGCCGCGCTCAATGCCGGCAAGCACGCTATCGTTGAAAAGCCTCTCGAAATCACGACCGAGCGGATCGATCAACTCACGGCCGCCGCCAAGGAGAATGGTAAAACACTCGCAGCGGTCCTCAACCGCCGCTTCCATCCTGGGATGGACGCCTTTAAAAAAGCCGCCGACGAAGGCCGCTTTGGAACACTTTGCTCCGCCTCCGCGTACATCAAGTGGTATCGCGACCAGGCCTACTACGATTCCGCCGGCTGGCGTGGCACCTGGGCACTCGATGGTGGGGGGGCCCTGATGAACCAATCCATCCATACGGTCGATGCCCTCATCTACCTCGCGGGTCCAATCAAGAGCGTGCAAGCCAACACCGCACTCCTCGCTCACGAGCGCATCGAAGTGGAGGACCACTGCGTCGCCATCGTGGAATTTGAAAGCGGAGCCCGGGGCGTCATTGAAGCCTCCACCTGTACTTGGTCGAAAGACGGCCACCCTGCCCGCGTCCAACTTTCTGGCACCGACGGCTCCGTATTCCTTGCCGATGAAGCCTTCGAAATGTGGGACTTCCGTGAAGAGAAGCCTGAGGATTCCGAAATCAAAAATACCCTCATGAAGGGCCAGGAAGCGGGACTGGGAGCAAATGATCCGACCGCCATCAACTTTCACCAACACCAGCGAAACTTTGAAGAAGTCGTCGCTGCCATCGCCGAAGGCCGCGAACCTTCGACTTGTGCCGCCGAGGCTCGCAAGTCCGTGGAAGTCATCACTGCCATCTACGAAAGCGCGAAGAATGACGGAAAGAAAGTTTTCCTCTAACTGTTTCTCAATGCAGTGTGGAATCTGCGCCAACAATCTTCTAAGGGGGGGCTAACCCACCCGATTTCATGCCCACCGGATTTCAGACTGTTACCTTTTTTAGCGAAGCGAGTGTAACTGCGGATGGTGGCCTTGATTCTTAGCTCGGATAGGGCAGAGTGTGCGAACCATTTGAAGTCCCACCTTATTTCCCTCTTTTGACTTCTCCGATTTCACGCATTGTTCTTCTGGCTTTTGGACTGGGGGCTTGTGGGTGCTCCGATCTTGCGGTGCCACGGACTGGCGACGAGGTGATGGTTCCGGAGAGTTTCATGTCGGGGCGGACGATTCCAGGGCGGGCGGCGAGCGGGTGGTTACGCGATTTTTCAGAACCCAGACTCAGTGCGGTGGTAAGCGAGGCGATGAGATCGAATCAGGATCTTGCCGCTTCAGCGGGAAGGCTTCGGGCGGCGCGGGCGAATGCGGGGGTCACCCGGGCTACCGAGCTACCTCAAATTTCGGCAAGCGGGGGCACGACGCGAAGGCGCGGGGTGGCGGAGATTCCTGGCGGTTCAACGGTTACAAATTACACGACGACGCATGACATCGGAGCAAGTTTGAATTGGGAAATCGATCTCTGGGGGCGCTTACGAAATCGCACGCAAGCGGCCCTTGCAGATGCCAATGCCAGCGCAGCGGATTTTCATGCCTTCCGGCTTTCGTTGGCGGCCAATATCGCCCGCTCCTGGTTCAATGCCGCCGAACTTGAGCAGCAGGTGCGATTGGCTCGCGAGACGGTGACGAGCCTGGAGAAGAACCTGAAATTCGTAGAGCGCGGCATTGATCTGGGAACTTCGGAAGCTCTCGATCTCCGCCTGACCCGCGCAAATGTCGCCAATGCCCGCAGTAATCTCGACGCGCAAAGTCGGCAACTCGATCAGGCGACGCGCGCGCTCGAGATCCTCGTCGGACGCTACCCAGCGCGGCAGTTGCGGGTCTCACAAAGTCTCCCTGATCTCGTAGTCGAGGTTCCGAGCGGCCTTCCGTCAGCTCTTCTTGAGCGTCGCCCCGATCTTCGGGCATCGAAATTCCGGCTCGCGGCAGCTTCCGAGCGGGGCGCAGAGTCCAAGAAACAATTCCTCCCGAGTTTCACTCTCACGGTGGGAGGTGGAACCACCAGCAGTGAGCTCCGAAAGCTTCTCAATCCGGATTACCTCGCGAGTTCCATCGGGGCCAATATCGGCCAGACACTCTTCGACGGGGGGCGGATCCAAGGAGGAATCGAAGCCGCAAAAGGCCGCTATGACGAAGCCCTCGCAAGCTTCCGGCAAAATGCCCTGCAGGCCTTTGGTGAGATCGAGACTGCCTTGGCGGCCGAGGTTTTTCTCGAGAGCCAGCTCCGATCCCAGAAATGGGCGGCGGAAGAATCGACGAAGGCAGAGGAATTAGCTTGGGCCCAATATTCCGGTGGATTAGTAGACGGATTGACCTGGTTGGAAGCCCAGCGACGCTCCTTCAACGCCAGCAGCGGACTCCTGCAACTCAAGAACCTCCGCCTTCAAAACCGCATCGATCTTCACCTCGCACTCGGCGGGGATTTCCAATCACGACCATGACATCTAAAAAAATCCTGAAGGCATTCGTTCCCGCCGTGGTGGTGCTGGGAGTAGCAGGAGCAGCGGCGTCATGGATGATGAAGAACCGGATCGAGGTAAAAACGGTGGAAGCTCCCGAGGATGTGAGACGGGCCGAATTCGTCGTCGCCCGGAAAGGGAGCCATCAAGTCACCCTCGTTTCCAGCGGGGAAGTTTTACCGCATACCAAAAGCACCCTGATTCCGCAGGTCTCGGGCGAGGTGATCCGCGTTTCGCCCGCCTTTCGCAACGGGGGATTTTTCGAAGCGGGGGAAGTTTTGATCGAGCTCGATGAAGCGGACTATCGCGCGGCGGAAACGGAAGCGGAAGCGACCTTGGCTCAATCGACGGCTGCGCTCGCGTTAGAAGTGGCCCGAGCGAAGCAGGCGGTCGCGGCGTGGCGTGACTTAGGAAGAGGCGGCGAGCCGAGCGATCTTACGATGCGCAAGCCACAATTGGCCGAAGCACGAGCGGCTTCGGAAGCAGCGGCAGCCCGGCTCGCGCGGGCCCAGCGCGATCTCGAACGGACCAAAATCGCAGCTCCATACCCCGGCTATGTCCGCGATAAGAGTGTGGATCTCGGACAGGTCGTCAGTCCGGGAACGCCCATCGCAGAAATTTTCGCAATCGACTATGTCGAGGTTCGCTTGCCAATCGATCCCGGTGATCTTAAATTCCTCGATCTTCCACAGCGCTACCGTCTCGGGGTGACGGTGGGCGAGAAGCAGCCGAAGGTTTTACTGCGGGATTCTAATATCCCAAGCTCGCCTTGGGTAGGGCGCTTGGTGCGGGCCGAGGGAGAATTTGACGCGCGCTCCCGGAAGCTTTTTGTGATCGCACAGGTCGATGATCCCTACGCCTTGAATGATAAGAAACGTCCGCCATTGAAAGTCGGACAATTTGTAAGCGCGGAGATCGAAGGCAAAACGCTAGAAGGAGTTTTTGTCATTCCGGAACAAGCAGTGCGTTTCGGGAATCAGGTGAAAATCATTGACCAAGAAAACCGTATCCGTCTTCGCGAAGTGACGGTGATTTTCGATTCCCTCCCCAATTTAATCGTCAGCGAGGGATTGGAAGAAGGCGAGCGGATCTGCCTGACCGCCCTGCCCTTCGCAATTGACGGCAGCTTGGTCGAGCCAAGGGAACGGATCACGCCGGAGGAAAGCGAATGAAAGGTCCCATCGCATGGTTCGCCCGCAATAGCGTCGCGGCCAACCTGCTCATGATCACGATCGTGGCGCTGGGGGTGAAGGCCCTGCTCAAGCCGCTCGCGACTGATATTCTTCCCGACGCCCAACTCGACCTCATCACAATCACCGTTCCCTACCGTGGGTCGACCCCGGTGGAATCCGAAAAAGGAGTGATCCTTCGGGTGGAGGAAGCGATCCATGATTTGGAAGGGATCAAGCATATCAATTCGATGGCCGCGCCCGGCGCGGGATCGGTGACCATCGAAGTCGATACCGGCTATGACAAACGGATCCTGTTGGATGAGGTCAAAGCCCGAGTCGATGCAATCAGCACCTTTCCGGCGGAGACGGAAAAACCCATCATCAGCATTCCGCAAATCAAAATTCCGGTCCTGATGGTGGTGATTTCAGCCGAGATGCCGGAGCGAGGATTGCGTCGACTGGGCGAGATCGTACGCGATGAAGTGACCAATCTTCCCGGCATTTCGCAAACCCAACTTCTCGGCGTGCGACCGTATGAAATCGCGATCGAGGTAACCGAAGAAACGCTCGAGCGTTACGGTCTGACGATAAGTGAAATCAGTCAGGCGATCTCGCGTTCGTCGATCGATTTACCCGCTGGAGCGATTAAGGCCCGCCACGGAAATATCCTACTGCGCACCGAAGGGCAGGCCTACGTAGGTCAAGATTTTCGCGACATCGTGGTCCTGACCAATTCCGACGGCTCGCGCGTCAAGCTGAGCGAGATCGCCAAAATCACCGATGGTTTCGACGAAATCCCGGCGATGGTGCGCTTCGATGGCAAGCCCTGCGTCATGGTGCAAGTCTCCCGGGTCGGCGAACAGGACTCAGTAAGGATTGCCGAAACGATCAAGGATTTTTTCAAGGGTGACGGCGGCAGACTGATTCCGGAGGGCGCAGAAATCCACTATTGGGGAGACACCTCCGTGATTGTCGCTGACCGTCTCGACACCCTGAAAAGTAGCGCGGTCTTCGGTTTCGTTCTGGTCCTCTTCGTGCTAACCCTTTTCCTTCGTCCCTCACTGGCGTTCTGGATTGCGATGGGGATTCCGGTCTCATTAATGGGGGCGATCGGGCTGATGCCCTACCTCGGAGTGACCATTAATTTAATCAGTCTTTTCGGCTTTATCCTCGTGCTCGGGATCGTGGTAGATGACGCCATCGTGACCGGGGAAAATATCTATCACAATTTCTCGATCCAGCCCGACACCGAGACGGCGGCGATTGTCGGGGCGCGTGAAGTGGCAATGCCAGTGATCTTCGGCGTGCTCACCACCATCGCCGCCTTCGCTCCCATGCTCATGGTTGAAGGAGTGGCCGGGAAGATGTTCGAGCCCATCCCCCTGGTCGTGATTCCAGTCCTGATTTTCTCGTTGATCGAGTCGAAGCTCATCCTGCCCTCCCATCTCAAACACCTCCGTCGACTCGACCGCCCAACCGATAAGGTGAACCGCTTCGAACGCTTCCGCCGGATCTTTTCCGATGGCTTGGTCAAGTTCGCGGTCAAAGTCTACCAACCCGCTTTGGCAACCGCCGCCCGTCATCGCTATCTCACCGTAGCTCTTTTTTTCGCCACGCTGGTGATTCTGAGCGCAATGGTCGCGAGCAACCGGGTGCGCTTTGTTTTCATGCCCACGGTAGAGGGCGACATGGTGCAGGTCTCCCTTATCATGCCGGACGGCACCTCCGCCGAAACGACGATCGGCTATTTGGAACAAATTAGTTCCGGCGCCGAGGCCTTGCAGGAGGAATACTTCGATGCCAAACGAGGCAACAGCGTCATCACAGGGATCATCGCCTACACCGAAGGCGAGTCCCGCGGAAAGGTCATGGTGGAGCTTTTACCAGGCCAGCAGCGGGACGGGATCGTCACGGTCAAGGATTTGGAAAGGCAATGGCGGGAGAAGGTTGGTAACCTGCCGGGCGTCGAGGAGATTCGCTACTCTGGCGAAGCCAAGGGCAATAGCGGAGGCTCCCCGGTGCAGGTTCGCCTAACCGGACCAGACTTCGATGAACTGGCGGAAGCCGCCGATGCGGTGAAGAAACTCTTGGCAACAATCCCCCATCTTTCCGATATCAGTGATAGTTACGATGCGGGCAAGGAAGAGGTCAAATTGACGATCAAACCCGAGGCGGAAGCACTCGGGCTGACCACCAATGATCTCGCCCGGCAGACGCGAGAGGCCTTCTTCGGAGCCGAGGCCCAGCGTATCCAGCGCGGTCGCGAAGATGTCCGCGTCATGGTGCGTTATCCGAAGGAAAATCGCTCCTCAATCAGCCAACTCGAACGCATGCGCATTCGCACGCCCGATGGTGCCGAGGTTCCTTTTTCGGCGGTCGCCAATGCCGAAATTGGATCGGGCTTCACCTCGATCCGGCGCATCGATCGCAATCGCACCATCGATATCACGGCGGATGCCAATAAGGAAAAAGTGAACATGGGAGCGGTAACGAGAGCCTTGGAAAAAGAGCTCCCCGCAATTGTCGCGGAGTATCCTGGGATGCATCATTCCTTCGAGGGCGAAGCGCGCGAGCAAGCCGATGCCTTCCGCAGTCTTTCCATCGGCGCAGCTTTCGTGGCTTTCCTCATCTATACCCTTTTGGCGATCCCACTGAAATCATACATGCAGCCCTTCATCGTGATGGCGGCCATTCCCTTCGGCCTCGCCGGAGCAATCGCGGGCCACATGATCATGGGGCATCCGCTCAGCATTATCAGCCTCTTCGGACTTCTCGCCCTAGCCGGAGTGGTGGTCAATGACAGCCTCGTCATGGTGGACTATATCAACGGAAAACGCTCTAAAGGAATGGATCTTCACGACGCCGTGATCTCGGCAGGCGGAGCCCGTTTCAGGGCCATCATGCTGACCTCAGTCACGACCTTTGCCGGATTGATGCCGATGATGTTTGAGACAAGCATGCAGGCGCAGTTTCTCATTCCAATGGCAATCTCTCTCGGATACGGCATTCTCTTTTCAACGCTCATCACCCTCTTCTTGGTGCCGGTCAATTTCCTAATGCTGGAGGATCTGAAACGGGCCTGGCGATGGTATTGGCGGGACGGTCCGGAGAAAACGGATCGGGAACGGGCGAATTAAAAAATTCCGGGGCACGAGAACGAGTGCGGCAGGTGACCGACAATAAGATTACCGCTGTAAAGTAAGCCCTTCGTGCCCCGGGCATCAGACCCACCCACCCTTCGCCGCTTCCGGATCGCATCAGGGGCTGCGATTTTATTAAATCGAGCAAATAAATCAGTTGGGAATTTCCTTCACTCCTTGGGAGGCATGTCGATGATTGGGTAATGGCTCGCGCTTTTTTCCTATCCACGTTTTGCATCCTGCTTTTCGTTGGCCAAATCGCAGGTGCCGAGTGGACCACGACCACCATTCCCACTCAAGCACCCTCCGGTGCCCAAAAGATCTGGCTGCGCTGTTTTCTGCAGGTTCCAGATCGCCTTGTCACTCCGGAAGCCAGCGAACGTGATCTTTGGCGAAGCTCAACGGTCTTCGCCATCGCCGACCTTCCGGGGCGGTTTGAAATCTTTTTAAACGGTCAGAGCATCGTCCAATCCCAAGGAGTTCCCATCGGTAAGGAACAACGCTTCAAAGTTCCAAAAAACGTTCTCACGAAAAATCAATTCAACTCTCTCCTCATTCGTATTGAGGATAAAGCAGCCGAACTTGGATTAACTTCAGCACCCGTGCTCATCGATTACTTCAACGAACTTGTGCTAGGGGACGAGTGGCAAGTCACGACTAGTAAACCGGCCGAAACCGAGCTCGACGCCAGACAAAAGAGACCCACACACGCCGCTTATCTGGCTAATCAATTTAAGCTTTCAAGCCGACCTCTCACTCGCACGATTGATCCGATTCGGGGACGACAGGTTTCTCCGGGTGAAGACCTCACCTTGTTGATCACTGAGGATGATCTTACCGTCGACGCCTTGCTCAGCGAACCGATAATCGCACAGCCCACTCATTTCAGTTTCGATACCCGGGGCCGTATGTGGGTGGCCCAATATCGTCAGTATCCCTACCCCGCCGGCCTGGCAATGATTGGCCGCGACCAATACTATCGGTCGAAGTATGACCGTGTTCCGCCCGCACCACCTCATCATGACCGCGGGGCCGACATAATTAGTGTGCACGAAGATCTCGATGGCGATGGCAATTATGAAACGAGCAAGAATGTCCTCACAGGACTGAACATGGCGAACTCGGTCGTGCGTGGTTGGGGCGGCCTCTGGGTAATGCACACCCCATACCTCCTCTTTTATCGTGATGCCAATGGCGACGACATTCCCGAGGGAGATCCCGAAGTGCGACTTGCCGGTTTCGGCCTCGAAGATACCCATAGCGTTGCCAACGGCCTCACCTGGGGGCCTGATGGCTGGCTTTACGGAGGTCAGGGCAGCACCACAACCAGCCGCGTCACGCGACCGGGGCACGATAATCCCCCAATCTACAACGAAGGCCCCATCGTCTGGCGCTACCATCCGCGGACGGAGGAATTCGAGGTTTTCGCCGATGGTGGCGGCAACACCTTTGGCCTGAGCTTTGATGCGGAAGGTCGGCTCTTCAGCGGTCACAATGGAGGCAACACCCGGGGGTTTCACTTCATCCAAAACGGACAATATCTGAAGCAGGGGAAAAACCCTGGAAAGTTTGGCCCGCCACCCAATCCCTTCGCATTCGGTGAACTTCCGATGATGGCGAGCACCAACCCTGTCCCTCGCTTTTCCCACCTAGGGATATGCGTTGATGCCACCGCCCTTCCCTCCCGCATGCAGGGAAAGTTTCTCAGCCTCGATCCCCTGCATCACTCTCTCATCGCGTCAAATCGGACCCCGTCTGGCAGCACCTTTAAAACCTCTGACACCGGCTTCCCACTTCGCAGCAAGGACCTCACCTTTCGTCCGGTCTACCTGGCAAACGCCCCCTGCGGAGGCGTCATCATCTCAGATTTCCGGGAACAATACATCGCTCACGGACAAAACTATCAGGGCCAGATCGATCCTGACAGCGGGCGTATCTATCGAATCAGGGGAAAAGATTCACCGCTCATCAAGGACCGAAACCTCGGGGCCAAGACCTCCTTGGAATTACTGACTCTCCTTGCGCACGACAACCTTTGGCACCGGCAAACAGCAGTTCGTTTGCTGGGTCAGAGAGGCGATTTAAAGATCATCCCCCGATTGGAAGCGCTTCTGGCGCAAAGCGAAACCCACCCTGCCCTTGAAGCGCTTTGGGTGCTCCATCAGATGGGCCAGCTTCGTCACGATATTTCCCTTCGACATCTTGAGCACCCGGCTCCGATGGTGCGCGCGTGGATCATCAGGCTTGCCGGCGATGACGGTAAGCTTGAGCCAAAAATTTTTAATAAAATCAAATACCTTGCTAGTCATGACGCCAACGCAGAGGTCCGATGTCAGGTCCTCTCCACTGCGAGTCGTCTTAAGTCTCGGCAAGCCCTCGCCCTTGCCAAGGCAATCCTCTCACGATCCGGGGATATCAATGATCCCTTCATTCCACTTATGGTCTGGCATGTTGTGGAGGCTCAATGCGAGGAATATCCCAAGGACATCATGTCCACTTTCAATGACAACGAACTTTGGTCTTCTTCATTCTTTTTGAATGAAATTGCCCCGCGATTGATGCGGCGCTTTGCGGAAGCCGGATCCCGTCGCGATTTTCTTCAATGTGCCCGCCTCCTCGAACTCGCTCCAGATGGAGCGGGCCGCGCAGCCCTGACAAAAGGCTTTGAAAAAGCATTTGAAGGCAGAACGGTCCCGCTTCTTCCGGACGAATTGACCACCAAGCTGGATAAATCCTCTCTCTCGATGCGTATCCGGAGAGGCGACCCACAAGCTCTAACAGAAGGCGCCGAACTTCTCTCCAATCTACAAGCCGCTCCCGCCGACCGACTCGTAGCTATCCGCGCTTTCGGAAGCTATCAAGCGAAACCCGAGATTTGGAAAAGGCTCCTCATTCTCGCAACTTCAGCGGGCGAACCCGAAATCCGTCGCGCTACAATCATCGCCTTACAGATCTACCAGGATAACGCAATCGGTGACGCCCTTGTGAAGTCTTATCCCAAGCTGTCTCGGAGTCTACAAGCCGCCACCCTGAATCTCCTCGCCTCTCGTCCGGCCTGGGCGGCAGCTCTCCTCCAGTCCATCGGCCCTAAAAAAATTCCCGCCAATCACCTTGACCAAGATCTCCTCGCCCGTCTCGCTCTCCACAATGACGACAAGATTTCATCTTTGCTTCTCAAGCACTTCCCTGGGACAAAAAAACCAACCCCTTCCCTCCGCGCGGACGCCTTGCAAAAAATTCTCGCCGCCCGACCTGGAGATCCCTACACCGGAGAATCCATTTTTACCGAGCGTTGCGCCAGCTGCCACAAGCTTTTCTTCAAGGGAGGTCAGGTCGGGCCGGATCTAACCCGCTACCAACGCGACGATCTCAGTACGATGCTCGTGAGCATTCTTGAACCAAACGCGGAGATTCGCGAAGGCTATGAAAATGTCGTCGTGACCACCTCCGACAAGCGAATCCTAAGTGGCTTCCTTTCCGACGAAGATCGCAATAGTATCGTCTTGCGAGGCTTTGACGGAGCCGACATCACGATCCCACGCAAGGATATCAAAACCCTGACGCCTGCCGGCCGCAGCTTAATGCCCGACGGTCTCCTAAACGGCCTCGATGACACCGCCCTTCGAAATCTCTTCGCCTACCTCCGCCTCTCCCAACCCATTACAAAATGACAAAAATCATCATCCTCTTTTGCACTCTTTTCGGACTCCTGCCTCTCGTCGCCAAAGCCCCCATCCGGATCGGATTGATTGGTCTGGACACCTCACATGTCACCGCGTTCACCAAAATCATCAATGACCCGACAACCAAAGATCATGTCCCGGGCGCAAAGGTTGTCGCGGCCTTCAAGGGAGGCAGCCCCGACATCGAATCCAGCATCTCAAGAGTCGAAGGCTACACCAAGACCCTGAGGGAAGATTTTGGTGTTGAAATCTGTGAGACCATCGAAGACCTCTGCACCAAAGTTGATGCCGTCATGATTGAAAGCGTCGATGGCCGCCCCCACCTTGAACAAGCCAGGCCCGTCATTGCAGCAGGCAAGCCACTCTTCATCGATAAACCCGTAGCCGGTAGTTTGCGTGACACCCTGGAGATCTTCCGCCTTGCCAAAAAAGCCGGTGTTCCGGTTTTCTCCTCTTCGTCGCTTCGCTACGGAAAAAGCACCCAGGCCGTTCGAGCAGGTTCGATTGGGAAAGTAAGCTACGCCCTCTGTTCCAGTCCGGCCAAACTCGAACCTCACCACCCCGATCTCTATTGGTATGGCGTCCACGGATGTGAGTCTCTCTTCACCGTCATGGGCACCGGGTGCCAGTCCGTCGTTCGCCGAACCACACCCGAAGGCTTGATCGAAGTCGAGGGCACATGGGAAAATGGAAGAATCGGTATCTTCAGGGAAGGCAAGGGCTACTCCGGCATCGCCCGCAACACAAAGGATGACGAAATCCCGGTCGGAGCCTACGAGGGCTACGCGCCTCTGGTGGTAGAAGTGGTCAACTTCTTCATGACAAAGAAGCCGCCGGTTTCGGCAGCCGAGACCATCGAACTCTTCGCCTTCATGGAAGCTGCCGATGAAAGCAAACGACAGGGCGGCAAAGCCGTGACGATCAAAGAAGTTCTCGCCAAAGCGGAAAAACACACCCGCTAAAATCAGCGACGGGCTCTCCACCGTCTGTCATTGACAGTTCGATCAAACCAATTCCTTCAGACCGTCACTCGGTAAGGGCGGGTGGTTTTTAATAAATTCAACGATTTCTCCGACCTCATCACTGAGCATCAGGAGGTCTTTGAAATGCCTTCCGTCCGCGAGCTTGTTAATCGTTTCCCAAAGCGGGGTTTTCTTGGTGTAGCGATCTAACCCAAGAAAGACCATCGGGCTGATTTCGCCAAAGGTCGCATAGTGGTTTTGACAGGCATCTTGAAAAATTTCCTGCGTCGTTCCAGCCCGTCCGGGAGCAAAAATGATGCCGTAACGGGCAATCGCGAGCAACCCGTCTTCGCGGATGCTGTTTGAAAAATACTTCGCAACGTGCGCCGAAAACATGTTCGTCGGCTCGTGCCCATAAAACCACGTCGGCACCGCGAGACTGGAGTGCCCCGTGGGATACTTCTCAATAACTTTGTTTGCAGCTTCGATGTAGCCTTGGTCGGTATATTTCGGAGCAGCGGCGAGATCATCAAGGACAACGTTTAATTCCCCTTCATCAAGGTCAGCAAGATAAGCCCCAAGATTAGCCGCTTCCATAATACCGGGACCTCCCCCGCTCGCGACAAAGTATCCCTCGGCAGTCAATCGCCGCGCCAAATGAGCCACCTTCCGAAAAGATGAATCGTCACGACCGGCGCTGTGCCCCCCCATGATCGCGACCACTTTCTTGACGCCATCTTTCTCAACGCGGCCCTCGAGAAGATCGGTCAAACCGTCGTCGATAGCGTGGTCGTGAAGTCGCTCGGCAAGAGTTTCAACGATATCCGGATCCTTCTTCCCGTGTTTCACAAAGTGGTCATAAATCAGCTTGTCCACGCTCTGATCCTCCTCCTTGGCCCATCCCTCCATCAACTCCTCGCGCGAATAAAGTTCGGGACGATACGGGTTGTATGGAAGGTCCCCAAATTTCGGGAAGATGAGCGCGCCCTTGTCCATGAGGTCGCACACAGAAACTTCAGCTGGAAAGCGACAGCCCAGAAAAACAGCCCCATCGCATTCGAGGCTCTTCCAGGGAAGGTCGGCTTCCCCGAGATCAAGACCTTGAACAACGGTACAATTCAGATTTTCCCCCAAGCGGACAAGACGGTCGAGCGAATCGAGTTCGCGAACAATGGCGCATTTCATGAGGAGATGACCGAAGAATTTAAGACCCCAACATACGGGAGATTTCGATATTTCCCATCGTAGTCGAGTCCATAGCCGACCACAAATTCATCGGCGATTTCGAAGGCTGAATAATCAGCTTCCACTTCGGTAACACGCTCTTTGTCCTTCGTAAGAAGCACACAGGTTTTGACCTCGCGAGCCCCCATCTGGCGAAGCTTCTCCGAAACCGCAGCCAGGGTACGCCCGGTGTCCAGAATGTCATCAATGATTAAAACGCAGCGACCACTCACATCAGGGAGCTTTTGATCAAGAAAATCCACCTGCCCCGAACTCTCCGTAGCTCCGTGATAACTCGCAACATTGAGACACTCGATTTCCAGACGAAGAGGCACTCTTCGCAAAAGATCCGCCATAAACACGAGGGCCCCTTTCAAAATGGCGACCACCTGCAACGATGGCTCACTCGCAAAATCAGTATGGATCTTCTTGGCAATGACATCCAGTCGCTTCTCAATCACCTCCTCGGCGATGAGCACCTTTTCAATATCCTCGTGCATGGCCCAGAGCTAAAGGAACGAGCCAACGAAAGTCCATGAAAAGACAGACAAGCTGCCGAAAAATATGTCACCATCTAGTTCGTCCAAAATATCGGGGACTTGCCGGAATACCGGCATTCCCTATCCTTCGGAGGATGACAGGCTTCCTCCAGCAACTGATGCTCTTCCTCTGCTTCTCCCCTCCTGGCAGCCCCCTTCCCTTGCCTCACGGCGAGGCCAAAAGGCTCGCCAGCGGGACCGACCTGACCGACGAGTGAAAGGCGGCCCAACATCTTTTGTCCGAAGTAATCTAGGACTATCCAATCAGGCGTTGAGCGAACTCAAAGAATGGCTGGACCAAAACGGCACCAATTGAACCATCTTCCTTACCCAAAAATCCCACGACGAACGTTATCGCAATACCTTTGGGTAATGTCTCGCCGGAAACATCGTCTTTCAAGATGGGGCAGCCGCCGCGCCACCATGTGGATCGACAACACACTTGCCCATTTCAGTAAAGACGCCGGAAAAATCACAAGAGAAAGCCCGGACAAAGACGTGTCGGACCGTATCAGTGGATTGGGCCTCAATCTCGAAAACCTGGCCGGGCGGAGAGGCACACGGAGCTTCACTGATCAAACGAGCCGTCATCAAGGCTGCCACCCAGCTCGTGGGAACAGCCCGACGGGAGATCGCCCAATCCCTGAAACTCAACCCAGAGGAGATTCTCGTTGAAGAAGATTACAATCCCGGCGACTTCCTCAAAAAAGCCACTCTTCAGCACAAAGCCTCAACGAGACAGCTATGAACCGGAGAGGAAAACCAACGAGGCATCCCTTTTTATAGGCAACCAAAAGCTGGAGACCATTTGCAAAAAAACGGCGCTCCTCTCTCGAGAAACACCGTTTTGAAAATTACTCTTTGAGAGCCTTAGCTAATGAGCTCTGGCCAGTCCTCAGTGTGGAAGAACTCGCCTTCGGGCTTGTCGGTGCGCTCGTAGGTGTGGGCACCGAAGAAGTCTCGCTGGGCCTGGAGGAGGTTGGCAGGAAGTCGCTCGGCGCGGTAAGCGTCGTAGTAAGCGAGTGACCCACCGAAACTTGGAACCGGGACACCATTGGTGGCAGCGAGGGCCACCACCTCGCGCCAGTCCTGCTGACCTTCATTAAGGACCTTGGTAAAGAAATCCGCAAGCATGAGATTGGTGGGAGGCGTATCGGACTGATAAGCCTCGGTGATGCGGTTGAGGAAGCGGGCGCGAATGATGCAGCCACCGCGCCAGATCTTGGCGATCTCGCCGAGCTTGAGGTCCCAGCCTTTATCGACTCCAACTTTAGTGATGAGGTCCAATCCCTGTGCATAGGAGACAATCTTGGACGCATAGAGCGCGTTGCGCACTTTCTTCACAAGGTCCTCTTTACTCATTTCGAGATTAAAATCCCAGTTACTTGGTCCTTGAAGGACGCCGCTGGCCACCTTGCGCTGATTACGCATGGAGGAGAGAATGCGGGCTTCAACCGAACCTGCGATGGTGGAGAAAGGAACCGCTTGTTCGACAGAACCCATGACGGTCCAGCGGCCGGTTCCTTTTTGGCCGGCCTTATCGACAATGAGGTCGACGATGTCCGTGCCGGTCTCGGGATCCTTTTGCTTGAAGATATTCGCGGTGATTTCGATGAGGAAGGACTCAAGGTCTCCCTCATTCCAGTCGGCGAAGATCTCAGCAAGTTCCTCATTGGAGAAACCGGCGGCTTTGAAAATATTGTAGGCCTCACAGATGAGCTGCATGTCGCCGTATTCGATACCGTTGTGAACCATCTTCACAAAGTGACCGGCGCCACCTTCACCGATGTGAACCACGCAGGGCTCGCCATCGACCTTAGCAGAAATGCTTTCGAAGATTGGCTTCATCACTTCCCAAGTGGACTCAGGTCCGCCGGGCATGATGGAGGGGCCTTTGAGAGCACCTTCTTCACCGCCGGAAACACCCGCTCCGATGAAACGGAAACCAGCCTCGCCCACGTATTTGTCGCGACGCTCGGTATCAGTGTAGAGAGAGTTTCCGCCGTCGATGATGATGTCATTGGGGTCGAGAAGCGGCATGAGTGACTTGATGACCGCGTCGACCGGACCTCCGGCCTGCACCATGATCTGAATTTTGCGGGGAGTGGCGAGCGACTCGACGAATTCCTCGAGAGTCTCGCAGCCTACCAGCTGTTTCCCGGGATTCTCTCCGATGAAGTCGGCCATCTTGGAGGTTGTTCGGTTATAAACAGAAACTTGGAAGCCGCGGCTTTCCACGTTGAGCACGAGATTCTGACCCATGACGGCCAGACCAATCAGTCCAAAATCACTTTTCTTTTCCATGGCAATAATCCGCACGGGCGGCGTATCAAAAAGGCCTTAGCGACGAGTCGCGAAAAAGGCAATTGCAATCTGTGCGACAACCTTAGTGAGCTTTGGCGGTTTCGACGTCCCGCGAAATCTGGGCTTTCAGTTCATCCACTGAACCAAATTTCACCTCCTCCCGGATTTTTTTAAGAAAGCTCACCTCCAACTCCCAGCCATATTCCATGGGAATATTTTCCGAAAAAAGGTGCACCTCAAGCGAGCGTCTGGCCGATTCATCCACGGTTGGCCGGGTTCCGATATTAGCGACACCTCGAATGCCATTCCCCTCGATCAGGTAGACTCCATTTGGTGGAACCTGTTCCTCCAAAACCGCCACATTGGCAGTCGGGAAGCCAATCGTGCGCCCCAGTTGGCGACCTTTGATCACTTCTCCAAAAACTGAGTATGGCCGCCCCAGCATGGCAACCGCGCCGGCGAGATTCTCATCGCGCAAGCATTGCCGGATTCGCGTGCTACTAATCCTCTCACCATCGAGCTTCACCGCACGCACTGCCGAAACTTCCACCCCAACTCCGCTCCCCCACTCCGCCAAGCGGTTCATGTTCCCTTCGCGACATCTTCCAAAACTCCAATCCTCTCCCGCTGACAATCGCTTCACGCTCGTCGCGAATAGTTCGCTCGCAAATTCCCGGGCATCTTTGCCTGCAAATTCGCGGGTGAAGTTCACCACCACGACAAAGTCAACGCCAAGGGATGCCAGAATTCGCTTCTTATGCTCGAGATTCGCAAGAATCCGGCGCGGAGCTCGATCAGGGGCCAGGACCTGGACCGGATGGGGTTCAAAAGTCAGCACTCCAAGTTTCTTGAATCCGCGTGCGGCATCCAACACGGCCTGATGTCCCAGATGTACCCCATCAAAAATCCCAAGGGCCAAACCGAACGAAAGCCCGGAATCTGAAAGCTCCTTGAGTTTGTGGAAAACTTGCACGACGCCAATGAAGGGACGCACGGCATAACTGTCAATCGAACTAGCGACGACGTCCGCGACGACGGAGGTAAGGCGGGATGTCCAGGTCCTCTCCGTCCTTCACCGCATTTGGCTTTTCTCCATCGAAGCGCCCTTTTGGCGCCCCATCGAGAAGAAGCTCACCTTGATTGCCGGGAGCCTTTTTAGGAGAAGCTGCTTCCGACTCGAGATCTTTAGCCTCGGGAGTGTCCTCCTCGATTTCAGCGACAATCTTCAAATCCGGTGCTGCAAAGTCATCGATTTCTTCATCTTCGATTTCAATGTCTTCCTCTTCTTCGACGACCTCTTCATCAACTTCAAATTCCACGATGTCCTCGGGGGCCTCATCTTCGAGCCCCTCTGGCTCTTCTTTCTCTCGCTCTTCTTCGACCGCAGAAGCGGCAGCTTCTTCCGCTAGCTCTTCTTCGAGCCCTTCGATTTCGATCACTTCGGGCTCATCGGTCTCATCAAAAACCGGAAGCGCTTGAAGCCGCTCCTCCGGAAGTGCACTGATGATGGTCACACTTAGGGCATCCTTCATCTGAGAATCGGTGGCAGCTCCGAAAAGAAGGTGGGCGTCATCCGGGATAAATTTGGTCAACCCCTGCATAAGTAATTCGACCTCATAAAGTGTCATGTCATCCCCACCACAAATGTGAACAAGCACAGTAGTGGCATCACCCAAAAGGGATCCACGATCCAGAAGCGGACTATTAAGAGCGGCCTTAAGAGCAGATTGCGCGCGGTTTTCGCCACGTCCCAACCCGGAACCGAAGAGACAACGTGAACGGTTAGTTTTCAGGGCGGACATCAATTCGTCCAGCCCTACATTGATCAAGCCAGGACGAAGAACGAGTCGGGCGACAGCGGTGATACTATCGGAAATCATCCGATCGGCAGCGGAGAACGCTTCGTGCACCCCTTGCTTCGGAAGGACCAGCTCACCCATGCGGCCGTTGTCGAAGGTGACAAGGGCATTCGCAAGAACAGCGAGTTGATTGAGTGACTCTTCCGCCTGCATGCGCCTGCGGCGGCCCTCAAAAGCAAAGGGCATAGTGGCAAAAACGACCACAAACGCTCCGGCCTCGCGAGCCAGTCTGACCACGATGGGGGCCGCGCCCGAGCCCGTTCCACCACCAAGACCAACACAAACAAAAACAATCTGACGATCGCGAAGGGAATCTCGAATCTCGTCCTCAGCTTCAAGAATGGCTTTTTCACCAAGCTCGGGATCGCCACCGGCACCAAGACCTTTGGTTAAATTACGCCCCAACTGAATTTTTTCTGCTGCGACCGTGCTGGCCAGCGTTCGGACATCAGTATTCAAGGAAAGAAGCTCTGCACCCTCGATTCCATCAAGCGCAACGCGGTCCAGCATATTTGATCCGGCACCTCCAAGACCTACGATTTTTACGGAGCTTTCGGGAATGGTTTGTTGTCGATTTCGGGGGTATTCAATCATGGCAAAGTGAAATTTAAGCTTTGTTTAGCAATTACCCTCATTTGTCACCAGCTAAAAAACCCAACAAAAACAGGCTTCAGAGGGCCTCCGGCAACCTGCTTTCGATGTGAAATGGGATCAGATTTCCTCAGATCAAGGCGGACAAGTATCCTTTTGAAGAAATTCATAAGGTTCGTGGACAACGCTGAGATAAGAAAATCTGGCTTCATTTTTTGAAATGAGGTTACCGGAAGTGCCCTTCTGACGCCGTTTATTTAAAGGAGAAAACCGGAAATTCCCGCTGGCACCACCTTAATATGTCTGCGAGTCTTCATAAGCACTTTTTGCCACCCATCGACCGATGTCTGACGCCCCCCCTTCCCTTCAAGAACAAATCGCCATTCCGAAGGATCTGCGCAATCAGTTGGCAGATTTTCAAAAGGCCCTTTGGAGGATCAAGATCACCGAAGCTGTTCTGGCAGGCATTTTTGGACTTCTGATTTCTTTCCTGATCGTCTTCATTCTTGAGCGCTTTTTCCCTCTTCCTCCTCTGGCCCGCTTGGGCATCCTTCTCGCGGGAACCTCGCTTGCTGCAGTCTTTGCCCCCTACTGGGTTCGTCGCTGGGTCTATGGTCATCGCCGTGAAGAGCAACTCGCCAGACTGATTTCCAAAAAGTTCCCCAAGCTGGGTGACCGACTTCTTGGTATCGTCGAACTTCAGGATCAACACGAAGCAGAGGAAGCTCTCTCTCCCGAACTTCGCGAAGCCGCCATGATCCACGTTGCCAATCAGGCCGCAAAGCGTGACATGAACCAGGCGCTCCCTTACTCACGCCACAAAAAACTCGGGATTGGAGTCGCTGTCGGAATTGCGGCCGTGGTTCTTGGATTCTCCCTCGCCCCAAAGGCCGGAGGCAATGCCCTCAAGCGCTGGCTCATGCCACTTTCGGACACAGAGCACTACACCTTCACCCAGTTTGATCTCGATAGGATGCCCAACCCAATGGTCGTGCCCCTCGGAGAGGCCTTTACCTTTGAAGCTCCACTAAAAGAAGGCAGCGATGAAAAACCAGAAACCGCCCGTGCCCGCTATGGCCTGCAAGACTGGATCGACGCCAAACTTGAAGAAGATGGCACCTACCGCTTTGACTTTGCCGGACAGGAAGCTCGGGACCGCATCACCATCGCAGCTGGAGACGCCACTCACAAAATCCGCGTTGAGCCTGAAACCCGCCCTGAAGTCGAAGGCTTCGAAGCCCTTGTCACTCTCCCTGACTACCTTCAGCTGGAACCCCGGAACATGGATATCCGAACCGGCGCGCTCACCGCACTTGAGGGCAGCAAAGTCATCCTAAAAGGCACTTTTTCCCGCGAGATTGCTTCCGCCACCGCTCACTTTACTCCGGAGCCACTTGACGACCTCCCACTGGAAGGTCCGGATGCTCCCATCGAAGCCGATACCCCGGACGACATTGAGGCCGCCGAAGCTGAGACCGAGAAAAAGGCCAAAGAGCTTGCCGAAGCCTCCAAACTTCCAGACGCCCGTGACCTCACCGTTTCCATCTCGGGGAATACCGTCTCAAGCGAGCCCGTCGCACTCGGTAAATTCCACGTAGAAATCCCCTTCACCTGGAAGGACATCAAAGGCCTTGATGGAGCAGGCTCCTTCCAAGTCAAAATCGAAACCAACGAAGACATGGTACCCTCGTCCTACATTCAGGGGATCGAACGAAACATCGTCATTCTCGCTGAGCAGACTCTGGAATTTGAAATCCTGAACGAGGACGACTTTGGACTCAAGGAAATCGGACTATCTTGGAAGGGCGAATTCACCAAACCGTCCGAAGGAAAGCCTGCGGAAGGTTCGATCACTTTAAAAAAAGGCTCCCCGTCTTCTGTTCGCCTTGGTGACCAGGTCATTTTTTCACCTCAAACCTACGGAATCGAGCCTCAACAGCTCCTCCTCTCTGCCTACACCGAGGACTACAAGCCGGGCCGCGGCCGTGTCTACTCCGAGCCCATCACGATCTACATCCTCACTCGCGACGAGCATGCCCAAATCATCAAGAGTCGCTTCGACCGTGTCATTAGCGAACTGGAAGATGCCGCACGCAATGAGATGAACAACCTCGACGAGAACGAGCGTCTCGACAAAACAAAGACCGCCGAAGAACTTCAGGAAGAAGACGGCAAGGAGAAACTCGCCAAGAGCCAGGAAGAGGAAGCCAAGAACGCCGAGAAGATGAAGGAAATTGCCAAGAAGATGGAGGAAATCTTCAAGGACGCGGCCCGAAACGGTGAACTCGATGACAAGACCATGAAGGACATGGCTGATGCTCTCAAAAACATGAAGGAACTTGGCGAGGAGGACATGCCCGAAGTCGCTAAAAAACTAGGCGAAGCTCAAGATCAAAAATCCACTCCGGAAAAAACCGAACAAGATCTCAAGGATGCCATCGAGAAGCAGAAAGAAGCTCTTAAAAAGATGCAGGAGACCATCGAAAAGACCAACCAGGCGAACGAAAATTTTGAAGCCTCCACCTTTGTCAATCGCCTCAAGCGTGCCTCCACGGAAGAAGGTGGGATTGTCACCGCTCTTACCTCTGCTTTCCGGGGAGAAGACGAGGAGGCCGTCCTCCCTATTCTTGGAGCAGCTCCGGGAAGCGACGACATCGATCCGATCCACGCCCGTCTTCTCAAAGAACTCGGAAAGCAGCAGAGTAAGACCACCATCGATGTCCGGTGGATTAAGGAGGATCTGGAGCGATTCTACGCCCGCACTCAAAAACCCATTCACAAGGAGGTTTATGATGAGATGTATAAGTCTCTCATCGACGAAAAGCTCGAGCAGCTTCGCAGAGAGATTCTTAGAAATCGAACCTTTGTCTCAACCCGCCTCGCCAAAAAATGGTCAAAAACCCTTAAAGGCTGGGCAGAGAAACTGGAAGGCCCCAAGCCTGACGGCGGAGGTGGCGGCGGAGGTGGTGGTGGTGGTGGCAGCCCCGAAGAGCAGGACTTTGAATTCATGCTTAAAGTCATGCGCATGGTTCAGGCCGAGCAAGATATCCGTTCTCGCACTCGTTCACTGGAACAAATGCTCCGTTCATTAAAGCTGACCAAGCAAACCCCCTAATCCATTCCCAACCAAAGAACCAATAAATCTATGAAAGCAACCCTACTCACCGCACTCGCTTCGGCGGGGCTCCTTGCGACCGGCTTTGCCGATCCCGCAAAGGAGGAGGCGAAGAAACCAACCGAAGCCGAAAAGGCCAAGGCACTGGTCAAACATCAAGAAGGATCTGAAAAGGTCTCCATTGACCAAGATAAGCAGACTGCCAATGCGCAGGAACTTCTCGACGAACAAACCAATCCCAAAGTCATCGAGCTCTTGACCCAGGTCGAGACCCTCATGGCCCAAGCCACGGATCGACTTGAGGATGCCGACACGGATGGCGATACCATCGCCATGCAAACTGAAATTATCGAAAAAATCTACGAGGCGGCCAAGGCCAAGTCTCAATGACCATCTGCCGGCGGATGACCAAGCCGGCAAAAGAGCATGGGTGCCATGCTCGATATGATGGGCCAAATGATGGGCAAAGGAAAAAAGGAAGGGAAAGACTCCGATAGCGAATCCCAAGAAGGAGGTGAAGGAAACACAGGCGAATCTGATTCGGCGAACACCAAGAATAATGGTGCTTCGAAGGATAAGACGAACGGTGAACGTCGTGTCCCCCGCTCCGCCGGCAAGTCCGGAACCAAACTCCCTGCTGAGTTCCAAAAAGCCCTCGATGGCTACAACAAGACAGCCAAAAAGAAATAACACTTAAACCCCGGGCCTGTCGTCCACTGTCTCACGACCTTGACCGGCAGGCTCTCTTTTCCCCACCCTTCCACATCATGCGTTTTTTGATCCCCATTCTAGCCCTCACCATGGCACTTCCCGCCTTGGGGCAAAATCCGCTTCGTCGCGAGGAAGATCCCATCCCTGTCGCAGTTGAAAATATTTACACCCGTGGCCTGCGCTCCCTCGCAAGCAGTCAGCAGGAAGACGGTTCGTGGCCTGATGGAGTGGGAACGGAGCCCGGTGTGGTCGGGCTAGCTGTGATGGCCTTCCTCGCACACGGAGAAGACCCGAATCACGGCCCCTATGCAAAAAACATCAAGAATGGTATCAACTTCATTCTAGAACAGCAGCAAAAGGGCAATGGCTACATCGGAAGTTCAATGTACAGCCATGGTTTTGCCACCCTTGCTCTCTCAGAATGCTACGGAATGTATCGGGATCAACGAATCGCACCGGCCCTAAAAAAAGCCGTCGACCTCATTCTGAGTGCTCAAAAAAGAAACCCAAAAGGCGGCTGGCGCTATAGCCCCGATGCTTCCACCTCCGATACTTCCATCGCAGGATGCCAGATTGTCGCCCTTTACGCCGCCCGCAATGCCGGAATTCCGGTTCCAGACACCGCCCTTGAAAAGGGCATGAAATACATGCGTAAATGCCGGGGAAGCGACGGGGGCTATGGATATCAATCGGCCATGGGCGACCGCCCCACCCTCACCGCGATTGGTGTTCTCACTGAATCATTGGCCAAACAACACAAGACGAAACCCTATCAAGCCAGCGCCAAATACCTTGCCAAAAATCTGAATTACCGCGAGCGCCACTACGCCTACTACTTCGAGTATTATATGGCCCAGGCGCTTTTCCATTCGGACGAAGAAGTCTGGAACGAATGGAATGTTAAAAACACCCGTTACCTCTCCACCATTCAAGGTGCCGATGGTTCCTTTCCGGGCAGCCGGGGAAAATCTTTCAACACTGCGGGAGCACTCCTTTCTCTCGCGCTTAATTATCGCTTTCTCCCCATTTACGAAAAATGAAGTTTCGCTGGATTAGTCCATTCATCATCGCCGCGATTCCGACCCTCGCTTGTTCAGAGATTCTCCTTCGTCAGGACGGGATCATCATCGATCACAAGCTGTCCCGGCAGAGCACCGAAGTCGGCGGGCAAGGGCTCCCTCAACCCGACCCCGCTGGAAGCGACATCCTTCTTTTCGAGAACGGGGACCTGATGCATGGCACTTTCTCGGGAATCGATGAAGGGCTCCTGTGGGAAAGAACCGACATTAGCCGCCCGATCAAATTTAGAATTCCGGGCGTCCGGCAGCTCGTCCTTAAAGGGGGATTGGGAGTTGGCCTGGATGATAAAACATCGTTTATCACTCTTGTCAGCGGAGATCGAATCCCCGGCGAAATCATTTCGTTAGATGACAAAACGCTTTCACTCAAAAGCCCTGTTGCAGGAAACCTCACCATCCCCCGCACTCACCTCAAATCGATCTCGCCAAACCCCTTCGATGGCGAACTTTTCTACACCGGACCATTCACCAGCGCTGGATGGATGACTCTCGACTACAAAAAGACCGAAGCTCAACTGGAAAAAGAGGAGGAAGCTAAAAAGAAATCAGAAGAGGTTGGGGACAAGAAAAAACAGGAGAAAAAAAAGGAAGTCTCCTCTCCTTGGATCCACTCTGGAGCCGCCTTCTACAGCTTAGGCACCCGTCCACTGATCATGCCCGATGCCGAGCTCCCTGAGGCCGGACGTATTCGCTTCAAAGCCTCGTGGAAAGGTCGGCTGAACATCACTCTCGTCCTCCACTCTGACTTCGTCCGCGTTCTCCCTGCAGAAAAAGAGGAAAAAGAGGAAAAAGAGGATGAAGAAGCTGAGGCTAACGAAGTAATCCCTGCCCCGAGTGAAGAGGAGAAAAAAACCGAAGCACCAAAAGAGGAAGAAAAAGAACCTGCTCCTCTCAAAGAAGAACGACTTCTCGACCTCCGCAAAGGTGAGGGTTTCCAGAATGTTCCTTGGATTAACCCCACGAACCTTACCCACGCCGACATTTACGGCACAGGTTACACCATGACGATCTATTCGAGCTATCCAAGCCTCTCCCGGAATGACTTCAGCGATACCGGAATCGCCCGCTCACAACGCCTCAGCACAACTCGCAGTAGTATGTCACTTTCAGAATCTGGGGACGCCGAAATCGAAATTCGATACAACCGTGAAGAGGCCCTTGTGATGTTGTTTGTCAATGGTGACTATGCAGCCCAGTGGAATGATCTTTCAGGATATGTGGGAAAGGGGAAAGGGTTTGGAATCGCAAACAACACCTCAAGCTCGCAGATCAAGATCTCCGATATCGCGATCACAAGCTGGAATGGCATGACCGACAGCGCCAAAAGTATGAATCACCCTGATCGTGATGTTGTCTTGCTCACCAACGGCATCGATCGATTCTCGGGAGAACTTACCAGCATCACAAACGGGATTGCTCGTCTCAAGACAGGCTATACGGATGTCCAAATTCCGGCTGACGACCTATCCAAGATCATTCTGAAAGGGGCTTCACAGACTGATCTCGAAGATGTCGAAACCAACGGAAAGTATTTGTGGGAAAAGGACCCCATTACCATCCTCTACAAGCCCTTCGGAAGAATCCAAATCGCGCCAACGTCAGCCACCAAGACAACTCTGGAGGGAACATCCCCCTTTCTTGGGAAAATTTCAGTCGATCTTAAGTCGGCAAACATCCTTCGCTTCGTCGAAACTTCACCCGACATATCGAGTTGGTTCGACGACTTTTAAAATCACTTCCTTCTCACAATGCGTCGCTTTCTCCTCTCAAGTTCCCTCCTTTTCGCTGCCAGCTTCGGCGCTGTGGTGAATGACCAAATCACCTTGAAGAACGAAGACCTCTTTTTTGGCAAAGTGATCGCTTTAAAAGACGGGCTCATCGAAGTCGCCACTCCCCACAGCGACACTCCTTTGAATGTCTTGAACAAGGACCTCCTCCGCCTGAACTTCGCGGACACCGCCACCAGCGAACTCGAAAAAAACTCGCAGAAACTCAAGCTCAAAAACGGAGATAGCTTCCCCGGAGAGGTGGTGGCACTCAGCGAAACCCACCTCACATTCCAAACCTGGTTTGCCGGAGCACTAGAAATCCCTCGAACACAAATCGAGTCGGTCTTTTTTGGTGTCACCCCCCAGCGAACCCTCTACCGGGGGCCCAAGGGAATCGATAGTTGGACCCAGTCAAATGAGAACAGATGGAAATTCACCAACGGAGTCATGCTCTCACATGCCGCCGGATTCATAGGCAAGAAGCTCCCGATTTCCGGAAACTTCATTTTCAGCACGACCGTCTCGTGGGCAAGCAGCCCTAACATGAAAATCCACCTCTGCACTGATAATGAATCTCCAAACGGTAAAACCACCGGTAATGGCTACCTGATTAAGGTGAACCCAACCGAGATCCAGGTTAGTCGCGTCATCCCGCCAAAGAGCCCCAAAATTCTCATCACTCACTCCGTGAAACTCCGCGATCTGCCTTCCAAGAAAGTCCAAATCGAACTCCGGGTGAATCGAAAAACAGGGAATCTCCAGCTCTATCTGGACGGTCGCAAGCTCGAACAGGGGATTGATCCTTCCGAAGCACCCACCGGATCCTGTCTCATCTTCGAAAGCATGACATCGGGAAGCGGAGGCACCCAGGTCATGGACCTCCATATTCAGGAATGGGACACCACCACCCAACGGTTGCGTCTCGAACCTCGCGCGGCTGATGACAAAGACACTCTTTCAGTTGGCGATGGCGATCGATTCAGCGGGCGAATCCTTTCCTATGACCCCGAAAAACCGGAGAACCCCTTCGTCATTCAAACAGCTCTCAGCCCCGATCCCATTGCCATCCCGCTGGAAGACTGTGCCGTGATGTATTTTGCGAACGGTCAGGACAATCCTTCAACCAAAGGCCAATATCAACTCGATCTTCGAACCGGCGGGGGTTTGACTTTTTCAGGTATCCAATTGGGTGAAAATAAGCTCACCGCCACTCATCCCTGGCTCGGCCAATTGAAAATCGACCGCCGCATCATGCGCTCGATTAGCAAAAGCAAGTAACCAACAAGGCCCCACCATCTAATTCATTGTGAAAGCGATTCCCCTTTTCTCCGCCATTCTCCTCATTGGAACTTACGGCAGCTTTGCCGATAAGGAGCCTTCCATCCTTACCTTTGCCGATAAGACCCGCATCTCCGGCGTTCCAAAAGCGGTTGATGGGAAGACCAACCTTCTCACCTTGAACTCCCCTTCTCTTCAGGGTGAATCCACCCTGAAGACCAATAAGCTTTTGGAAATGACCCTGAACGGCGATCCAAAACCGTTTGAATCAGACCACTACGCCCTGGCGACCATCTCGAATCACCATCGTGATTCCCACCTCGATAGCATTCGAGGACGCCTCATTCATCTCGATGACAAAACCATCACCCTCGACACCTGGTATGCTGGCAAACTAACGCTGCGTCGCTCCATGGTCCGCTCCCTAGATATCTTCAACCAATCACCCAGCTTCTACAATGGCCCTAATGGTCCGGAAGGGTGGGTCTCCTCAGATGGTGATCCCGAGAAAAATTGGACCTTCAAGAACCGCTCCATGATCTCAAAGTCCCGCACGGGCATCGCCCGGCAAGTGGAAATTCCAGATCGCGCGAAGATATCATTCACGGCCGAATGGAAAACCTCGCCCTATTTCCGAATCCTCTTCTATTCCAATGACGGGAACCAAGATTTCCCCGGCACAGGTTATGCTCTGAATATCAATCGCACCTATCTGAGTCTCCTCCGAAATGCCCCTAATGCCCGCAACACCGACGTCATCTCAAAGCAGATCAGAGACATTCGCCAAGCCGAGATGGCTGAATTCACCATTTTCCTCGACCGGACCAAGGAAGGGACGAGTGCTGTCTACATCGACAAAGAGCAAATCGGCACATGGGATGGCATCGATGACACAACCTTGAAAGGAAACTGGCTTCACTTTATTCCCCAACAAAATGGAAACCCCATCAAGTTCTCAAAAATCTCGGTCGCGAAATGGGACGGCATTCTCCCCCCGGCGTCCGCAATCTCTGAAGAAGAAGCCTCCGATGAGGAGGAAGAACTGGAAGGCCAAAAAATCCACCTCGCCAATGGAGATATTGTGCTTGGAAACGTTTTAAAAATCGAAAACGACATGGTCTTTCTCGGCACTTCTTTTGGCGATGTCCGAGTCCCCGTCAAACGCATGAGAAGCGTCGGCCTTGCCAAGGAAACAGACGAAGTTCGCATGGAAGCTGGAGACATCCGAGCGTGGTTCCATGAAGGTGGATACATCACGATCAAACTGAAGTCCCTCGACGACAAAACCATCAAAGGATACTCTCAGGTCTACGGAGATGCCGAGTTTGACCTCAACGCCTTCTCCCGCGTTGAGTTCAACATCTGGAGACGGGAACTCGACCCAGCCCGCTATGGAGCAACGTCCGACTGGTAGCCCATCACTCCTCCTTACCGCGTTTGGCTTGTTTGGAGAGAATCTCAATATAGATCTCCGTCCAATTCCCGGTGAGTGCTGCGTCAAGTGCCTTACCAATCTCCTTTTCATGGCAGGACACCGCTTCGTTCGCTGATTTTCCTGTCCGGCAGTCGAAATCCCAGTAGTCAAATTCCTCGGCGAGTTTCTTTTTACGCTCGCGTTTGAGGTATTTACGAACATCCCCCTTTACTTGCTCGGCAACACGTGCCGGTTTGTGCCGTTCGGAAATAAGAGGAAAGACCTTCTTCATGTGTGATCTTGTTAGGGCCGCGCCCGTAAATGTCGAGCTTTCGCCCCGGATGTCCGGAAGAAAGATGCCGACCGCCTTCTTGCATCGCACTTGGAGCCTCCTAGATTACCCCCATGCGAATCACCGCTCTTCTCGCCATAACATTGGCCACCATCACCGCCAAAGAACCCAAGATCAGCTATCCCGATTCCAATCCAGGTGAGACGGTCGATCTTATTCATGGTGTCAGCGTGCCCGATCCCTATCGGTGGCTTGAAGACTTGAATTCGGAAGACACCTCCAAGTGGGTCACAAAACAAAACAAAGTCACCGAAACCTACCTTGCAAGAATCCCGGGACGCGACCCGCTCGAAAAGCACCTGACCAAGCTCTGGAATGTGGAACGCTTTGGCGTCCCCTTCTTTGAGGGAGGCCGCTTCTTCTTCACCAAGAACGATGGACTGCAAAACCAATCCGTTCTCTACTCCACTCCATCTCTTGAATCGGAGCCCAAGGTCCTTCTCGATCCCAACAAGCTCTCCGCCGATGGCACGGTGGCCCTCAGCGACTACGAAGTTTCGCCCAACGGAAAACACCTCGCCTATTCCACCTCGTCATCCGGCTCCGATTGGATCGAATGGAAGGTTCGTGAAATCGCTACCGGCAAGGACCTTCCCGATCACCTTCTCTGGTCCAAGTTTTCCGGAGCCTCGTGGTCAAAGGACGGCAAGGGCTTCTACTACGGTCGTTTCCCCGCTCCAAAGAAGGGGCGAAAAATGACCGCTCAAAACATTCACAAAAAGGTCTACTACCACACCCTCGGCGCAGCATCGCAGAAAAGTGATCGGATTGTCTACGAACGTCCCGAACACCCAAAGGAGGGCCTCTCTGCCTGGGTCAGTGAGGATGGGCGCTACCTTCTCATCCAGGTCTCCCGGGGAACCGATACCAAGAACGGCCTTTTTTACAAAGATCTCACCACCCCTGACGCTAAGGTCGTCGAACTTCTCCCGAAATTCGACGCCTCATACGACTACGTCAGCAACCTAGGATCGACCTTTCTCATCCGCACCGACCTTGATGCTCCCAAACAAAAAGTCATCTCCATCGACCTCAACAAACCAGAAGCAGCCAACTGGAAAACCATCATTCCCGAATCTCCGGAGACCCTGCGCTCTCTCTCTCACGTTGGCGGCATCTTAGTTGCTAACTACCTCAAGGACGCCCGCACTGAGATCCGCCGATTCGAACTCGATGGCTCTCAGCTCTCTCCCGTAAAACTGCCCGCGCTAGGAACTGCCGCTGGATTTGGAGGAAAGTCAGATCAAAATGAAACCTTTTTCTACTTCACCTCGTTCACCACTCCCGGTGCTATCTACCGATATGATGTGAAGACCAATACCCAGGTTCTCTTCAAATCTCCAAAGACCCAATTCAATCCGAAAGAGTACCAATCCAAGCAGATTTTTGCGACGTCCAAAGACGGCACGAAAGTTCCCATGTTTGTGGTTCACAAAAAGGACCTAAAGCTCGACGGCAGAAATCCCACCCTCTTATACGCCTACGGTGGTTTTAACATCTCCCTTCGACCGTCCTACTCACCAGCCACTATCGCTTGGCTCGACATGGGCGGAGTTTACGTCATGGCCAATCTCCGGGGCGGCGGTGAATACGGTGAAGAATGGCATGAAGCCGGCATGAAGTTAAAAAAACAAAACGTCTTCGACGACTTCATCGCTTGTGCCGAGCATCTCGTGGCAACAAATTACACCTCGTCATCGAAACTCGCTATCGCCGGCGGCTCAAACGGCGGACTCCTTGTTGGCGCGTGCATGGTCCAACGACCAGACCTCTATGGAGCCTGCCTCCCGGCGGTGGGAGTCATGGACATGCTTCGTTTTCACAAATTCACCATCGGCTGGGCCTGGCAGGCGGAATACGGCAAACCCGACGATCCCACCGACTTCAAAAACCTCCTCCGCTATTCTCCCTACCACAACTTGAAGCCGGCAAAATACCCAGCGACTCTGGTCATCACTTCCGACCACGATGACCGGGTGGTTCCCTCGCATTCCTTTAAATTTGCTGCCGCACTTCAGGCTGCTCAACAAGGACCAGCTCCCTCCCTCATCAGAATCGAAAGTAAGGCCGGGCACGGGGCCGGAACACCCACCACAAAGCGGATCGAGGCCATCGTCGATAAATACTCCTTCCTTACGAGAGCCCTTGGATTCCAGATCAAACTTTAGAAAACCAATTCCGTGTTCAAGAGGATCTGGGACTTTTTCAAGACGGCGGACTGGCCGATCCGCTACCTCGATGGAGAGCCTCCGACCACACACAACGACCTCCTGGCTTTATTCGAAAACCCCACTCCCTTCTCAAAGAGGGCCAGCATCAGAAATACCCGCATTGCCGGCGTCAACAAACGCGGAGTCATCTCATTGGAGTTTGATTCCTCCGTCCCATCAAACCTCTACCAAAGATTACGACATCTCTGGTCAGCAAGCCAGAACTGCCCACTTCCTCAATCCCTCTCCTCCGCGAAGAGAACATCATCAAACAAATCGATCTTCCCTTCAGCCCGGTGTCGTAGCTTTTCATAACGAAATTTCTTCCACGCTTCATCACGCTTTTTCAGGGAAAGAGCATCCTTAATGCTCTCTCTTGACACTTCAAAACCAGCTGGAAAATCCGGCGCATTTTTCTCAAACCAAGATTTTGCTTCCTCGTCGCTCACCTCGACCGTCAACATTTTTTCGATGTATTCCTCCCGCTGTATTCGGGCGGCCAATCTCATCTCCCGTTCCTTTTCCCCTGACCAACCGGCTCGACGGGCCAGCTCATCATAGACTCTGGAATCCGGATGTCTCCCCTTCTCGATCTCTACTGCACGCGCGACTTTGTCATCGGACACAGCGACTTCCTCGGACATTGAGACCTTGATCTGCAACTTGATGAGTTCTTCATCAATGAGTTGATTTACCATCAACTCCCTCAACAGTCTTCTTTCCGGAGCGCTGGTGTCCCCAGGATTGCGACCCCGGCGCCAGAGGTATTCTTTCATCGCCTCTTCCACCTGTGCTCGATAGATCGGTCGATAGTAAACTCTCGCAACAACGCCCGATGCCTTTGCTTCTGCGATCATCGTTTTCTCATCCCGAGGAGACGAGTTCAGCGACTTATAAACAGGCCCTTTAAAGACAAAAAAATCACAAACCAAGTATCCTACCAGAACGCAATAGACGCCCATTCGGAGGGCCATGATCTTCGGCACACTCATCGCACAATCACACGCGCTCCGGGACGCACATACTGTGGAAAACGAGCCGCATCCCAATTAGAGAGACGATAGCATCCTGCGCTTTGGGAGCGCCCAATCGTTCGCGGACTTGATGTCCCATGGATCCCAATGCCGGACTTAGAAAGTCCACACCACATCACTCCAACAGGATTGTTTGGTCCGTGGGCCACTTCGATTGCCTCGGCGCTCCTCTTCCCCGTTTCGAGAAGTTGCTTGTCATAACGCCAACTTGGAAATTCCACACAATCGAGCACTTTCCAGATCCCCCGGTGGATAAACTTCTCCTGGCCAGGGGTTGTTGGGAACATCGCAATCATTTTCCCAAGTGGCTCTTGTTCGTCGTCTGAAACGACCATTGCCGTCCCCGGGACAACAATCGTGGCCTGATTGGGATCATAAACAAACAACTGCTTATTCCGAGTATCGATGACGATATTGTGCTGGCTCATTTTGTCATCGCTCTTATGCATCCGCCCAACTTTCAGGCTCTCGATGCGGAACGGCTCGATATTTGGAACCTTCAGCGGGGAACCGGGTTTGAGACCATAAACTTTCTTCTTCCCATTGAGTTCGATGAGGAAGGACTCCGAGGTATGATACCGCTCGGCCATGAATTCGAGATAGCTCCGATAAGCCATCAGTTTGATGTCGCCGACATCGTCATACTTCCGGGGCAGTTTGGAATTGATAAAGTTTTTGGCCAATGAAGGCACGATAGCAGTGGCATACAGGATTTTTACCGCTTCCTCGGCCTCCTTCAAAAGAGCATCCCAAGCTCCGGGAGAACGACCCTTGAAGCGATTGTAGGAATACACGGCACGAAGGGTGAAATTTCCGGGCTTTCCATCGAGATACCCAGGGCCAAAACACTTTTGGTCGAGAAAGATTTGAATCCGCAGGCCATCATCGCCCTTCTTCGGCACATCGGCTTGGCCAGTTTGGCCATTCACCAAGATAGGAAGGAGGGAAAAAATAAGAATAAGCAGTCGCATGGGGAATTTCGTCTTACCTGTTAAAAGTTAACATACGCGGACAAATGTGCCAGCTTTCCAATTGTGACAGTCAATTTTCCCGTCGTAGCTCGACATTCCGATAATAGTAAACCTTGATTTCCCCGCCGCTTCACGTACTCCCCCTCCATGCGTTTTGACGAACTTGGTCTCAAAGAGACCGTCCTCGAGGCTGTGACCGAGTCCGGCTACGAGTCCCCAACCCCCATTCAAGCTCAGGCCATTCCACTGATTTTGGAAGGAACGGATGTCATTGGCGCCTCCCAAACCGGCACCGGAAAGACCGCTGCGTTTGCCCTGCCCTCTCTTTCCATCATCGAGCCCCTCGGCAAGCCACAGATTCTTGTCCTCGAGCCAACCCGCGAACTCGCTGATCAGGTCGCCGAGCAATTCATCCACTATGGCAATAAAACCGGCTGCAAAGTTGCCCTTCTCTACGGCGGTGTGGGACACGGGAAGCAAGATGAAGACCTCAAGAACGGAGCCGATATCGTCGTCGCCACTCCAGGCCGTCTCGTCGATCATTTCTATCGCGGCACGATGAAGTTCAAGGGAATCAAGATCCTCATTCTTGACGAGGTTGACCGCATGCTCGACATGGGATTCCTCCCGCAAGTACGAAAGATCATCAACATCTGTCCCTGGAACAATGAGGAGCAGAGCAGACAGACCCTCTTTTTCTCCGCTACCATGCCTCCGGTCATCGCCGGTTTCGCCGAGTGGTGCCTGACGGATCCAGCTACCGTTGAAATTGCCCGTCGGGAAGTGCCTGATACGGTTTCCCACTCCTTCTTCCCCGTGGCAATGACTCAGCGCGACGAACTCCTACTCGGCCTCCTAGACAAAACAGACTATGAGTCCGTCATGATCTTCACCCGCACCCGAAAGGAAGCGGATATCATTGCAAACTTGCTCGGCCAGCAGGAGGCGATCGGCGACACCGTAACTGTGATGCATTCCGACATTCGTCAAAATGACCGCATGAAAGCCCTGAAGGGATTTAAAGATAGAACCTACAAGATTCTTGTTGCAACCGACGTTGCTGCCCGGGGCATCGACATCTCAGACGTCACTCATGTCATCAACTACCGCGTCCCTGAAAACGCTGAAGATTACGTCCACCGAATCGGCCGGACCGGCCGTGCCGAAAAAGAAGGTGATGCTTTTACCATTCTGACTGCCGACGAACTGGAATATGCAGATGCAGTCGAAGGCTTCATTAACAAGAAGATCGAACGAAAGCAGCTTGAAGGATTCGATTACCAATACACGGCCCTGCTCGACACCGAAAAACGCAAACCCATCAAAAAACCCCGCCGGGGTGGAGGTAAGCGCCGACGGAGGTAAGCTTGACGCGGGGGGCCCTTTGCGCCCCTACTAGCTTGTGCGAACATTAGGAATTGACCCCGCTGTCCGGAATACCGGATACGCGATCCTGGAGGGTGATCATACCTCGGCAAAGGCCCTCGACTATGGAGTCATCTCCATCCCCGCCCGCATCAAGCAGTCCGGGGCACTTGAGGCAATCTGCACCGGAGTGCGAAACCTCATTGAAAAATGGCAGCCAGATGAAGTCGCGATCGAAGGAATCATCTATGTCCAATCCCACCGCACCGCAATTTCCATGGGGGCTGCCCGTGCCGCGCCCTTGATCGCGGCAGCGGGATTTGGGCTCAAGATCTATGAATATTCACCCAAAAAGGTCAAGAAAGCCATTGTGGGTAAAGGCACGGCCGACAAAAACCAAGTCGCATTTATGATCAGAGCACTCCTCGGACTTTCCGAAACCCCTCCTCCGGATGCCGCCGATGCCCTTGCCATTGCATTGGCCCACCTTCAGGCATCCGACCCTCGGCGCGCTGCCTTATTGGACCGCCGGGAGGTGTAAGCACCTTCGGGATACAGCGTAACTACCCCATCATTTATGAAGCGACTCTTCATTCTCCCCTTTCTCCTCCAGATGGCCTTTGGGGACTCTCTCACCGTTCCCTCGTTCACAGCCTATCTCGATCCGAATCCCAATGGGGCCAGAGTCACTACCGATGCAGGCATCACTCGATGGAGCGACCCAAAAATCAAAGTGCAATGGTTTGGCCAGATCAATTCGATTGGAGAACTGACTGCCAAGGTAGAAGTCGAGATCAACAAAGATGATAAACTTAATCTCAGTCTCACCCTAGGGAAGGAAATCCGGAAGGTGAGCCTCATTGGAAAGGGCACATCTCCCGTCATTGCTGACTTCGGCAAGTTCAACATCAAAAAGAAAGGGTATCATTCCTTCGTCCTCTCCTCCCCTGCTCCCCTGCTCCCCGCGGAAAAATCAACTCGCTCATTCTCGATGGCCCGGCAATTACAACGGCCCACTTTAATCTTAAACCACACCGTAACTCTGCCTCCGTCCATCTTTCCTATCCGATCGAGCGAGGAAAGGAAGTATCAGCGTTCTATTGTGAAATAACCGGAGTGGAAGAGCCGCTTTGACCCTATAATATGGCCTGTGGATGGCATCGCGGGTATTTCGGAATGCAAGTGAACAGCGGCAGCTTCGGAAACGAGGGCACCGGTGGTCACAGCCACCTCAATTACCCATGGAAAACCGGTGAAAAACAGCGTTTCCTCGTTACCGCTGAACCAGTCGATCCCACACACACCATCTTTGCGGGATATTATTTCCACCCCGAAAAGAAAAAATGGATGCTCATCTCAAGCTGAGAAAGCTCCAAAAGAAGGAAAACGTCTCCGTGGTCTCTACTCGTTCTCGGAAAAATTTCGGGACGCAACGGTCATCTTCTCCGCAAGGCCCTCTGCGGCAACCAGTGGATTCGCACCGCCAAAGGAGAATGGAAAGAAATCACCACTGCCAAATTTAGTCATGATGGAACCGGAAAATCCGACCGACTCGATCGCTACATGGGAAAGACAAACGGGCAATTCTTCCTCTCCCAGGGGGGGGGCGAAGGATTCACCAAGTTTGGAGATCCATTCATCCGCAAACCCAGCGAGCGCTCTCCGGCCTCAATGCTGCTTCCCAAGCTCCCCCGGGTCATCCAGTAAGGATTTTCTCGGGGCAATCTTTCCGGAAGATATCGCCCCTTCGATTGAGGCACTCACCACGTGATCTCCGCAAACAGTCGATTGGTCCGGCCGTTTGAAGATTTGCTCATTCGAGAGGTCCAAAATTTTCTGCCTGAGCACAGCAACTCTCAGTTTGTCAAAAACAGTCACTGAAATCCCGGACTCATGCAGGATCTTCGCACAAGTGAGACCAGACAACCCGGCCCCCACAATCACGACAGGTTTCATGAATTCTTCTTCGCTCATAAATCGGAATTTCACAAGCACTGACAAAAAAAGAACCAGGTCGCAGGCATCCGCCGACCGGGTTCTGAATTCAATTACTTCCGAATGACTACTCAACCGAAGTTGAATCACTGGCTTCCATCACTCCAAGGGAGTGGTTGGCGAGACCCATCAATTGGGTGTTGATATCAGTGTAGAGCATTTCAACCCGAATGTCACCTTCGGACATCCGCTTCATGGCCTCCTTGTTGAAAGTCTTGCGCATGCTGTGCGATTGCTTTTCAAGCGACTTCACCGAAGTGATCACATCAGGCGGAGTCTTTCGGAGAAGGAAGTTTTCAACAGCTCCGAGGGCCTGACCGACGACCGCTGTGATCTGGCCCACTTGATCCGTCTGATGCTCAGTAAATTGATAGCGTTTGTTGTACTTCTTCTCGGTCATTTTCACGAGGCGGTAGATGCAATCGGTCGCTTCCTCCAACTCAGCTACGATGCGAATCATCGCAGCAATGTTCGAAGCGTTCTTATGGTTCATGTCATGAGCCACACACTTCACAAGGTATTCCGTGATGTCCTGCATCATGAGATCAGCTTCTTCCTCCATCTTCTTAAGACGGGAGACTTCGGAAGAGAGATCAGCGGATGGATTATCAAAGACGCTCTTGAAGCCCTTGAACATGTCATTGGTGTGAGTTGCCATCTTGCGAACCGCATCCTCGGCCTCGGCGATATTCAGCTCTCCAAGATCAACGAGGTTTTGTGAAATATAGCGAAGACGTTTTTGATCGCGTCCATCAGCTTCTTTTCTGGGCACCCATTTCTCAACGAGGCGGGCAATCTGGGGAACAAACCAAATCAAGGCGAGAACGTTAATCAAGTTAAACGAGGTATGGAAAATAGCGGTGGCAAAGGCAACTTCGTGGGAAGAAAAATCCTTTTTGGCCGACTTCAATCCTTCAGGAAGGTGCTGAGCAACTTCCCACACAATCTTGGTGAATCCAAGGAAGACGATGAGCATCCAGAGAGTCCCGATCACATTGAACAAAAAGTGCGCTCGGGCGGCACGCTTCGCATCGGTGCTCGCACCCAGCGAAGCAAGCCAGGCTGTCACCGTCGTTCCAATGTTTTCACCTAGAACCACTGCTGCGGAGATTTTGAAAACTTCGAAAGCATCGGTGCCAAACCAGCCCTGTGTCGCACAGGTGATGGTGATCGCCATTGCGGCAGACGAGGATTGCACCATGAGGGTCAAAATAACGCCCCCAATCATGAAGAGAACATATGAGAGATATCCCTTATCGCTGAGGAGTCCAATCCACCATTGAATGGTTTCGATAACGCTTTGATCTTCCTTCACCCCGGATTTCAGATCGGGCACGGCTTCCTTCAGAAGGCCAAGACCAAGGAACAAGAGACCAAATCCAAGGACAAACTCCCCCAAAGATTTCCACTTTCCTCTTCCTACAAAAAAGAGAGGGAAACCAACTCCGATGATGGGCACGGCAATCTTGGCGACACTAAATTTACCAACCGTGGCGATGATCCAGGCAGTCAGCGTGGTGCCTAGGTTTGCCCCCATGATCACCCCGATCGATTCGACCAGAGTCAGAAGACCAACGTTGACGAAAGAAACGACCAACACGGTCGTTGCTGAGGAAGATTGCACCAACCCGGTAGTAAAAAAACCGGTAAGAACACCTTTAAAGCGATTACCGGTGATTGAAGAAAGCGCGGCCCGCATCTTGGCGCCAGCAAACTTTTGAACACCTTCGGACATGACTTTCATGCCAAATAGAAACACGCCGAGAGCACCGAGAATTGAGAGGATTGTGACCATGGGTTGAAGCTCTTTCCATGCTCATTTTTTCGCGGCTAGGCCAGCCTAAATCTGTAGATTCGAGAATCTTTTAATCATTTCTGTGACGCTTCTCCCTACTCCCCATCCTTGGGCTCATCCAAAGGTGGTGGTGGTGGTGGTGGTGAGACGGAATCGTCTTCAGATCGTTCTGGGAAAACCGCATCTTTCCAAAATTGTTTCCCCTTATTATCTTTCACGATATTCCCCGAATCAGATACGATCTCAACCCCTTTGACGAATACGATACCGGCTTCTCCATTCTTGGTCACCCGATTATTGGTGACCTTGATCCCCTTCGATTCCTGATCAAACACAATCCCACCCAAGAGGTTCTCGTGAACATCACAATCAATCAGCTCAACTCCGACTGCCTCGGAAAACACAAATCCAACCTCGCGGTTATTCTCACTCTTGGTCTTTTCAATCCGAATCATCTTTGTTGGGGCAATTGCGAGCAATCCGGTTCGGCCGTTCCCGGTGAAGACACTTTCAAAAATCTGTCCGCTCGCTCCATCCCAAAAGTCGATTCCGTGATGGAGATTTTTCTCCGAAGTCACCTTAGTTAAAACCACTCTAGACCCTTCATCAGTCACAGCGATTCCGTCCCAACCGCAGTCGGTCACCTTGCAGAGGTTCAAGTCTGCTTCGCCGCCGTTCAGAACAGCAATTCCATGGCCGCTGGCACGTGTGACCATCACATTATTAACCTCTACTCGGCCGCCGTCGACCGCAAGAATAGGGAATCGTTCCTCATCATTCACCAACCCTGTGTGCCTCAATGTCAGAGCCGCAATCCTAACCTTCTCTCCGCCATGGCCGACTGTTATCACGGCCCCCACACTCGCCGGACACTCGATGATAGTATCTGTCGGGCTCTCCCCCACCAACTCAACACCAGCAGGAATCATCAGTGATTCCTGATAGATCCCTTTTGCCACAAAGACCCGATCATTCGCCACGGCTATCTTGAAAGCCGCCGTGATCGTTGGATGATCTCCCGGAACCTTTATCATTTTCCCGTAGGATGACATCCTCTGGTAAAGCTCCCGATTTTCCTTTGAAGGATCAAGCCGCACAGCCTCTTCGACCAAAGTCAGAGCCTCTTCGGAGTGGGTCCCTTTATCCAACTCGCGCGCGCTCGCCACCAACCCGGCGGCCTTTTTCCGGCGAACCTTCATATCCTTCTCAGCCGATTCGAGCTCTTTCCGAAATCCAGTAATTCTGACATGGGCCGAATTTTCCTTCACCAGTGAATTGAGCTGAATCGCAGCCGCCCGCCAATCATCATCTGCGATCGCCTTCTCAATCGACTTGACCATCAGCAAACTTCGAACCTCCAGCTTACTTTCCGAGATCACCGTTCGGAACTCCTTCAATTGGGGATGATTCGGCTGAAGTTTCTCAATCTCGAGACAAAACGTCTCAGCCTCCGACAACTGACCAGCTTCAAGAGCTGATTGGACATTACTCACCAGGAAAGCGATCTGCTGCCCCCTTTCTTCCACGCGACCTTGGTTCACCCGAGCCAGCCCATCCTTCACCTTTCCTTCATTCGCACCTTCGGCTGCTAAAAGCTTAACCAATTTTTCAGCCTCATCCCAGCGACGTGTTTCGAGCGCTTCTTCAAATCGCTCCTCTGTTTCCCTGAGATTGATGACTGATTTTAAGTCACTCCCGCCATTTAGAACCCATTGATGGCAACCCCAATACCCAGCCCCACAAAGCAAACCTACCACGAACAACCATACCAGAAGCCCCTTGCCCCTAGAAGATTCCTCAACTGCCTCCTCGCTTGCGATCTTCAAAACTTCACGGAGTTCTGCCAAATCCTTTTCAAAGCCCGCCCTAGCCGCCGGCTCCTTTGCCTCCGCTGCCATTCCGGCCAAGCGTATTTCAACTTCCTTCCAATGGGGAAGATACTCGGCAAGACGGTCTTCTTTCCCAAGCCCAAGCCGCCGCCGGGCAGCTTCGACAGTCAGCGATTGTGCGACAGGGTCATCCACGGCGAAAAACTGCCTCATTTCATTCTGCTGGCCAACTCCAAAAGAGATGATTTAGCACTCCTTACCAAAGCCCGAATTTTCCATAATGGATCGCAAAGGCTGCCATCGATGCATTGGCCACCGCATGCATCACAACACAAGCCAGCAAACTTCGTGTCCAATGCGCCACCCCAAAGGTAATCGCCCCATACACGAGAGCTCCGGCCCAGTCGAGCGGGGCATGAGCCAGCATAAAGGCTAAAGTCACAACAATGAACGAAATCCATGCTGGTTTTCCAAAAGGCACCTTCCAGTAGTCGCCATCCATATCGAGGAGAAACCGCATAAGGAATCCCCGCCAGAAAATCTCTTCAATCAGCGACACGATGATAATTGCGCGAGTCAGGCGAAACATAAGAGAAGCCCAGTATGCGGCAGGATTCTCAAAGACCCCTGGATCGAATCCCTCTCGTCGTGGCGCCAATCCCGTCAATTTTTCAAAGAAGCCATCAGGCTTTCCGATCATCCCGAGATGATCGTAAAGAACCGTCGGCAACAACCAAAAGCCAATCCCCACAAATCCCGCAATCACTCCAATCCACACCTTGTTCGACCACTTGAGTTCATAGTGCTTCCAAAAAAAAACCAGAATTCCCGCACAAACTACGGTCTGGATGGGGTAGAAAAGTTGCTCCGGCCAATGGCGATACCATGGCGCATTGTCATGCTCCCAAAGTATGGCCTCCCCCGCAAACTGGTAGATCAGATTAAAGATCATGAAGGCCGCAAAGGGCACGACATGCGCCAAGGTGCGGTCTTCACGCCAAACTTTCAGCTGTTCAATCATCGTTCCTAAAGCGTTCCGACATATCGCTCCATCGCGTTCATCGCTTTTTTCAAATCCTCCATCCCGGTCGCGTAGCAACACCGAAGGAAACCTTCGCCACATGGCCCAAAGGCATCGCCTGGAACTGCTGCCACTTGCTCCGCTTCCAGCAACCCTATCGCAAATTCCTTACTCGTCAGGCCAAACTTGCTAATGTCCGGGAAGACATAAAACGCGCCTCCCGGCGAGTGACAATCCACTCCCATTCCATTCAGCCGATCTACCAAAAAATCACGTCGCTGGTGATACTCGGTCTTCATAGGGGCATAGAGTTCGTGACCGCCACTGAGCGCTTCCAGCGCCGCCGCCTGGCTCGTGATCGGGGCACAAAGAATGCCATATTGGTGAATCTTCATCATGGCCTCGATCAACGGTGCCGGAGCACACGCGTAACCAAGGCGGAAACCCGTCATCGCAAAGGCCTTGGAAAAACCATGAAGCAAAATCGTCCGTTCCCGCATCCCAGGCAGCGAAGCAATGCTCACATGCTCCTCTTCGTCATAGCGAAGTTCACTGTAGATTTCGTCGCTCAGCACAATCAGATCGTTCTCAATGCAAAGCTTGGCAATCCCTTCCAAATCCTCTTTCGAAGCCACCGCTCCAGTCGGGTTGGTCGGAAAATTCAACATCAAAATCTTCGTCTTTTCGGTGATCGCGGCCCCGAGAGCCTCCGGCTTCAGCGAAAACCCATCTTCCTTGGTCGTGGCCACTGACACGGCTACCCCATGCGACATCACGATGCTAGGCGAGTAGGAAACGTAGCAGGGCTCGTGATAGATCACTTCATCCCCCGGGTTCAGAAGGGCACGCAACGCCAAATCGAGGGCCTCCGACACCCCAACCGTGATCAGGATCTCGGTTTTTGCCTCGTAAGGCACATGGAAAAAATCTTCCACATACTCCGAAATTTTTTCGCGGAGCGTCAATAACCCCAGATTTGAGGTGTAACTCGTCTCACCCTTCTCGAGCGAATAAATGGCGGCCTCACGGATCGACCACGGAGTCGTGAAATCAGGTTCACCGACTCCGAGCGATATGATGTCGTCCCGTCCAATCACCAGTTCAAAAAAGTCACGAATTCCCGATCGGGGAATGGTCTGTAAATGCCCGGCCAATTTCGATTGAATGTCCATTTAGATCTAGGGCGTTAGGGAGTCACCGGAAGACGGGACACCCCCTCCTCCCCGCCAAACAGGCATCCATTTTCCTTGTAGGACTTCAGGCGGAAGTGGGTCGCTGTCGAAATGACACCTTCAATGGTGCTCAGTTTTTCAGACACAAACGCGGCCACCGAAAAGAGGTCCTTTCCCTCCACCATCACAAGCAGGTCATAGCCACCGCTGATCAGGTAACAGCTCGTCACCTGCTCAAAACGTGCGATCCGATGGGCCTTCCGATCAAATCCCCCGCCCCTTTCTGGAGTCACTTTCACCTCGATGAATGCTGTGACATCATCCGCGCCATTACGGGCAGGATCAACCATCGCCTGGTAACCACGGATCGTTCCATCCGCTTCCCACTCCGCAATTTGCGACGCCACCGCTTCTTCAGTCGAAGAAACTTGGGCCGCCAAATCTGCGTTGGTCTGTCGCGCATTGCGCCTGAGGAGGTCGAGGAGTTGATTCATAGAATTAAAAAACGAATTAATCGCCAAAGCAAACACCCACGGCGCGGGCGGCCTTGACCACTTCGGTGTCGGGCTCGACCAGTCGGAGTTCTTCAATGGCCTCTTTGATGGGCACCGAGCCAACGTGATAACTATGGTAGCTTACCATCTTTCCAAAATCACCTTCCCCAGCCAGTTGTGCGGCCATCACCCCAAAACGCATTCCCAAAATCCGGTCGAGAGGCGTCGGCGTTCCACCTCTCTGAACGTGTCCCAACGTAGTGCAACGGGTTTCCTTGCCGGTGAGTTCACCGATCTTGCGAGACACTTGCTCACCGATTCCGCCGAGACGAACCTCGCCACCCCTATTTTCATCGATCGTTGCCAGATTCCCTTCAGGATTCTTGGCTCCCTCCGCGACCACGACCAGCGAACTGGTGTAACCGAGAGCTTCTCGCTTTTTCAAATGCTCCGAAATTTTCTCATACGCAAACGGGATCTCGGGCAGAAGAATCACATTAGCCGCTCCAGCCATGCCGCCCCAGAGGGCAATCCAACCGGCGTGACGACCCATCACTTCAAGAACCATCACCCGTTTGTGGCTCTGCGCCGTAGTATGAAGTCGATCAAGAGCTTCAACCACGGTGCTCACAGCGCTATCAAAACCAAAGGTCATCGAGGTTGCCTTGAGGTCGTTGTCAATCGTCTTGGGCACACCGATAATGGGCCATCCCAGTTCATAGAGCTGATGGGCGGTTGTCAGCGAGCCATCGCCACCCACAACGACGAGGGCACCGACTTCAAGTCGATCGAGAGTCTTCTTGGCTCGATCCACGATTTCCTGAGGAACCCTGGCAACATCACCTTCGCCAATCTTGGCGGCAAAATTCCCCTTGTTCGTCGTTCCAAGAATCGTTCCACCCTGCTTCAAAATCCCCTCGGTATCCTTCGGAGTCAGAAAAGTAAAATCACCCGGAGGAAGGAGACCTTCAAAACCGTCCCGAAAACCAATAGTCTCCCACCCTCTCGAAGCGGCTGCGCCGACGACGCCGTGAATGACCGCATTAAGTCCCGGGCAATCGCCCCCGCAATTTAGAATTCCAATTCGCATGGTTGTGTTTTGTGTCTGATGTGTGGAAGAAAGTTATTTTGGAGCCGGAACAGAAAGCAGCTCGCGCGCCTGACTAACGGGCGATCCCTGCTGACGCCAGCCTTCATAGGCAGCCCAACCCTGATTGATCAAGGTTTGCGTCATTCTCCAACGATCGGGACTATCTAAGGTAATGATAATCAAGCGACGGCCAGTCAGTCGAGTTGCTCCATTCGCCAACTTCTGAACGATGGGTTTCTTCTCCGAACTAGTAGCAGCACACGGACCTGCCAGGACGGTATTTCCGCTTTTGATTCCATTCGCATCACCTTTCCCAATCAGGAAATGCGTGTTTCGAACCTTAAACGCCCGCTTTTGGTTTCCCCGATAGGAAGCAATGATCCTCTGGGATTGCTTCACGTAAAATTGAAATCCCGTATTTCGCATCGCATAGATCCCAAGCCTGGCCATATCACGGGCCGTCGATACCCCCCGCTGTTTTGCAGTGTCCATCCCGTGGGGATTGGCAAAATGGGTACTTGGCATCCCAAGCCCCCTGACCAGAATATTCATCTCCGTCACAAAGGCACCCACAGGCGACGACCCACCGGAACGCGTCTGAATGGAACGCCCGGCATGATCGGCCAGGGTATATGCCGACACGTTATCCGACCCTAGAAGCATGGAATACATCGCCTCGCGTAATGAAATTCGGTCACCGGGGATCAACCCCATCGGATTGGACCCACCCAGACTGGCAACCGTAGTCGGAACCATTGCCATTTCCGCCATGCTCGTCTTGCTCAGCTCGGCCCAGTCAAGAACGACCATCGCGGTCGCAATCTTGGTGAGGCTGGCCACAGGACGTTTCTGATCGGCATCGAGCTCCAAAAGAATTTTCCCGCTGAAGGCTTCCGCCGCAATATAGCTCTCCCCTCCCTGCACAACCAGAGAGAGAATCCCGAAACCAATGGCCACGAGAAGGGTGCATTTCTTCAAAAATCGGGGAGTTCGGAACATCAGAGTCATCGGATCGCGGAGGACTTTAATGGTTGGGCTCTCTAAGACAACTCCGAATCCCGGCAACCACTGCCGCCCGCTCCAAACCAAGATTTTTTAACTTTCTAATCATTTTCCCATTGCCAAGGCGAACGAACTTCGGTGAAATGAACAACGTAATGAGAAAGCTCCTACTGATCACACTCGCCCTAGGCTTTGCCGTGCCTGCACAAGCAGACATTCAAGTCCCTCCAGGATCTAAATACAATTCTACTCGTAAACTCGGCCGCGCTGTCAGTAACATCCTTTATGGCGTTATCGAAATTCCAGAGCAAATCGTCCGGAAGAACGATTCCGGAGGCCGTCAGGTTGGTTGGTCCTACGGCGTTGCCGATGGAACACGCCGCTCCTTCAAGCGCGTCGGTTACGGCTTCTATGAACTCCTCACCTTCTACTCCCCTACTTTCCACGGAACCTTCAAGCCCCCCTACACCCGTTGTGGAGCAGATAACCGTATCGAAATGAATCCTCGTGATGGTCTCTCTGAGTTCCCACCCGAGCTTGGTGCTGAATCCTACTTCAGCCACTCTCGCACACAGAAGTGGTAGTCGTACCTTCATTCTGATTTTTCGAAAACCGCCTTCCTCGGAAGGCGGTTTTTTTGTGACCTGTTAGGTCGCTTAGAGGTTCCGGATGATCGCCGCACCGATCCATCCGCGCAAAGCAAAAAGCCCCTCCGCCACCACGGGCGGCTCTCAGCCCAATCCCAGTCCACCACCCCGAGTTCCCAGTTCATGGAAATCGAGAGATCCTCAAAGTTGGCACTCCCCACTACCGCTAGCCGGTCATCAAATACCATCGATTGGGCATGGAGGACCCGGCCCTGATATTCATGGAACTTGATCCCGTCATCCCTCAGTGATGGATAAATCCCCTCACGCAACCAGTCTGCCAATGCCACATCAGAATTCCAGGGACAAAACCCTCACATCAATGCCCCTCCAACGAACGCCTCGGAATAAAACCGTCGGATCGCCTTCAAAAGAGAGGGGCACGGTGTTCCCTCATATCAAAAGTCCCGATCCATCCCTTGCCAGATCTTCCGTCCAACCTGGGATTTTGGTGTTCTCGTGCTTGTTCATGGGAGCTCTCTGTGAGATTTTCCGTTAAGAAAGTGATCTTTTAATCCGTTATCTCCCACTTAAGATGCTCCCATTCTTCATCCTCGCCACTCTCGTTTTCTCAATTGCCAGCCTTTCGGCCCGTGATTGGAAGAATGCCTCCGGAGATAAAACCTTCGAAGCCGCCTATATTTCCAATGACGGCAAGCTCGTCACGCTCCGAAAAGGGGGGCGCATTCTCACCTTCTCCATCAAGAAGCTCCATACCGATGACCAGGCCTGGCTCAGTGCCAATCACCCCCAAAAAGAGAAAAGCAGCTCGGAAAATGGGGATCCAAAGGGCCCATTAAAACCAGCCCCGAAGGGAGCTGCCTTCGACACCCTCAAATTCGGTGATACCCATAAGATCGTCATCAAAAAGCTCGGTGAAAGCCAAATAGTGGACGCCACGGTTCCCGAGGCCATGCTCGCCCGGGTAGGGCTCAATGGCACCTTCCGCACCAAACAAACCATTGGTGGACTTCACTGCCACCTCTACTTCGACTGGGACGGAAATGGCAAACTTAAAGAAGTCACTCTCCGCACCAAGGGCAAGCCTCTCACCTCCTACAGTGGACAACTCAGGACGAATTGGAGCGAGATGATCAATCTTCTCACCATCCTCCACGGCGACTCGGCGCAAGGCGCCCCCTACCCCCACTCGTCCGACCTTCAAGACGGCCTCATTCTCGGCTCCCACCTTTGGCACACCGAAGACGGACACTCCGTCCTCCTCGGCACCGGCCAGGAAGGGGCAAACTACTCGGTCGTCGTTCGCATCACCAGCGAACGCATTGAGGCTAACCCGATTGAATGACCGCCTCCACTTGATCTTCGACCGGAAGGGTCCCGTCAATTGACCTCAGCCAATCCTCACGCCGAATCCAGTTTCGTTGCCGTTTCGCATACTGCCTGGTCGAGATGGTAATCCGTTCTTCGCACTCCTCACGGCTCATTTCTCCGCACAAATACGCCTCGATTTCACGCACTCCGATTGCCTGACGAACAGTCGGCGATCCCAAAGGCAAGGCCTTCACTTCCTCAACCGCCCCCTCTCCCAACATCCTCGGTGTTCGCGTCGCGATTCTCTCCGCCAGCAGCTCCCGGGGCCATGAAAGCGCAATGCCATCGAGATTTTCGACCCGAGAGGAGTCGTCGAAATTCTTCCTCAATTCCGAAGCCCTTCCTCCCGTGATGAGACAGATTTCCAAGGCTCGTGACAAATGTCGGCGATTTTGCGAGTTTTGCTTCGCCGCCTCCTCTGGATCTAATTCCTTCAACCGTCGATAGATTTCATCGACTGCCAATTGATCCAATTCGGCCCTAATATCCTCATCGCCCGGAGGGGCAGCAGCCACTCCGTGAGTGAGGAACTTAAGATAGAGCCCTGACCCTCCTACGACGATAGCCCGTTTCCCCCTGGCCGCAATCCCCTCAATGACCGGCCTCGCCAGGGTGGCATATTTCGCAGCATCCATAGACTCTGTCGGATTCATGACTCCGAAGAGATGATGAGGGCACCTTGATTTTTCCTCTTCCGAGGGTGCCGCACTAAGGATTTCCAGCCCGCGATAAACTTGAAACGCGTCCCCATTGACTACTTCCCCGCCCCAGGCCTCAGCCAAGGCAAGGGCCAACGCCGTCTTGCCGGAGGCAGTCGGACCACACAGATAGAAAGGTGATGTACTCACAAGTTGATTGTAGAAAAAGAAAGCCCGTTCGGAAAACTCCGAACGGGCTAAAATTTCACTAATGAGAAATTACTCCTTGTTCTCAGGAAGGTTCGGCGGAGGGTTTTCCTGCGGAGCGGGATCACCATCGGAATCTACAGGCCCTGTGGATTTAGCGCCATTCACAATCAAAGTACGCCCCATAAAAGGTTGGTCATGGAGGACCTCGACCGCTCGCTTCGCCTCGTCAACGCGGGCCATTTCAACAAAGCCGTAGCCTTTCGAACGGTGGGTATTACGGTTGTAGACGATCTCGATATTACGAACAGCTCCCACCCCCTTGAGCAAATCCTCCAAATCATGCTCGGCGGCATCATAAGAAAGATTTCCCACATAGAGGCGCTTGCCTTCTACCTGGGAACTGTCGGGAGTTGGACGTGGTTTCTGGCGAGCTCGAGCGGTTTTTTCACCTCCGCCTCCGCCTCCGCCTCCGGTCCGACCGGAAGCATCACGAACATTCTCTTTACGAGGACGGCCACCCTTCTTGGCCGCCTTTTTCGAAGGATTACCAGTCACGGGTTTGTAGAGTCCAAAGACCTTCTTAATTTTCTCCCAGGCAGTGAGAGGTTTCGGCTTAGGCCCGCGGCGACGCGGAGCTTCGGCGTTGTTATGCTGGCGGCGCTGGTTGTTGCGCTGCCCGCCGCCACCACCACCTTCGCCTTGCGGATTCCGGTTGCGGTTGCGGTTACGATTTCTGTTCCGGTTGCGGTTCCCGGATTGATTTCCGGAGTCTTGTGAAGACTGACCGGCCGACGTGTTATTATTCGGTTCTGACATGTTTCAGATTGGGTTAATTTCCCAAATAGTGGTCGGGGAGCATCGGTCCGTGAAAACGAAAACCCAGTTCGGGTTATGACAAATTCGACAACGACCGAAAAGCGGACTCCTCGACGAATGGTTTGTTGAAAATCGGTGATTCCAAAATCAAGAAAGGGACGCCGGGCAAGTGCATTTGAGCGAGCTTGCAGAGAAGATTCGGCATCGGAAAAGTGCTCCTTCCGGGGATTTTGGACGCTCACGGCGACCCTCAACGACGAAAAGGTAGGTTTTCCCGACCATTACGCAAGCGGGAATGCCTCAACCCTCTCTTTGACAGCCGCTCAAATCGCCATATTTCAAACGCCATGATGAGAATTTTCGCTCGTGTCACCATCGCAATTATGTGGCTCTATTCTCCAAGCTGCGCCCAAATCCTGATGGACGACCATAGGTTTAGAAAGATCCCAGCAGTTCAAATCAACGAAACCCAAGTCAGAAGCGTGGTAAAACCAACGGGAGAAAAAAGAGGCATTCCCCTCTCCTGTCTGAGCGGCAAAACCAGATTCGTTCCCATTCCCCCGGAAAAAAAGAATCACCTTTGCCAGATTTCTGGTTTCCCAGGAAGCTGAGGGTCTTTCCCAGAACCGACGCGAAAATCAAAACCCATCTAAACGTCAGCGTCCGAGTCGATAGTCACACCGAAACCAAATGGGTCCTTTTTGAAAGGAAACCTGAATCAAAATTGAAAACGCAAACCATTTCCCTCTCTGGTAAAATCGTCAAAAACATCGAAGGAAATCCTCGCGAGTGGGACTGGTAACACCCCGGGTATCAGCGTAGTCTCCTCTCATGATCTGGAAGCAAATCCTCATCGGCCTGAGTATCCTCCTCCTCCTTCCCGCGCAGGAGTCGACGGAAATTCCCCGCCTCGTGAATCCCACGGTTCCCGAGGAAACTGAAGAGGAACAAGGTCCATCCGCTGACGATGCTTCCATCTTCAGCGAAGGTATGGCCCGAACCATGACCCTCTCTGTTCCTGCACCCCGGGGCCTCATTCTTGATCGAGAAGGATTTCCTCTAGCTCAGACCAAGATGGCTTACCATCTCGCCCTGGATTTCACGGCCTACGAAGGCCCGGCCGAAGCCGAAACTGCCGTTGCCTGGGCTCAGGATCGAATCGCAGAGGCCAATGCCCTCGTCAATGGTGACCAACAGTATTCCGACAAGAAACTCGCAAACTACTATCGTAATCGTCGTTGGCTCCCCCGGAAAATTTCGCAAATCTTTTCCGAAAGCAAAGCCAAAGAGCTCGAAGAAAGACTTCCAACAGGTCTCACCCTTCTTCCAGTTTACCTCAGATACTATCCTGAAAAATCGGTGGGTGCTCACCTCATCGGCTACGTGGGAGCTCAAACCGTCCTCCCCTCCGGACCCATTAATGAGGGCGATCCGCTTTTTCAATCCGTCATGGGAAAATCCGGCTTTGAGATGATCTTTGATCAAAAGCTCCGAGGTGTTCCGGGCTTGAAGAAAATACTCTTCGATAAAAATGGAACCAAGGTCCTCGATGAACCCATCCGACGCCCCCGTCCGGGAGGAAACGTCATCACCACTATCGACCTGGATTGGCAACGCTACGCCGAGCGAGTTCTTCGCGAAGGATCAAAGCGCGGCGCCTTCGTCGTCATCGATATTCAAACCGGCGAAGTCCTCGTCATGGCCTCCCGCCCGACCTTCGATCTCAATGAATTCGTTCCCTACATTACCAATGAGCGATATAAGGAACTCAGCGAGGACCCAGCCGCCCCCCTATTCGGCCGAGCCTACCAATCAGCCTATCCTCCCGCTTCGACCTTCAAACCCGTCGTTAGTCTCGCTGCCATTAATACCGGAGCTATTCGCTACGACCAAAAATTTGACTGTCCCTATAAAATAAAGATCGGCAATATCTGGATGAGAAATCACTCGCCAGGCCCCCAGGGCTGGGTGGACGCCAAGCGTGCTCTCGCTAAATCAATCAACCCCTGGTTCTACCAGGTCGGGATTGAAACCGGCCCGCAGGCTTTTCTCTCCGTCGGCCGCCGTCTCGGTTACGGTTCCAAGACCGGCCTTCCCCTTCTCGGAGAAACCGCCGGAGTTGCCCCATCCCCGGACTACATCATGAAGGAGACGGGACGTCCTGCCACTGATGGTGACACCGCCAACCTTTCTATCGGGCAAGGCCTAATGGAAGCCTCTCCTCTTCAAGTGGCCCAGTCCATGGCAGCTATCGGCAATGGCTCTGTCCTAATGGATCTCCAGCTCGTTCGCCAAATCCAAGACTTCCATGGCCGTGTCATTGAAGCCCCCACCTTCAAAAAACGCAACGATCTCAGGCTTTCTGACATCGCCTTAAAAACAACAAGGGAGGGAATGCGAGACGTCGTCCACGCCCCCTACGGAACCGGACAAAGAGCCGACCTTGGCTTTACCATCATGTGCGGCAAGACCGGCACGGCTCAGTGGAAGCCCAAGAAAAATCAAAACCTCGCCTGGTTTGCCGGCTTCTTTCCTTTCGACAATCCCCGCTACGCTTTCGCTGTCGTTTACGAAGGCGTTCCCGGCGAAAACGTGAGCGGTGGCCAAAAAGCCGCCCCGATGGTCAAGCGCTTCTTCCGCAATTTCCAGACCGAAATCGAAGAAAACCTAAAGCCCGCAGCCCGTGCCCTCATTGTCACTGAAGACGATGAAGAGGCCTCTGAAACAGGCATCCCGGAGGCCATCATTGTTGAAGATGATGAGATCATGACCGAAGAGCCCGTCGTCCCGATACCCACCACGGACGAGCCCGAAATTCCTTCTGCCATTCCCCCGGCAGAACCTGTCATCCCAACAGTCCCCGGGGAGGACATTCCGGAAGTAATTCCGGAAGCAATCCCGGTCACCCCCACCGAGCCCGAAGCTCCCGCTGACAAGCCTCGTGAAGCTCCCGAGACACCCGCAGACCAGTAATTTACTCCTTTCCCCCTTTACGAATCCGACCGGATAAGGCAACCAAGGGCGTGCCGATTCCGGCCCTTATTTCTGAATCTCAATTATGGACTTACAAGTAGCAACTCTCTGCGATTTCGCCGCAGAATACCAAGGCAAAATGGTCATCTCCGGAACCTTCGACGCCCTCGCCGCCAAAGCCACCCCCATCGTGCACCCCCAGTGCTCGCTCGCCATGCGCTTTTGCTTCACTCCCGAAGACGACGGCGATCACGAACTCCAGATTTCTGTGATCGACGAAGACGGCAAGCCCATCAACGACAAGATGCCCATCAAGGGTGCCATGCCTGTGCAAATACCTGAAAACGTGGCCTTCATGACCCGTCATCTCATCGTCGGCTTCCAGGGACTTACCTTCCCTCGTGCCGGAGTCTACTCTGTCGATATTCTGGTCGATAGTGAACTCATCCAGCGCCTCCCTCTTCGCATCATCAAAGTGGACGAGAAACAACCCAAGGGCTAACCCCAGAAAGGCATGTCATCTCCCGGCTCGCTTCCCGATTTCCGCTGCGCCCTCATTACAGGAGCCAGCTCGGGATTGGGGCTGGAATATGCCCTCCAACTTGCGCCCCGCGTCGAGAAACTTGTTCTCGTCGCCAGGCGTGAAAATCTCCTTGAGAAAATCGCCACCGATCTGGTCGAAAAACACCCTCACCTACGGGTGAAAACCTTCGCCTCCGACCTCGCAAACGATGCCGGTCGCTACCACCTCCTTAATGCGCTTTCGCAAGAGAACCTCTATCCCGATTTCCTGCTGAACAATGCCGGCATGGGAGACTACGGCGAGTTTCATACTTCCGACTGGGATAAAACGGAACAGATGATCCGCCTCAACATGGAGGCACTCACCCACCTCACCCACACTCTTCTCCCGGGACTCATCGCCCGACGCGGTGCCATCCTGAACGTCAGCTCCCTCGCCAGCGTTCTTCCCATTCCAGATTTCGCGGTCTACGCCGCCACCAAGGCTTATGTCACCAGCTTTAGTGAAGGCCTGCGACTCGAACTACGCGACCAAGGTGTCCGGGTTCTCGCCGTCTGCCCCGGCCCCATCAAAACCGGCTTCGGTGATATTGCCCGACGAAGCACAACAAGTGATCTCCCAGTCAAGGAAGCCTTCTACGTCCGGGCAGATAAAGTTGTCCGCGATTCCTTAAACGCACTTCTGGCAGACCGTCCCCGAATCTATCCCGGCCTCAAAGTTGCCGCTGCCGCTGCTTTGATCGGCCTCCTTCCCATGGCCGCCGTCCGCCTCATCATGGCCGGTCGGCCCCGGCGGAGCGACTAACGTCGCCCTCCCGCCGGCTTGCCATTAGTGGTGAGAACGTGGACTTCATGAACCCCCCTGAATTTGGGTGCTTTAAATTCCCAGACGACTTTCTTGTCAGGGCTAATCTCGATCGCATCAGGCTTGGCGTCTGAATTCGAACCATACTGGCAGGCTACGACATTTCCGTTGGCCAAAAATTGACCACCGCAAGGGTCGGCGCACCGGTCGTCGGCAAACACCCAGTTCACTTTCCCCTCCTTGTCGAAGATGACCGTTTTGTTGCCATTAGTGAGGTTCGCCATGATCCTGCCATCCTTGAGAAGAATCGCGGTAAAAGGCCAGTTTCTCTTTTCCCGCCCACCCAACTCGAGCAAATCGGTTTTAATCGTCCGGACAACCTCGCCCGTCGGAGTGTATTCCTTGATCGCAAATGCAAGCAGGTGGGGAACGAGATAGTTTCCGTTGGCGAGCTTGCGGGCCATCCGGATCTGCATGTGCGTGTTGTCGCTTTCCGGTTTCACGGGAACCTCGACCACAACCCTGCCATCCGAAGCAACCTCCAAAATTCGCGGTTTTTCCCCCATCTCGGCAATCAGGGTATTTCCATTCGGAAGCCGGTTTGCGGTACTGATTTCCTTGTTTTCATCAGAAAGCTTGTAGTGAAAAATCACTTTCTTCTCCCTAGAGAACTCCTTCACCTCCTTCGCAAAGGCAATCAAAACATTTCCATTCGCCAAGACTTCTCCGTCTCGCGACTTGGCGGGCACCTCCCAAATCACTTCACAGTCCTCACCAATGATGGCGGTTTTGGTCCCTGTGATCAGGAAGGAATGCTTAATTCCAGATTCACTAATTTGCGTCCCAAAGGGTGTAGCGCAAAGAACACAACTAAGTATGAGAGAGGCAGCAAGAAAGAGCTTCATTCCGTGAGCCTAGGAACGAAGCCACCCGATGACCAGCAACTAAAACGCCGTGCCTTCGGAGCGGACCTTTTCACCATACGCTTCGATCAAGCGGAGGCTCACTGGGCCGGGCTTCCCGTCTCCAATTTCACGTTCGTCGAGCTTCACCATGGGGATGGTCTCAGCGGCTGTTCCAGTGAGGAAGGATTCGTCAGCAGTGTAGAGATCGTAGCGGGTCATCGAGACTTCCCGAATGATAATTCCGAGTTCATCACAAAGATCAAAGATGACCTGACGAGTGATCCCATCAAGGCTGCCATCGGAAACCGGAGGCGTCAGGACAACCCCCTTCTTCACGATGAAGACATTATCGCCGGTGCACTCAGCCACGTATCCCTGTTCGTTGAGCATCAGACCTTCCTTAGCTCCAGCCTTGAGGGCCTCGATCTTGGCCATGACATTGTTGAGATAATTAAGCGACTTCACCTGCGGACTCAAGCTCGCGGGAGTCGGGCGACGCGTCGAGCAGGTCACGACCTCGAGACCGTTCTCGTAAAGTTCCTTGGGATAAAGAGTGATACCCGAAGCGATGATAAACATCGACGGAGAAGGACAAAGGTAGGGATTGAGCCCCAAATCCCCTACTCCCCGTGTCACCACAAGCCGGATGTATCCGTCGGTTAACTCATTGGCACGAATCGTTTCCAGCGTCGCTTCGCAAACCTCCTCGAGAGTCCACGGCATCTTTAAAAGAAGTGCCTTAGCCGAGAGATAAAGTCGCTCGATGTGCTCGGTCAATCGAAAGACCCGGCCTTCGTAGAAACGAATTCCTTCAAAGATTCCATCGCCATAAAGGAGCCCGTGATCGAAAACTGAAACCTTTGCTTCCGACTCATCAACGATGTTCCCATCCAACCAAATTTTACGACTCATGATCTTGTGATACAATTAGTGCTGCGCATCCTGCCTTTCCCGTCTCGCCATGCAATCCTTATCCCTAGGAATTCATCTCTTCCATTTTCGCAAGGATCGCGGCTTTGGCAGAAATGGCATTTTCATCTTCGGGGTGGTCTTCAAGCACTTTTTCAAAACACTCCAGGGCAGCCTGTAGTTCTCCGGTCTCAGCCAGAATCATACCGCATTCGTAACGGGCCAAAACAAGATTCCCTTGAAGCTCGAGAGCTTTCTTTAGACTTTCCAGCGCATCATTCTTCTTTCCGCGAAGTCGCAGAATCCGCCCACGGGCATACCACGCCGAGGCATCATCGGGGGCCATTTCCACAGCCTTGTTCGCGGCCTCTTCGGCATCGGATGGATAGTTACCATGCATGAGTGCCAGGGCATAGCTGATGTAGACTTCCGGACGATTGGGATCCAGTTCCAAGGCATCCTCATAATGGGTGATCGCCAACCCAAATTTGTTCTGACCGATGGCATCAGCCGCCTTCATGATCAGCTCATCAACGTCGCTCAGTCCGAGTTCCTTGGTTTTCGCGACCGCCTTCTCGGCCTTCTCGGTCTCACCAAGGGCATTCAAAATGACCGAATAAAGCTGCCAGCCTTGCACATCGTTCGGGTCTTCGGTCAAAGCCGTTTCAATGGCCTCGCGGGCCGCTGGAATGTCGCCGGACTGGGCTGCGTCGATCGCCGCATTATAAAACTTCACATTCGGAGTGCTCATCGACGAAGGGGTAGCAGATCCCCCCTGTTTCGCGAAGGCCTTAGTCTTGCAAATCACGCTCGTCGAAGCATCTTCAATGAAATGGCTGACGTAACCCGTGACACTTTGGTAAGCACTCTCGAAGAGATCGCCCTCCTTCTCGAACTTAAGGGAGAAAACCCCTTCAAAACCCGCGCCTATCGCAAGGGTGCCGATATCGTGCAGAATTTCGACGGTGATATCGTAGCCCGGGCTGCCGAGGGCGATCTCAAAGGAATCAAAGGCATTGGCGACGCCCTTCAACAAAAGCTGCACGAATTGGCCTCAACCGGGACCTTGCAATACTACAAAAACTTAAAGGCCGAATTCCCACCGACTCTCTTCGAGCTCTTCGAAGTTCAAGGATTGGGCCCCAAGAAGATCAAGGCCCTTTACGACAAACTCGGTATTTCCTCCGTGGCCGAACTCAAGGAAGTCTGCCAGGGAGAGGAAATTTCAAACCTCGCCGGGTTCGGGGCCAAGACGGTCGAAAAAATTCTCGCCGCAATCGAAAATCGCGAAAAATTCGCCGACCGTTTCCGCCTCGGAGAAGTTGCTCCATTGGCCGAAACCTTACTCGAACGTCTCCGCGATCACCCGAAAGTGTCCCGTTCTGCCATCGCCGGTTCCTATCGACGATCAAAGGAGACTCTTCACGATCTCGATTTTCTCGTTGCCACCACCGAGCCGGCCGAGCTGACAAAATTTTTCACGCAATTCACCGAGGTTCATGAAGTCATCGTGCACGGCGAAACCAAGGCTTCGATCCGTCTCGAAAACGGACTCCAGTGCGACCTCCGCGCCGTCAGTAACAACCACTTCCCCTTCGCCCTCCAATATTTCACGGGGAGCAAGGAGCACAATGTTGAGCTCCGCTCCCTCGCCCTAAAAAAAGGACTCTCTCTCAACGAGTATGACTTCACCGGTGAAGGGGACATTCCCAAGGTAAACGAAGAGGCCGACATCTATCGCGCCCTCGGAATGGACTGGGTCGCCCCCGAACTTCGCGAAAACCGGGGTGAAATTGAAGCCGCCCAACAAGGAGAGTTACCCGGTCTGGTCGAACTTTCCCACTTAAAGGGAACCTTCCACAATCACACTATCGCCTCGGACGGGAAAAACACACTCGAGGAGATGGCCGGAGCGGCCAAGGACCACGGCCTCCAATACCTAGGCATTGCCGATCACTCAAAGTCATCCTTTCAGGCCAACGGACTCGATGAAGATCGCTTGATCGAGCAAATCGCTACGATTCGTAAACTAAATGAATCTTTCGACGAATTCGCCCTGATCGCCGGCTCCGAGGTCGATATTCTCAAAGACGGATCACTCGACTTCAACAACGACCTTTTGAGCCAACTCGATTACTGCGTGGCCTCGGTCCACAATGTCTTCAACCTTCCCGAAGATGAAATGACGGCTCGCCTCATCCGGGCGATGGAAAACGAACACGTCACCATGCTCGGCCACCTGACCGGGCGACTCCTCCTTCGTCGTGATCCCTACGCGGTAAACATCGAGAAGATCATCGACTGTGCCGCCGAGACTCGAACTGTCATTGAACTCAATTGTAATCCCTGGCGACTCGACATGGATTGGCGATGGTGGCATCGCGCCCGTGACAAAGGAGTCCTTACCTCGATCAATCCCGATGCCCACTCTACTGATCAGCTTCAATTTCTCGCTTACGGAACCCGTCTCGCCCGCAAAGGCTGGCTTCGGCGCGAAGACGTCGTCAACTGCCGTTCACTTGCCGGTATTCGCGAATGGCTCGCCCTACCCAAGTCAAAACGATGAGCCAACTCACCTTCCAGGACCTCGGAAAGGATCGGGACTTCCAAGAGATCTGGGATCTCCAGGAAGACCTCGTCAAACAACGCCGGGAAGGAAAAATCGACGACACCATTCTCCTTTTGGAGCACTCGCCTGTTTACACGATCGGACGCACTCGTGACCAAAGCAGCCTCCGTGACACCCCACACCTCCCCCACCCTGTTGTTGAAATTAATCGCGGTGGTCAGGGAACCTATCATGGACCGGGGCAACTTGTCGGCTATCCCATCCTTGATCTCAGTGAACGTGAAAAAGATCTCCATGTTCACCTCCGTAATCTGGAAGAAGCCCTCATTCGGGGCCTTGCCAAATTTGGAATATCAGCACAACGACGCGAGAGCCTCACCGGAGTTTGGGTAGAGAACCGAAAAATCGCCTCACTCGGAGTCGGCGTCCGTTCATGGGTCACCCTTCATGGTTTTGCCCTCAATGTCCAAGCCATTACCATGCCACCATTTCAATTCATCACTCCATGTGGAATCGACGGAGTCAGCATGACCTGTGCCGAGGACGAAACCCAAAAAACCATCACGGTTTCCGGAATGAAATCAGTAATGGAGACGACTCTTCGCGAAGTCTTCGAAAGTTAGGAGCTTAAGAATCCCGATGCTCCCGGAACTGCCGAAGTAATTCGTCGATTTCATCAGTATCGGCCTTGGGCACTTCAGGCTCGAGTGGAATCGCCGCCGCAGATGATGCTGCTTCGAACGGACTCCCCATCGGAGCAGGTTGGTTTCCCATCGGAGGTGGGGTTGCCTGCTCCGGGGGCGCTGCGGGAAAGTCCGGGGGGGCTGCAAATGTTTGAACAGGGGAAAACGACTGCATCTGAGCAGGATCTTCCTGAACAGATGGTTGAGCAGGAGCTAGACCGAATGGTGAATTTGATGGAGATGAGTGGAGGCTACGTTGGTCTTCTGATTCCGTTTGAGGCGGTATCGGAGATTCCATCTGGGATGGAGAAATCTCCGGCGCCATCAGCGGCCCTGAAGGTTCGAAAGGAGAGGACTCAAACGGTCGCGCCGGCGGTAAAACCGGTTGTGACTGCATGGGAAGAGGTGTCGCCACCTGAAAAGGGTTTGCCAATTCGGGAGGAGTTGGAGCTTCCGGAGTGGGGGCGGGATCAGGGTTAAATTCAACCACTGCCGGAGGAACGATCGCGGCAGGAGAAGCGAAATCAACAATGGCTGAGGGAGACTGACGGATCCTTTGCACGTTGAATTTTCTTGGAAGCGCGGCGCGGCGCACCACTTGCGGAGGATAAGCCGGCCTGAGAGGCTCGGTGAATCCAAAGGAATCCAGCTTGATCAATGGATCTGCGACCACTTCCTGATTGTCGGCCTTTCCCGGAGAACCCATTTCAAGCTGAGAGGCTTGAACTACTTCGGGAGTCGTATGGTCCGTTTCCTTCCCCACCTTGTCCCACCTCTCCCAGGCTTCGCGGGCCGCCTTTAACACTCCTCTTGGATAAAGCCCCCCGGAATTAAAGTCTATTTGAGTCAAAACTTTCTCGGCCTCGTCCCCGGAGCGAACCGTGACGAGCAATCTAGCTTCCTCTTGAGTTAATTCATCCAGACGAATCACGACATCTTCGAGCCTATCTTGTAATCCAAGCGGGAGCCTTGGAGCAAATGCCGACTGCCAAACGTCATCATTCACCGAAAGAACAACGCTTGTTCGAGGCGCTGACTCCCATAACGAAACCAAACAACTTGTGGCCCGAAGAGCTGCGTCGCTATCACTTGAGAGCCCGTCCACTTCGTCCAGCAGTAACACCACCGGTTCAACCAATGTGATCAGATTCAAAAATGAACCCAATCTGTCCAAATATCCGGTTCCCGATCGGAACCGGCTCTCACGTCCAAAGACGGTTTCCATCAATTCGCTAGTTCGGTTTAGCTCGTTGGGGGGTCGGGTGGCGTAGTTAAAAAAGAGTTCAATCCAATAAGAGGTATCGCGGCTACTGGCCCCGCTGGACTTGCTCAACACCGAAGAAAGGCGTGGTGAAAGAATCTCAAACTGGTTCTTTGTCCACTGCGCAATTGCCGCACCTTCGTGATGAAAATCAAAGGCTTCGGTAGGTCGCTCGCGCAGACTACTCAACGCTCCATCCTTATCTTGCGAAGGGACTTCTCCTGAATACACCAATGGAAGTAACCCATGGGCAAAGAGCCGTCTGACGTGCAGATCCAAGCGCGTCAGGCCCGCTGCTCCGGATACGGTCTCGGTAAGCTGTGTCAGGAGTTCCTCAAGTATCCCTTCCCCCTCCAGCCTGCGACCGTCGGAAAGATGAATCGGAACAAACATCATCACTCCCTTTTTCTTCTCACGAAGACGGGACAAAAGCATCGTCTTTCCGTATCCGGCGCGGGGAGCTCTCAAGGAAATGAGCTGCCCTTCTCCAGAATCAATGAGTTCACTCAATCGGCGATAAGGAGCTTCGTGGACGGCCTCAACAATGGGACCGGCAGGGCTTTCCAAGGATTCGAATGCAGTTCCAAAGGGGTTTGGCATAAATCTGTGAGGGTAAAGATGTTTTCCAATAAGAGACTAGAGTCAGCAACACCGATGGACAAGCGAAGGGAGTCGGGAAAACCGCCCTGTCTCACTCTTCCTGTTCACGGAGAATATCGGGAGCGAGGTCCGGTTCGGTTTTCTGGAGAGGCCCCCAAAGATCATCATCTATATCGTCGACAAAAGAACGCCCTACGCCGGGAAGGTCTGCCTCCATTCCAACCTCCGTGCGGAAAGTGTCATCGGGTTTGTCAATCGTTCCCTTCAGCCTGAAATTCACATTCACATAACCACTTTCCTTACTTCCCTCTAATTTCGGGTTATTAGCCAGATTCGGGCGATTCGTGACAAAAACACGATTGAGGGACATGGCAATCTTGCCTCGAATCTCTCCCGAATCAGCTACCACAACTCCTCCCTTGATTCGAATGTTCCCCTTTTGAGCCATCATCTCAAGATTCTCGATCGCCACCCCTTCCGGCCGAACCCGCAAAACTCCCTTGATGGCTGAATCAACCAATCCTTTGTTGAATTCAAGTTCCTCTAAATTTCGATCTGGAAAGAGTTCAACCAAATTCGAGAGGAACGGAAAACTCTCCATCTTGAGACGATCCGCCGTAAAATTCATGACGATTTCGTCAACTTGACTCTCTCCAACAGTGAAAATGATGGCACCATTAGACTCAATCAATGATCCACTAAAAAGGCGTGCCAACTTTTTACCGATCAGCCCACTAAAGGAAAAATTCCCTGTGCTTGCATCCAATTGCACTTGCTTACCCGAAATCAGCGGGATTTCTCCGCTAATCTTCAAATTCGAACTCAGCATCACATCATCATCATCGGGAGGTTCCAGAGAAAATGACTTTAGATCGATCGTGTTATTTTTGAACCTCAGTAGTCCACTCGAGATTGGGAAATCCTGCCAACCTGCAAACTGAAACGTTCCCTGATCAATCGTAACTTGAAAACCTTCGTTGCTAATGTGCCTCAGACTCGCACTTGCCCCTTTTAGCCCAACGGTCCCGCCCTCGCCGAATTTAACATCAAGAGCCTGACAGTAATACTGTTCAAATAGAAACGGAAACTCGGATTCCTCAATTGATTCCAGTTCGTTTCCCCGTGAGTCGGGCATTCTTACCACCATCTCTCCGACCGTCCCGCCAAGCTGCAAACCACTGGGCCTTGCTCCCAGAAAAGTGAGGAAGCTGACATCTCCCGACAGGTTCTTTAACTCAAACTCCCTCAGATAGTAGCTTTCCGGCCAACTGAATTTCGCTCTGTTTATTTTGGCAGACAAGGGAAGCCTCTTGAAGCCACTCAACTCTACTTCAGCCCCGGTCCATTCCGCAGCAGAGATTTCCAGCTTTTTGCGATAACTTTTGCTGTTCTGATTCAGCATCAAAAAAAGCGCGGTCAACGCCAACATCAGTAGGAGAACAGCAGCGATGATGATCTTCAACAAAACCCGTTTCTTTTCTTTTTCCGGTGTTGCTTTCTCCTGCTGCCCCGAACGTCGTTTCCGACGTTTCACCTTCCGGGCGATCGAACCGTCTAAGCGAGTCACGACCTCCCCTTGTTCATCTTTTTCGCGCTCCTTTTCTCGGAGCGCCTTCATTATTTCGTCCAGACTATACTGATCCTTTTGAGAAGAGGATTCGTCTGAATCTTGAACGTCCTCCGGTGGAAGCGAGCGGGGGGGGATATTTTGACTCATTAACGGTCGCGATAAGGATTACCTGCGGGGTCGGTTAACTCGACATTCACAAATATCAGTACCGAACGCTTTTCAACTGAAATTCCATCGTTACGGAAAATTCGTCCCACAAACGGAAGATCTCCCAAAATTGGCACCTTGTCGCTGATCTGTCTCCGCCTCTCTGTAACCAGGCCACCCATAACAATCGTTTGTCCATCGAGGACCCGCAAACTGGTCTTTCCTCTGATGGTACGGAAGATCGGTTTTAAAATCGCATTGGAGGTAATTTCCCCAAAGACGCTGTCGGTCGCGGCGGTGTTGTCCACCAGATTCACCGTTGTCGTGTTAGTTGATCCTACGATCGGCGTTCCATAGTTCACAAAGCCCTCAAAATCCCGAATCACCGGATTTAAAGCAACCTCTATGATTCGGCGGTCCGGTCCGACTTGTGGGAGAACCTCCAAAGACACGCCAAGATTCGCCACCGTAAAGTTTGTCGGCGTGGCAGGAGTCACGATCCCGTCGTTTCCTCCCACCGCGTTGGGAATCTCGGGTGGTTCATAATCCTCGGGATAGGGAAACTCGATGATCGAGTGGATCGAAGCATTCTCGCCGGAACGAGTCACCACTTCCGGACGGGCCATAATATCGGAGCCCTTCTTCTGGGACAACCCCCTCATCAAAATCTCGTGAGCCGTCCCATCGATGAGGCCCCGCAAGCTGATAATTCCACTCGCTCTTGAAGCTCCGCCGTTGGTTCCTGCAGGTAAATTAATGCTGTTCTCGTTGTTCCCATTCCCGTCGCTACTCAGCGTACCGGAGGCTGTCGGAGGTGATTTCCTTGCCAAAAGCGCGTCGAGGCCGTCCGTTGTTCCAGAGAGATCTCCGCTCCGGTTCCCGGAAGTGACCGGATTCCCAGGAATCATATCGTTAATCGCAGTTCCAACGCCCGTTGATCCACCGGACAAAAATCCAAATTCGCCAACATTAAATTCGCCAAGCATCATATCAAATCCCAGCTCCTCGAGATTCACTTGACTGATGTCCACGAGCGTCGTCCGGATAGTCACCACAACAGGCTCCATCTTGACGATATCTTCTACAATCGCTTCAATAAGGCGCATAGTGGCAACCGTATTTCGCACCGTCAAAATATTGCTCGAAGGATTGTAGGTTGCGCTGGCCCCATCCGGAAAGCTCACATCGTAGGTCTGCAGCTTCTCCCTTGCCGTTAAAGTTTTGGCAATCAATCCTCCCTCGGCCGCTTTATCCGCAAAGGGATCGGGGTCACCGGCCACCTTGGTATTTGCCACCCCGGTTAGAAAATTCGGAGGCACCCGGAAGTCTCTTCGAATCAATGCCGGGTCCGAAAAGCCAGCCGCATTAAGGACAACTGCAAATTCATCCACCCGGAAAGTCGTTCCCGAGGCCTCGGTCACCAAACGAACCGCTTCCGACAGTGGCACATTCCGGAGCTTTAAGCTGATGCGGGCGCCCCGGATTTTCTTCACCGCAGGGTGGTTTTCGTCGCCCAATTGAATAACAAAGGGCACCCCCTTTTCATTTTCATCCAGAGTTGCCTCATCCCCCTGCACTGCTGCCACGCGGAGAAAATCAACAGCTTCATCCAGAGTCGCACCATTAAGGATCAACTCGGGAACCATGATGGTATTCATTTTCGTCAACAAATCCATCCCGGAACCGGTGATGATCAAATCCCCTCCCCCTACAATTGGACGATCTTCCTCCTTGTATACCTTTTGCTCCCACTCCTCGTCCACATCCTGAAAGGCCTCCGCCCGAGCCTGGTCCCGTGCCGACGTCGAGTAATCCGAAATCGCCGCATTTGACCGCTCCATTCCCCGGCGAGCGGCCTTGTTGTGCTTGTCAATTCGGAGAATGTCCTCGTAGGTCAAGTAGGCTCGATCGAATTTTCCCAAATCATAATAACCCTCCGCCTCGTATAGGAGACGGCGCACTCGGTCGATATTTTCGGAGTGCTTCGAAGTCAGCGCAGGGTTGTTCCTGATTGGATCATCCATCTTCGCCCGATAAACTTTCAATTGGGGATTCGCAGGATCAACCGTCTCCACTTCGTCCAAAAGCGCCTTCACACCCTTGGCATCCCCCCTTCGCATCAAGTGCTGGGCTTGGGCAAACGATGTCTGGGTAAACCTCTGCAACGCTGAAGCGCGAAGCCCCATGATCGACTTTGCCCCTTCCGGCAGTTTCGAAAGAGCCTCGGCATACTTCGAAAGTGCTACCTTGAAATTCTGCTCAAGATAGGCCAAATCACCGGCTTCGATTAAGGAATATGCATCCCGCGCATCCGCCGAGCGTATTGCAGCTTCGTTGGAAAGAGAAGTTTGCGCGAGAGCAGGAGCCCCGCACACGAGAAGCCCCGAGAGAAGCCCCCGTTGGAGTTTGAGTCGTAGATCGCCCATATCGTAGGAGAGGCTCTTATAGAGCGAAAAACCTCAGCCGATAAGCCGAAAATCCGAAAATTTTGTCCTCTTTTGAAAGCCCGCCACCCTTACCGCCCCTCTTTGAGCGTATCGTCGATAGATCTTGCCGAAAATCCCCCCCCCAGATCTGCCAGCAATCGCCCACTTTTCTTGCTTCAAGATCACTGGGACCCCAACCTCGTGTCCCTTCGCCCGAAACTGCTTCAGATAATCGTGCAAAAGGTAATGATTACCTCAACTCAGGTCCGCACCCCCAGCCGCCCCGTTATCTCATTAAAAATCGTATTTTGCTCCCCCTCTCCAAACAGACCGAAACTCCATCTCCCCCGCAAGAAGCGCTCTCTGCAGAAAAAACACCCCCAAAGCTATCACATTTTTCGGCATTGAAAATCATTCCTTCTCGCTTCCAAATTTGCCACTCTCTACCGCCATGAAATTCCCCCTCCGTCTCAGCCACCCCATGCCCGCAGCGGAAACCATCGGCCTCACCCTCGCCGAGGACCACCGCGCCACCATCACTAAAGTCCAGCCCAACTCCCCCTCCGCCAAAGCCGGTCTCAAACGCGGCGACGAAATTATCACCGCCAACAAAGCAACCCTCATTTCTCCCGCTGACCTCGCTTGGGCACTCCACCACCTCAGAGTCGAAGACACCCTCCTCTTCTCCATCAAACGCGGAAGCGCCATCAAACTCGTCACTCTCGCTCTTCCCAAAAACTGGCGACATCCTCATCGAGGTCGATGGCATCACAAAGAGACACACCGAGTCACAACTCTTCGGCGTCCTCCTTCAACGCTACTCCAAGCCCACTCAACTCGACGCCACCGTCCTCCGAAACGGCAAACGTCTTCCTCTGAAATTTCCCATTCAGTAACTCCTTGAAGGGCGGAGGGAGGGATTCCTACCCAGAAGAGCGTAAGCCCCAGCAAGAAACCTATCACACACCTTTGCATTCTCCCAAACTCGTCTATTCTCCCCACAGATCATGTTCCGCCGACTGTCATCCATCCTGATCGCCCTCACCGCAATCACAACAGCCGAGCCAATTGGGTTCAACTCGCACATCCGTCCCTTGCTTTCGGATCACTGCTTCACATGTCACGGTTTTGATGCCAACGCTCGCGAAGCCGACCTCCGCCTCGACACCCCGGAAGGAGCCTTTGCCGAACGCAAGACCGGCCCCGGAATCCTCCCGGGAGATCCCGAAAAATCTCTCGTTTGGAAACGCATTATTTCGGATGACCCCGACGAAGTCATGCCTCCGGCAGATCACTTTCCCAAACTGGATGGCGATGAGAAAAAGCTCATCCATCAATGGATCCAGGAAGGAGCAAAGTACGAGGAACACTGGACTTTCATCCCGGTAAAAAAACTAGCCATCCCGAATATTGAAGATCATCCGGTCGATGCTCTTGTCGTTAATAAACTCAAATCCCTCGACCTCAAACTCTCGCCCCCTTCCGAAAAAGAGCCCCTCATTCGTCGTCTTTCCTTCGATCTCCGCGGACTCCCTCCCACCCCGAATGAAGTTTCGAACTTTCTTTCCGACAAGTCACCCAATGCCTGGGAGACACTCGTCGAGTCCTTCCTCGCCGACCCCGCCTTTGGAGAACGTTTTGCTTGGCCCTGGCTCGATGCCGCCCGCTACGCCGACAGCAATGGCTTCCAAGGCGACGCCGAGCGAACCATGTGGCCCTGGCGCGACTGGGTGATCGACGCCATCAATCGTAATCTTCCCTACGACGACTTCACAGTGTGGCAGATCGCCGGTGATCTTCTTCCAAATGCCACTCACGAGCAAAAACTTGCCACCGGATTTCTCCGCAACCACGCCATCAATGGTGAAGGCGGCTCCATCCCCGAGGAGAACCGGGTGAACTACGTCTTCGACATGGCCGAAACCGTCGGCACCGTTTGGATGGGCCTCACTTTCAACTGCTGCCGCTGCCACGATCACAAATACGATCCCCTCAGCCAAAAGGACTACTATTCGCTCACCGCCTTCTTCAACCAGACTCCGGTCACAGGTGCAGGCGGCGATCCACGCACCAAACCCGTCCTACCAACTCCCACTTCCGAACAAATCGCAAAGGAAAAGGAACGGAGTATTCAACTCGCTACCGCTCAAGAAAAACTCAAAAAACTCACGACCTCCCTCAAGTCAAAGCAAACCGACTGGGAAAAAAACTACCAAAAAAACACCTCCCCGCGCCGCTGGCTACCCCTTGATTCCAAACTCATCAAGGCCAGCGATCCCGGCCTCAAATTCAAAGCTCTCCCCGACAAGTCTCTCCTTGTCTCTGGCACCAACCCCGACAAGGCCACTTTCGAAATCGAAGCGGCCCTCCCAACTCAAACGATCACCTCGCTGCGGATCGACGCCCTTCGCCACGCCACCATGACCAACGGAGGTGCTGCTCGCTCAGACAGCGGAAACTTTGTCCTCACCGGAGTCGAGGTCTCGCTCCTCCGTCACAGCGAAATAGCGCGCCCCCTCAAATTCGTCCGCCCTGAAGCTAGTTTTGAACAAGGTAATCACAAAATCGCCGGAACTCTCGATAACGATCCCAACACCGGCTGGGCTGTCTGGAATGGTAAATCCATCGACCGAGACCACTCCGCGCTCTTCCGACTCGCAGAGCCACTCACTCCAAAAGCCGGCGATAGATTCAAAGTGACCTTGCGCCACAATTCCGACAACCTCGCCCACTTCCTCGGACACTTCCGACTCTCCGTCACCTCTTCTAGCTCTCCTTCTTTGACTCCCGAAAACTCTAACATCGACCAGCTTCTTGCCATTCCTTCCGATCAAAGAAACGCGCAACAACAAGAGAAACTTACCTCAGTTCATCTAAAAACAGAGCCCCTTTACCAAAAGCTCATCGCAAAGGTCCAGTCGCTCGGTGATGAAATCAACAAGATTAAGCAAGCCGCTCCCCGGGTTATGATCATGGAAGACCGGAAGGAACGCCGGAAAACACACGTCCTCGCCGTCGGTTCCTACCAATCACCAGGCGAGGAAGTCCTTCCTGCAACGCCCGGTATTCTCCCCCCCCTTCGCGAAAAAGAATTCCCCAACCGCCTCGATCTCGCCCAATGGCTTGTCTCTCGGGACCACCCCCTCACTTCCCGGGTCACCATCAACCGCGTTTGGCAGGAACTCTTTGGCATTGGACTCATCAAGTCGCCCGAAGACCTCGGCATGCAATCTGAGATCCCGGTTCACCCCGAACTTCTCGACTGGCTTGCTGCCGATTTCATGGACTCGGGATGGGACTTCAAGAAGCTCATCAAAACCATCGTCACCAGCCGCGTCTACCAGCAGTCGTCCAAGGTCGATTCCCTCGCCCTGGAGCGTGACCCGGAGAACCGCTACCTTGCCCGCTCCCCCCGCTATCGCCTTCCCTCATGGATGATTCGTGATCAAGCCCTCGCTCTCTCCGGTCGACTCGTTCGCAAGATCGGAGGCGAGCCGGTCAAGCCATTCCAGCCCTCCGGCCTCTGGTCAGAGGTCACTTTTGGGAAAAAGAAATACACCCCCGACACCGGTGAGAAGCTCCGGCGGCGGAGCATCTACACCTTCTGGCGCCGCATTTCGGCCCCTCCCATGGTATTCGATAATGCCAAGCGCGAAGGCTGCGAGGTGGGCCGCTACCTTACGAACTCGCCCCTCCATGCTCTCTCCATCCTTAACGATCCCCACTATCTCGAAGCGGCCCGTGGAATCGCCTACCGGGCCCACGAAATAAATCCCCAGGCCCCACTGACCGCCGCCTTCCAAATCATCACCACCCGAATTCCCAAAGCAGAGGAATCGCAAATCATCACCACGATGTACGAGAACTCCCGCACTTACTTCGAAAAACATCTCGACGACGCCAAAGCCATCCTCGCGACAGGCGAACTCCCCGCCTCAGACCAACTCGACGTGCTCACCCAGGCCGCTTTAACGTCCACTATCCTCTCCCTCCTCAACACCGACGAAGCTCTCACCAAGGAATAAGCCATGCACCCGCTTCTCGAATCCCAGCTCCTCACCAACCGCCGCCACTTTTTTGGAAAAACGGCTACCGGCCTCGGAATCCCCGCCCTGGCCCACCTTCTCACCTCCAACGCCCCAGCGTCAGAAGACCAGATTCTGGAGGCCGCCAGGCACATCGCCCCGAAGGCCAAGCGGGTCATCTACCTCTTTCAAAACGGCGCCCCTTCCCACCTCGAACTATTCGACGACAAGCCCAAGCTCACCAAACTCCATGGCGAGCGCGTCCCCGACTCCTACATGGAGGGCAAACGTTTCTCCACCATGTCGGCTGCCGCTGATAAAAGACGCCTGCTTGCTCCGGTCGAACCTTTCAAGAAACATGGCGAATCGGGAGCGACAGTCAGCGCTTTCATGCCCCACACCGCAAAGATCGCCGACGAACTTTGCTTCATCAAAAGCATGCACACCGAGCAGGTCAATCATGCCCCTGCCATCAATTTCTTCCTTTCCGGGTTCCAACTCCCTTCCCGTCCCACCCTCGGATCCTGGCTTTCTTACGGATTGGGTTCGATGAATGAGAACCTGCCCACTTTTGTTGTCATGACATCAGTCACCAAAGACACAAGTTGCGGTCAGATTTTCTACGATTCCTACTGGTCCTCCGGTTTTCTCCCTTCCCATCACCAGGGGGTCAAACTCCGGGCCGGTTCAAATCCCGTTCTCTACCTCAACAATCCAAAGGGAGTGAGCCCCGCGCTCCGCCGTCAAATGCTCGATGGCATTGCCGCGCTCAACGAAAAAAAATACGCATCCGTCGGAGATCCGGAAATCCAAACCCGGATCGCGCAATACGAAATGGCCTACCGCATGCAAACCAGCGTGCCCGAACTCGCCGACATTTCGGGCGAGTCCAAGTCCACCCTCGATCTCTACGGCCCTCAGGTCAACGAACCCGGCACCTTTGCCCGTAATTGTCTCCTCGCCCGACGTCTTCTCGAACGTGGAACCCGCTACGTCCAGTTGATGCACGCCGGCTGGGACCAGCACAATTCACTCACCACCGAACTTTACAACCAATGCCGCGACACCGATCAACCCTCGGCCGGGCTTGTTCAGGACCTTAAACAACGCGGACTCCTCGATGACACCCTCGTCATCTGGGGAGGCGAGTTCGGCCGTACTCCTTTTCTTCAGGGCAACTTTGAGAACCGCCCGAGATGGGGCCGTGACCACCACCCCTACACTTTTACGGTCTGGATGGCTGGCGGAGGAATCAAACCAGGCATCACTTACGGCGAGTCCGATGACATCGGCTTTAACGTCGCCAAAGACCCCGTTCACGTTCACGACTTCCAAGCCACCCTGCTTCATCTCCTGGGCATCGATCACGAAAGGCTCACCTACAAATTCCAGGGGCGCCACTACCGTCTCACCGATGTCCACGGCCATGTCGTGAAGCCCATTCTCGCCTAACTCCTCCCGGGTTGCATTGGCATGCCTCATCATTAAGAATGGCGATATGATTCGCTTTCTCCTTCTTGCCCTCGCCAGTTCAACCCTCGCTGCTGAACGACCCAACATCATCGTCATCCTGAGCGATGATCATCGATACGACTTCATGGGATTTATGGAGGAAGCTCCGGATTTCCTCGAAACTCCAAATCTTGACCGCATGGCCGCAGCCGGTGCCCATCTCCAAAATGCCTTTGTCACGACATCGCTTTGTTCTCCAAGCCGGGCCTCCATTTTGACCGGACAATTCATGCACCGTCACAAGGTCGTCGATAACCAACGCGCCGTCCCCGCAGGAACTCGATTCTATCCCGAATACCTTCAATCCGCTGGTTACCGCACCGCCATGATCGGCAAATGGCATATGGGTCACGACAATGACAAAGCCAGGAAGGGCTTCCACCACTGGGTCAGCTTTCAGGGGCAGGGCTCATACTTTAACCAAACCCTCAACATCAATGGCAAACGGCTTGAGCAAAAAGGCTACACCGCCGACCGCCTTACCGATCAAGCCCTCGACTGGCTGAAGGGTGACCGCGGTGGAGACAAGGACGCCCCATTCATGATGCATCTCGCTTTCAAGTCAGTCCACTACCCCTTCGAACCCGCCAAACGCCATCTCGGTCGCTACCAGGGAAAGAAAATCGACTACCCCGAGACCATGGCGAACTCCGACGAAAACTATGTCACTCAACCTCGCTGGATCCGCGAACGACGCTACGGAATTCACGGAATCGACCACATGGAAACCGGAGCCTTTGACAAAGACCCCGTCCCCTCCTTCGACGACCTTTACTGGAGATTCTGCGAAACCGTTCATGGCCTCGATGAAAACGTCGGCCGTGTTCTCGACTACCTCGACGAGTCCGGCCTCGCAAAAAACACCATCGTCATTTACCTCGGTGATAATGGTTTTGCTCTTGGAGAACACGGCTTCTACGACAAGCGCGACGCCTTCGAAGAGTCCATTCGCATCCCCATGCTTGCCTACGCGCCAGGTCGGATCAAAGCCGGCACCACGCCCAACGGCATGGTTCAGAATATCGACATCGCCCCCACTCTTCTCGACTACGCAGGCGTCACCCCCCCTAGCAATGCTCCCTCCATGGACGGCCGTTCCTTCCGCTCCCTTCTCGAAGGAAAGGAACCCGCCACCCGCTGGCGCGATCACATTCTCTACGAATACCATTGGGAATGGAACTTCCCTGCCACCCCCACCCTCTTTTCCATCCGCACCGACCGATACAAATACATCTACTACTACGGCCTCTGGGATAAAAACGGATTCTACGACCTCCAAACCGACCCCCACGAACGACACAATCTCATCAACGTCCCTGCCTTCGCCGGGCAGGTCGAAGCACTAAAGAAACAGCTCTTTGACGAACTTGAGAAATCCGGAGCTCTCGAAATCCCCGTTCGCCGCCCCAAAGGCAAACCTCTCCACGACCGTAAACTTCGTCGCTAGACTCTCCCTCAACTCAGGAGAAACCGTCCTGAAATCAGAGTTTTCGTTTCGTCCCCCATTAATTTTCAGCGAGCGTACTTTGACGATTAGAACTGAAAAAACTCGTTTCATCGCCTCATCCTTGCCGTCCTTTTCCGAATCGCCGTATCCGGTTTTACAAGTTGCGGATTCTCCAATCCCAAGCCAAGCACAACTAAGAATACTCCTTCTCGCAAGATCGTTTAAAAGCCGCTCCGATCAATCTCTCCTCAGGCAGCTACAAATACGCCGTGACCGCCAAGAACATCAAACCCATTTTATCGCTACAAGCATTTCAGCACAAATCGGAAGTACAACTAGAACTTCAAGATCAGCTAAAGGCCTCAAATCGACACCACTTTCTCCCCGGGGGTCAATCGGCCGCTTTTTTGTTGGAGTAAAGCCACCTCTTTACGCTTGAATCACCTCAGTGACTGATCAAACAAAGGACCAACTCGCCGATGGCTCGTATGAGTTCCTTTCCATCTTCTTGGAAGGTCTCCCTTTTATCTTCCTCGGCACTCTGGTGAGCGGATTTCTCGGCACGTATCTCCCACGTGGGACCTTCGAAAAAATCCTCCCTAAAAACAACACTCTCGCCATTCTCCTAAGCGGCCTTCTAGGGGCCATTTTCCCGGTCTGCGAATGCGCCGTGGTTCCCGTGATCCGCCGACTCGTTAAAAACGGCCTCCCTGTCTCCTGTGCCCTTGCCTATATGCTGGCTGCTCCGATCTTTAATCCCGTCACCGCAATCAGCACTTACAAGGCATTCAACAACTCATCCGAGATCATGTTCTCCCGACTCACGATGGGATACCTCATCGCCGTGATCATCGCCCTGATCGCAGCTCGTATTTCCCATGATTTCTTCCTGAAGGCATCCGCTAAAGCAGAAGATGGTCACGAGCACAATCATCCCCGAACCCTCAGCTCCGCACTGAACAATTCGCTGCGCGATCTCATGGACGTGGGCCTCTACTTCTGCATCGGGGTCGTTCTCACCGCCATTCTTAAAACCACAGTCATTGATCCGACCGATGAGTTTTGGAAAAACCTCGCGGACAATTCAATTCTCGGAAGTGCCGGCATGATGATTCTCGCCTTCGTCCTCAGCCTCTGCTCAACCTCGGATGCCTTCATCGCCGCAAATTTTGCGAACTTCAAATACGGACCCAAGCTCGCCTTCATGGTTTTCGGACCCATGATGGACGCCAAGCTCGTCTTCCTCTACTCCACCGTCTTTAAGTGGAAGTTTATCGCCTTCCTCTTCGTGGCCATTTTCATCCTCACCGGAGCGCTCAGCCTTCTCTTTGAAATGAAGATCCTTCCGATGTGGATGACCCAACAATCTGAAATCCCTCTTGCCCCATGACCGCTCTCCACACTCGACTCTTTGGTCTCCTAGCCACTTCATGGGGTGCCATCCTCATCTACTTCTATCACTCGACCCGGGTGAAGGACTACCTCGCCGCCGATTTCCACCACTTCATCTTATTCGGAGGCATTGGCATGATCATCCTCGGAGTCTACTCTATCATTAATCCCCAACCCAAAAAAGACAGTCACCCCGAAATTAACAACCACGACCATGACGCGGACTGCGCCCACGATCACCATGAAGATGATCCCGCCCATCCCCACGAGCACGAGGACTGTGAATCAGGCGATCATCATCATGAAGAAGGACACGGCCCGCTCGTCACGATCCTTCTCACCATCATCCCACTCACTTTGGCGATGTCTCACACCAGAGACAAACTCTCCAATCAAGGTCTCTCCAAGAAAGGACTTTACGAGACGCCTTCCCTGACCAACGCCGGCGACATCCCCCCTTTCACTCGCGAGGACCTCGAAAAACGCGTTTCTAAGAACCAACACGGAGAATTCGAGCTCCGCATGATCACAGCCTACTACGCCGCTGGCGATCGCGAGATTCAAGACATCTTCGATGGTCTTCCAGTCGAATTGGAAGGACGCATCGCACCAGAGAAAATCAACAATGAAGCTGGGGACCGCATGCGGGTCTTTCGTTCAATCATCACCTGCTGCGCGGCCGACCTGCAAGTCGTCGGGGTCTCGCTGCAATTCCCCGAAAGATCCACCAGACCCAAGTCCGAAGACTGGGTGAAGGCAGGGGGCATCCTCACCTTCGAAACCGTAAACGGAACCGTGCTTCCCCTCCTCAAAGTTCGTGAGGTTGTCCAAGCGGAAGAACCTTACTCCGAATTTCGGCTCCGCCAATAATCTCATGCCCCTTCAAGCTCTTCGCCAACAGCTCCTCTCCACCGTTCTTGGTTCGGATGAAGCAGTTGATCTTCTCCTCACCGCTCTCCTTGCCAGAGGACATGCCCTCGTCACCGGCCCTCCAGGCATCGGAAAGACAACCCTCGCACACACCCTGTCAACATCGCTGAGCGGCACCTTCCGGCGCGTGCAATTCACACCCGATCTCCTCCCTTCCGACATCCTCGGTTACCAACTCTACCGTCCGCAAAATGGTGAATTTGAATTCATCGCCGGCCCCGTCTTCGCCAACCTCCTTCTGGCTGATGAGATCAACCGTGCTTCTCCCCGCACCCAATCATCACTTCTCGAAGCCATGAACGAACGGCAGGTGACAATTGATGGCACAACACGCGAGCTCCCCGATCCCTTCCTCGTTGTTGCCACTCAAAATGACACGTCTTCGACCGGCACCTTTCCCCTCCCGGAGCCCCAGTTGGACCGCTTCATCCTCTCCATCCCCATGAGTCTTCCGGATGATCAGACCCAGCTCAAAATTCTTCGCTACCACTCTGAGAAAATCTCCACTCCTGCCCTTTCACCAGTCATGAGTCTCGACCAACTCCGCGAACTTCAAAAGAAAGCGAGCCATATTTCCGTCTCCGACACCCTGCAGCGCTACCTTCTCGAACTTTGCCAGGCTGTTCGATCCATCATAGGGCAGGATCATGCCGTCTCCACCCGCGCCACGCTCGCTCTCCAGCGCGCTTCGCAAGCTGCTGCCCTCCTCGACGATCAAACCGCCGTCCTCCCGGATCACGTCCAAAAAATCTTCCCGCACGTCCTCCGCCATCGCCTCCTTTCTGAGGACACCCCAGACGCCGATCACCTTCTCTCCGCTGCTCTTGAGCAAACTCCCGTCCCCTGATTCATCTTTTGGATCTGTGAGATCGATTGCAAACTCCTCTTGATGATTCACACCTATCGTATTGCCAAAACCGTCGTCACCCTGACCGTGACGGTGACTCTCTTTGCGGTCGTCGGTATCCTCGTCTATCTCAATCAAGTTGGTTTCCCCGGTCGCTATGGTGACTGGCTCCGCAATGAATTGACGGATCGCGGCGTCCACCTTTCCTTTGAGAGCCTCCGCTTCGACCTCCAACGTGGACTGATTGCCAGGGATGTTTCGTTTTACGAAAGCGACGGCGATCTAATCCCTCTCCTAGAAGCAGGCGAAGTCACTCTCGATCTCGACAAGACGAAGGCTCTCAGGGGGGAATTCAAGCTCCTCAACATCGGTATCACTAACGGAACCGCGCGAATCCCAGTTGATAAAGACGGCCGCATGGTCACCGCCAGCGAAATCGACGGGAGCCTTATCATCACCGAAAGCGGCCGCGCCACCGTCAAGGATGCTACCGGATTAATCGAAGGAATCCGCGTCAACCTCTCTGCCGACCTGAAGCTCTCAAAACTAAAAAGAGAAGATCTCGACCCCAGTCAGGGAGAAAACCTTCAGTCCAACCATGTGCTTAGTCTTGTTCTCGATGAATTGGCTCTTTGGTCCATCCCATCTGACAGCCCTCCCGAACTAAGCTTTCGGATAAAAGGAGATCTCAACCACCCTGAACGGCTCAACACCACCTTCAAGCTACAAGCGAGCAAGCTCAGCCGAAATGATTACCAACTGGACGAGCTGATGGTCTCCGGCGACCTACAATCTCAATTGGTGACTCTCGATGAAATCCTTCTCGTAGACCGCAGTGGTTCGGCCTCTGGTCAGGTTGATTGGAATCTCATTCGCCGCGAGGGGCGCTTCGATCTTGACTCGGATCTCCAGCTTCAAGACTTTTTGAAAAGCGGCTTCGACAAAATCGTTTTAAAAAACCTCACTCTCGATGCCCCGCCACGTCTAAAGCTAAAAGGTACTTTCTCCGCCCCCGAATCCCATTCCTTTTCCGTCCGCGCTACCGGACATGGAACTATTGGTAAATTTCAATTTCTCCAGACTCCTTTCGAGGGTTTGACCTCTGAATTCTCCTGGCACGATGGTGACCTTTACCTCCGTGAACTGGAAGTAAAACACCGCAAAGGCCAATTGAACGGCAACCTAGTGATGCAAGACGACCTCGCTCGCTTTGACGTCCGTTCCACCCTTCCGATTGAAGCTTTTGCCCCGTTCATCAAGCCCAATCGAGGACTCGACCAATTCGTTCGGAATCTTGAGTTTTCTGAAAACTCCATCGTCGCCCTCGATGTCGTTGGTTCGCTCAATCACACAGACCTCACCGATTGGTCCGCAGCCGGAAAGCTCCATCTTAGTAACTTCCTTTACAAAGGAACCAGACTTCACCATCTCGCCTGCGATTATAACTTCATTCCCGGTCAGGCCGAATTCTCTCAAATTAAAGCCCACCTGAACGACGAAAACGAACCGGCCCGCCTCCGATTCAAGGGAGCTTCATCAGAAGAAGTCTACGCCGACCGTGTTTTCTACGACACCACCACCCGTTTGACCACCATCCGTAATCTCCGAGGCAAAGTTTGGCCCACTCCCATTGTCAGAGCTTTCGCACCTCCCGTGGCAAAACACCTTGAAGAAAACTACCGCTTTCACACCCCCCCCAATCTTACCCTCAACGGAAGCTTCGCTGGTCGTGAGGAGGACCGGGATCAAACGGTCTTTAGTGTTGCTATCCGCACGGAAGGACAAACCGACTTCCCCTTCCTCGGATCCGATCTCCCTCTTCAAGACTTCAATGCCGACGTTGACGTTCGCGGAACAAACATCACCGTCAAGGACCTCTCCTGCACCACTCTCGGGGGAACGGTCAGCGGCTCGCTTCTCTTTGATGTCACTCCTGGGAGACAGACAGGCTACCGCGGCTCCATGAAATGGGATAACCTATCCTTCCCCCTCATCTCGAAAGCCTACAAATTTAAAGACGAAGAAAAAGGAAGCCTCACGGGCAACATTGACTTCCAGGGAATCGCCGGGGGTGTTCGAAAATTCAACGCCGATGGTCTCGTTGGAATCCGCCAAGGCAACCTTGTCTCGCTTCCTGTCCTCGGACCGCTATCCCCGATCATCGCTGGGGTCCTCGGTGACAAACGTATGGGCTACCAACGGGCCAAAGATGCTTCATTCACTTTTGCAGTGCTTAATGGTGTCTTGCAAACCAAGGACTTGGTCGCCGTCTCTACAAGCATTGTCCTCACTGGCGATGGCTGGATCGATCTAGAGACCGAAAAGATGGACATGACCGTGCGCATTAATGCCCGCGGCCTCTTGGGGATCCTTACCCTCCCACTCCATCCACTGAAAGGGATCTTTCAATTTCGCGGCACCGGACTCTACAAAACCCCCAACTGGCGAAGCTCTCCTTTCACCCGCCCGTCCAAAGGAAACGCCGACCCGCTTTTCCAAATTCAGAAAGCAGGTAAGGCCAAAGTCGTCCCTGAATGAACTGATATTTTTGCCCGCCAAATTTCGTGTGATCCGGCATGATTCGACCTTTTGAAATCGGCCTCTGCACCCTAACATCCCTTTGTCGTTTCACCTCCGCTGAAATCAAAGCAGGCGACGGTCTCGATTACTCAAAGCTCGCTTTCTACCCGGACCGTTGGAAGCCGAAGAAAGTTGATACCCCCCCTGTTTCCATGGGTGGGTGAGAACATCACATCCCCCCCCATCACCGATTTTTTCGACCCCAAGGTCATGACCAAATTTATCGGCAACCTCGATAAAGGCTGGGCTACCTTACCTCAAGTTCACCGGAAAAACTCCCCGCATGCACCGCAATGTCGAGGGTAATGCTCCGCTTCTCTCGCCATAAAAAAGACCTCGCTTCCATCTTGGTTGAGAAGTGGCGATTCCCCCTAACCGAAGAAGAAAAGAAAGCTCTTTCCAAGATCGATCTTGGAAATCAAAAAAACTCATCGGCGAACAATTAATGGAGTCGCTTAAATAATTGCCTTTTGTGAATTTCGGGGGATCCGTTTTTTTCAGAACATGTTCAAAGAACACTCTGCCTTAGCTTTTCTTCATCCTCCTTCCCCCGAGTATACTCTATTCACCTCATCCGCGATCACTTTGATTCCGAATTCCACCGTCTCGGCATCCATCGTGTAACTCACCCGGATACATTCCCGTGTGTGCTTCCAATCGACATCCTCCGACAGCCCGAAAAAGAAATACTCGCTCGGAACCACCAACACCCCGCGCTTCTTCAACCGCTCGTAAAGTTCACGCGCCGTGATCGCAAAATCCTCAAACCACAACCACAGGAAGAGCGCCCCCTCACTCCGGTGAATGTAATACGGCACCGACTTCTTAAACTCCCGCGCAAACCACTCCTGCGCCATCCGTGACCGCTCTTCATAAAACGGTTTCACCACCTCCTTGCTGAGCTTTAAAATTTCCCCGCTCTCCACCAGAGGTCGTAAAATTTCCTGTCCCACGTTGGCATTCGCCAGCCCCACGATCGACGTCATTGACGACACCTGTCGACACACCTCCTTACTCGCCACCACGATCCCGGTTCTCGTTCCCGGCAATCCGACCTTGGAAAGGCTCAAAGTCAAAATCATTTCCTCATCCCAAACCGGAGTCACTTCGGAAAAGATGAGATTGGGAAACGGAGCCCCGTAGGCATTGTCAACAATCAAAGGAATCCCCTTCGCCCGCGCAATTTTCCGCAGCTTCTCAATCTCTCCATCAGTGAGCACATTCCCCGATGGATTCGTGGGACGGGAAACGCAGATCGCCGCGATATCATCACCTGGATCAACCGCTTCAAAGTCCACCCGATACTTAAACTCATGCGGCCCCGTCTTCTCAATCAACGCCGGGATCGCTTCGAAGAAGTCCGCTCCTACCGACTGATTTGCGTATCCGATGTATTCCGGCAGCAATGGCAGAAGAATCTTTTTCCTGGATCCATCCGCGAATCTCCCGGCCAAGGCATTGAAGAGGAAAAAGAATGCGGTCTGCCCACCCATCGTCACCGCAAAATTTTCATGGGTCACCTCCCAGCCAAACTCCTTCCGAAATAGATCCGCCAAAGCCATCCGAAAAGACTCATTCCCCGCCGGCACGTCATAGTTCCCCAACATTTTCTCCAGCCCCCCCGGCTCTGCCATGATTTCCTCCATCCGCTTTCGCCAGACCGCATCCATCTCGGGAATATGAGCCGGTTGCCCCCCTCCCAACATCTTCACGCCTCCTCCGCCAGCCAAGGCTTCGCCAAGATCATCCATCAGTTCCCCGATCCCGCTCCCCTCGCACAGGTTTTTTCCAAACATCGACAGGTCCCAGCTCATGAACGAATCAAAAGTCCCCTTTCCCCACTTGTCACTGAAATCTCTCCACTTTAACGCAAAACTTGTCAAACTTCTCTCGTATCCTCCCACCCATGAAGCGAGCTTTCCTAACCATCCTCCTCACCTCGTCCCTTCACGCCTCTGACTCGCTCTTCGTCGAAGCCGAAGCCTTCGCTGATCGTGGCGGATGGTCAGTCGACTCCCAGTTCATCCTCAACATGGGCTCGGCCTACCTCATGGCCCACGGACTCGGCACACCCGTCGCCGACGCTTCCACCGAGGTGACTTTCCCGTCAGTCGGCACCTACCATCTCCACGTCCGTACGAAAGATTGGGTCGCTAAATGGAATGCTCCCGGTTCTCCGGGGAAATTCAAAGTCAGCATCAACGAAAACCCCGCCTCCACCACCTTCGGAACCAAGGGTGCCCAATGGCACTGGCAAAATGGAGGCACAATCGAGATCCCCACACCGAAAACTACCCTCAAACTTCACGATCTCACCGGCTTCAACGGTCGTTGCGACGCCCTCTACTTCACCAAGGATGCCAAAGAGGCACCACCCAATGACGGGCAAGCCCTCTTCAATTTTCGCCGCCAAAAGCTCAGCCTCCCCGCCGTTCCCCCGGTCAAGGGTGACTACGATCTCGTCGTTGTAGGAGGCGGTTATTCTGGCATCGGCGCTGCCCTCTCCGCCGCCCGACACGGCCTCAAGGTCGCACTCATTCACGATCGGGCTGTCCTCGGCGGAAACGGCTCGTCTGAAGTTCAGGTTTGGGCCATGGGTGGCACCCAACTTGGAAAATTCCCCCACCTCGGCGAAATCGTAAACGAGTTCTCCGACTTCTCACGTGACTCCCCCGGACTCATTCGCGAGTTCGTCGATGACCTGAAGGAAAAAGTCGTCCGCGCCGAGGACCATATTGACCTCTACCTCAACCACTTTGCCTTCCGCACGAACGCAAAAAACAATCGTGTCGAGTCGGTCGATGCCGTCGACACCACTTCTGGAAGTTTCATCCGAATCGAAGGCAACCTCTTTTGTGATGCCACCGGTCACGGAACGATCGGAGCGCAAGCCGGCGCCAAATTCATGATGGCCGAAAAAGGCCATATGGGCATGTCCAACATGTGGTCTACAAAAGACACCGGCGAGAAAGTCGATTGGCCAAAAACTCCCTGGACCCTCCCCCTCGCTAAAGGCGAATACCCGTCTCTCCACGGTTCCCGGGGTCCCTACGAAAAGTTCAAAAAGGCCGAGTGGTTCTGGGAAGGCGGCTACGACAAGCACCCCATTGATGAGCTCGAGCAAATCCGCGATTGGAATCTCCGCGCAAACTTCGGTGCCTTCACCCACATCAAACAGTCCGAGTCCAACACCAAACTCATGTGGATGGCCTACATCGGTGGAAATCGCGAATCTCGTCGCCTTGAAGGGGACGTCATCCTCACTGGCGACGACATCGCCGCGAAAAAGGTATTTCCCGATGCCAGTGTCCCCACCACATGGTCCATTGACCTCCATTACCCCAAAAAGGAATTTGTGAAGGGCGCAGCCAAAGAAAATCCATTCATCGCCATCGCTGTTCATGATCGAAAGGTCGACCGCAAGACCGGCTACAATATTCCCTACCGCTGTTTCTACTCCAACAATATCGAAAACCTCTTCATGGCCGGGCGCTGCATCTCGGTCGACCGGCGGGCTCTCGGCACCACACGTGTCATGCGCACCTGCGGCATGATGGGAGAAGTGGTCGGCAAGGCCGCTTGGATTGCCACCATCCAAAATACCACCCCGCGCGGTGTCTATGAAAACTACCTCCCTATCCTCATCGATCTCATGATTCAACCCGGCCGCGCGCGCCGCGCTTCCATAGACGCGCCCCTCACCATTCCTCCAATTCCCGAGGAAGGACTTCGCGTCAAACCCGCCAAACAAAACATCATCAATCTCAAGGGCATCGTTGTCGATGACACTAAAGCCAAGCTGACCGGAAAATGGCGAACGGGCGCCGGCCTCAATCCCCACCACGGTCTCGGCTACCAATATGCCCCGCACCCTGCCTCCGCAATCTACAACATGCGTATCAAAAACTCCGGGAAATACGAAGTTCGCGTTCACTGGCTCAATCACCAAAACCGCACCACCGCAGCCGAGTTCACTCTCACTCACGCCAAGGGCAGGGAAACGCTCACCCTTGATCAAACCAAAATCCCGGCTCAAAAAACCTACACCTCCCTCGGCACTTTCGAATTTGTTGATGTCCTCCCCGGCGAACTCACCATCACTTCACAGGCCCCGGGCAATCTCCACATCGACGCCATTCAGCTCCTCAAAGCCGAGTGAATTCAACCATGCCGAAACCGAAACATCTTTGGGTTCGGCTCTATCGCCTCGCTGTCATCGCAACCATCGCCTGGCTCATTTTTGACAAGGCGGAATCCCCGCCCCCGCAGGGTGATTTTCGCCTTCTTTTCCCCAATGGAACCCGCATCGAAGGTGATCAAATCTTCAACTCAGAAGACAAATTTCTCGGCTTCTTTCTTACCACCTCCCCCGACAGCGACCACATCAAAGGATATTCCGGCCCCACCAACCTCGCCCTTGCTCTCGACCGCACCGGCAAGCTGGCTGACGCTAGGATCATCCACTCTGCCGACACTTCCGACCATGTTGTTTCTGTCAAAGAAAATGAGCCGTTTTGGAATGCTCACCTTGGGCTCAGTCTAGGCGCGCCGGGAACCCCCGAGATCGATGCTGTCTCGGGATCCACTTTGACCAGTTCTGCGATCACTCGAAGCATCATCGAAAGACTTGGTGGACTCACAACCTCAAAACTATTCCCCACCTCCATCCTTCTCGCCGAGCTTCCCGAAGCGAATTCCATCGTAGATCACCCCGACTTGCCCGGTGTCAAAATCATGAAAGACGACTCGGGCTCTGTGATTGGCCACGCTTTGCGCACCGCTCCAACGCAGGAATATTTTCACGGATATCAAGGGCCAACCGATATTCTCATTGTTCTGGATAATACCGCAACAAAAGTGACCCGGCTCCGCTTCCGCAAAAGCTACGACAACGAAGAATACTACGAACGTATTCTCGATGACTCCGACTTTCTTGAACTCTACAATAGATTGACCATCGACGAGATCCTTGCTGTCAATCAATCCGAAATCGAAGGCGTGAGCGGAGCCACCCATACCTCCTGGGCCATTGCCGAAAGCGTCGGTCGCCGCCTCGCCAGATTCGAGTCCGACCGCTCATCCGCTTCGATGAAAATCCCCTGGCGTAATCTCGCACTTGTCACCCTCACCCTCGGCGCCTTCTTTTTTTCCTTTACCAAAATCCGCGGTAACCCTCTCGCACGTATTCTTTGGCAACTCACCGTCGTCGTCCTACTCGGCCTCATTCTCGGCGACATCCTCTCCCAAGCCCTTCTCCTCGGCTGGGCCCGCCATGGGCTCCCTTTATTGGATTCCTGGGGACTCATCTTCCTCGCGGCGGCAGCCCTTCTCATCCCCTGGTCCTCCGGCCACCAACTTTACTGTCACCAGCTCTGTCCCCACGGCTTTCTCCAACGCTGGCTTGGCAAGCTTCCGGTCAAACCGTTCAAAACCCCTCCAAAGGTCCACCACATCCTCACTCACCTTCCGTCTCTTCTTCTCGTCATCCTTGTCGCCTCAGTCATCCTCGGTTCCTCGTGGAATCTGGCCGACTGGGAGGGCTTCGACGCCTGGCTCTGGCGCTCCGCTGGCCTTGCCACCATCATGATCGCCATCCTTGGCTTGATCGCCTCGGTTTTCAGCCCCCTCGCCTACTGCAAATACGGTTGCCCAACCGGAGCGCTCTTTAAATACCTCCGCAGGTCATCAGGCACCAACCGCTTGAGCCTTCGCGACTTTATCGCCAGCCTCCTCTGCCTTCTTGCCTACCTGTTCTAGCTGATGCCATCCCGTCTTTACGATGACCTCGATCCCCTCTACCGGGAAATCTGGGGAACCTCCCTTCATCATGGACTTTGGGACACAGGAAAGGAATCCCCCCAACAAGCCCGGGACAATCTCATCAACCTGGCCATCGATCTCCTTCAGCCTCGAGGAAGAATTGCTGACATCGGCTGCGGCTATGGAACCCTCGCCCACCGGCTCATCAACGATTTTAATACCGAGATCGTAGCCAGCACCGCTTCCAAAACCCAAGCCAACTTGATCAAACCTCACCCGTCTCTCTCAATTCTCACAGGCGACTGGCTTGCGCAACCCCTCACCCCTCAATCTCTCGACGGGGCCATCGCAGTCGAAAGCCTCTCTCATTTTCTTTCTTTCGATTCCTTCCTTGCCCACACCGTCCCTGCCCTCAAACCCGGCGCCCAAATCGTCATTGCCGACTGGTTCTCAGACAACGGCAAACGCCCCTTCCTCCGCCATCTTGCAAAAAGCGGAGACCTTCCCCACTGGCGATCTTTCGCATCTCTCACTGCCAAAGCCCGACACTACGGCCTGAAGGAATCCAACTCCCACGATCTTTCCCAAAAAACAGCGCCCACGTGGTCGCATCTTTTCCTGAAATCCCTCTCGCTCCCCGTTCGCCGCCCGAATCTCCTCCCCGTCCTGCTCACACAACTCATCAAGCGCCCCTCCCTGCTCTGGACCTTCCCCCTCCTTCGCCTCGCCTACCAAACCGGCGACCTCCAATACCACATCGTATCCTTCGAAAAGTAGATCTCGCTTTCATCTCGCGATTCCTGCCACTTTTCCCTAGAATCCGAAACGCCCATGAAGAAAGCACGTTTCCCCCGTTCGGTTATTCTCGTCGCAGCCTTCTATCTTGTTGCTGCCATCAGCGCTGCCATCACCCAGCAAAACTGGCAGTTTTTGAAAATCTACATTCCCTTCTTCTTCATAATCGCAGGAGTTGTGGCCTTTATGCATAGCCGGGTGAATTTTTCAAAATCCCTTCTCTGGTGCCTCACACTTTGGGGTGCCATACATCTCGCCGGTGTTCTCGTCCGAATTCCAGTGGAGGGGGCCTATGATGGTGACCAGCAGACCCTCTACTCATGGTTGGTCATCGGCCACTGGTTGAAGTATGATCACGTTGTCCATGCCTTTGGATTCGGTAGCTGTACCTGGCTGACCTGGGAAGCTCTTCGAGCCAGTATCCAACAGCGACTGGGGCGAAAGCTCTATCCTTCAATGGGCATGATCTTCCTCTGCGTTTTTACAGGCATGGGCTTGGGCGCTCTCAATGAGATCATCGAATTCATCGCCGTCATCAGCCTGCCCGAAACAAATATCGGGGGATACATCAACACCTGCTGGGATCTTGTGGCAAACCTCGCCGGCTGCCTTTTTGTCGGCCTTCTCATCCTCTTCCGGGGGTAGTCCGACATCCGTGATCCTCACTTTCTCAGAAGCCACCGCTCAACGACTCGATGCCTTCCTTGCGGGAAGACTTTCTGGGCTCTCCCGCTCGCAAATCCAGAACCTGATAAAAGGCGGCCACATTCTCCTCAACGACAAGTTAGTCAAGGCTCGAGCCTCGCTCAAAAAGGGTGACCTCATCACAGTCTCGATCCCCGAAAAATCTAACGTTGAACCGGATGCCGAAGACCTCCCGCTTTCTGTCCTCTACGAAGATGATGAAATCATCTTCCTGAACAAAGCCCACGGCATGGTCGTTCATCCGGCCGCCGGGAATGCCAACGGAACCCTCGTCAACGCCCTCCTTCATCACTGTGCCGGAAAGCTCGCATCGGAAGGAGGGGAAGGCCGACCCGGAATCGTTCACCGGCTCGATAAAGACACTTCAGGTTGCATTGTAGCAGCGAAAACAAACACCGCCCTAAAAAATCTGGTCGGACAGTTTGCCGACCGAACAACAGCCAAACTTTACCTCGCTGTCACCCAATCTCTTCCCAAAGAAACCCACCAAACTGTTTCAAACAACATCGCCCGTCACCCCGTGCACCGCCAGCGAATGGATGTCTGCAACCCTGGAGCGGGAAAACAAGCAATCACCGACCTCCACCTGCTTCACACTGCTGACGATGGAACCTCTCTGGTTCTTTGTGCTTTGCACACTGGTCGGACCCATCAGATACGCGTCCACAACCGCTTTCTGGGACACCCTCTTCTCGGCGATCCCCTCTACAGCAAACCGAACCGGCAACCTGTCTCCACCGGCCGACTGATGCTCCATGCTTGGCGCCTTGGAATCACCCACCCTTTGACCAGTCAATGGATCCAGCAAGAGGCACAAATTCCTAATGAATTTCTCCCTTGGACCGATAAGGTGACAGAGCGTCTCAACCAAGTTCGTTTGATTCAAGACTACAAGAAATTCGACGCCCTTTGGTAAGACTTGAAAATCTTGTTGCCCCAGACAATTCTCTTTGTGTCGCAGTGAAACTCCCATGGCCCCGGAATTAAAAAGACGTTATCTCCGACTTGTCCGGCGCTCTTACCGACTTCTCCGAAGCCCGAGGTTGAAACGCCATCCATGGCTCCGAAAATTTCTCTCCCCAATTTTCAACCGTGAACTCTGGTATCCCTGTCGTGAATCAGTGGCATCGGGACTTGGTATAGGGCTCTTCGTCGCCATGCTTCCCATCCCTGGCCAGATGATTCTTGCCGCCCTGAGTGCGATGAAAATCAGAGCAAATGTTACCATCGCTATAGCAGCCTGCTGGGTTACCAACCCAGCCACCCAGCTCTTCATTATGCGACAACAAGAGTTGTTTGGAAAAATTCTGCATGAGAAATTAAAATTTCCCCGGATTCCATTCTTCTCAAATCTTGAGGGAAAGCCCCCTGCGATCATGGGAATTGAATTCGAAAAATTGAATGCGGGGAGCTTCATCACCGGATTCCTCATGATGGGAATCCTTCTCTTCCTCCTCGCCTTTCCCGTCGTCTACCTTTTCTCAGCCACGATGCCAAAAATCCTGCCAAAAACCCGCTACCAAAGGGCAAAGGCAAAAGTCATCGCCCGTCAGAAGAAGGAGGAATCCCAAAATCAATCAAACTGATTTTCCCTCCGCCGGTCGCGCGAATCACAAAATCTAAGCGCTCGTTCTCCTCCCCCAACCAAGCGTTCTGACACCGCATGGTAGGAGGGACCGGATTTCCCCCAATGAGATCAGAGTGGATGACCCAATAAACTTTCATCCCCTACTCCTCATCCACCGACGTCAGAGCGCGGGATATCTCCTCTCAACCTCCGAGATGTTTCGAAATAGGCTATCTCGATCCCTCACGTGATTGGCCGGCGGCTCCCCAACTCCACCTCATCTGCCAAAGTCGGGGACCTTGCCCCGAACAGGACTAGCACCAGCCAACATCCAGCTAATCTAGAACGTCTCCTTCATCACTCCTCCTTCTTATTATTTTCAGGGCGGAACGCCGAGACAAAGAGCAATACAGCCGCAATCGAAATACATGAATCCGCGACGTTGAAAGTCGGGAAAAATCCTCCGCTCCTCGGTGAAACTTTCTCGTAACCCGGAAGCTTTACCCGAATAAAATCGACCACGTATCCTTTTGAGAGACGGGTCATGAAGGTCTTATTCTCATGCTGCTCCAACCAGAATCCCTGCAACAAACGGTCGGTAAGGTTTCCACACACTCCGGCCACCAAAAGAGCAGCAGCAAGCTTGGCCGGGGCATTGGCAAACGCCCCTTTCCTCCAAAAAATCGTGATTATAGCTAACGCTGTAATGAGCACGAATAAGAACACAATGGGCGCCCAGGTCGTTCCGTTTCCCATCCCAAAAGCCGCCCCTTGGTTGTGGATCCGCCACCACCAAAGAAAGCCCTCGATCATCTCAACCGGAGGATCCGGCGTGTGAAAATCCGAGGACAAGGGCTCGTGAAACTTAAAAACCACCCACCACTTTGTGATCTGATCGAGCACAAAGAGAGGCAGACTCAAAATGAGAAAAATCTTAGGCAGACGGTTCATTGGGAACTTCCGAAAGGGCGATAAACAAATGGCACAGATCAGGCTCCACGCATCAGGGAAATTTCAGCCAAGCTCACAAAGGAATTCACGAGATCCTCGCGGCTTGCCTTTTTGAGAACATCTACGGGAACCGCCCTCTCCAGAGTGAACTTACCAGATCTCGTCCGGCGTAAGGTGCTGAGGTGGGCTCCGCAACCAAGTTTTTGGCCAATGTCGTGGGCGTATGTCCGCACGTAGAAACCTTTGGTGCAATCGACAGCAAAGTCGATTTCAGGTAGCTCAATACGGTCAAGCCGATAGTCCCTGACAGAGACCGGGCGGGGCTTCCGCTCCACCACCAAGCCCTTGCGAGCAAGTTTGTAAAGAGGAACGCCATCCTTTTTAATAGCCGAAACCATCGGCGGAATTTGTTCAAAGTCTCCCTTGTGGGCGTCAAAGGCTGCTCTGATCTCTTCCTCACTGAGTTCAGGAACATCCTTTTCCTCCTCAATTTCCCCCTCCTTGTCTTGGGTCGATGTTGTCGAGCCGAGAGTGATCGTTCCGGTATAGGTCTTATCCTCACTCATGAGAAGATCCTGAATCTTCGTCGCTCGATTGATCACTAACATGAGAAGCCCTGTCGCCATCGGGTCAAGCGTGCCACAATGGCCGATTTTCTTCATGTTGAGTTGGCGGCGGGCAATCGCAACCACGTCGTGCGAGGTCATTCCCGGAGCCTTGTCGATCAAGAGCACTCCGCTGGGCAGGTCGTTCGGATTTTGCATTTTAAAAATATATAATTACGAAAGTCCTTCCCTCTCAATTGCCAAGTGAATCTCAGCGAGCACCTTCTCCCGTGCAGACTCCAGCGGACCGGCCATTCGAATTCCCGCAGCAAGGGCGTGGCCACCGCCACCAAAGATTCCGCAAATCTCGCTCGCGTTTATGCGACGATCTTTGGAACGCATCGAAACACGGATCTTTCCTCCATCCAAATCTTCAAAAAAGACCGCCACCACCACTCCTTGAACCGCACGGATAAAGTCGATCATTCCCTCGGTATCGTCATCGATGAGCCCGAGTTCCTCTTTGGTCGCCATTCGCAAGTCCCACCACACCAGACGACCGTCTTCACTACGATCCAAGGTATTCAAAAGCGCACGCATCAATTCAACTCTCCGATAAGGTTGATTGTCGTATGTGAGCTGGTTAATTTCACCGACGTTCAAACCTCGCGCGACCAAATCGGCAGCCATTTCATAAGTCCTCTGAGTAGTTCCGGGATATTGAAATGAGCCGGTATCAGTCGATACCGCCACATAGATGGAATCGCGGGTAATCTCCGAAATCGGCATATCGAGAGTAGTCAGGAGATCGTAGATAATCTGTCCCGTCGCCGGACTGTCAGAATCGATATAGTTCAAATCTCCGTAACCGGGATTCGAAATGTGATGGTCGATGTTGATCGTCATCTTGGCATCCTTGATCGCTTGCAAACTGCCCTCACCTAGCCGAGCATGCGCGGCAGTGTCTAAGGTAATTGCGACTTCGACATCGACATTCTTTGCTTCGGAAGACACCTCCACTTTCTCTGATCCTGGGAGAAAAGCGAGACTCTCGGGACACCCATCGTTGTTAAGATAACGAACAGATTTCCCCATCTGCTCCAGAGCATGCCCAAGGGCTAGAATCGAACCAATCGCATCACCGTCAGGACGAACGTGACTGACGACAGCGAAGGACTGGTGAGCTTCAAAAGCTTCACCGATTTTGGCAAAGGGAGTGTTTTCGGACATGGCGACGGGGACGGCATTTTCCCCACGTAGTGCAAGTGATCAAGTATTGATCGAAAGAAAGAGCTTCCGCGCTACTCCGACCTCTTCGAAAAGAGCCATTTCCAGACCTCGGGGTCACGATAAGTCGCCGTCCATGAATCATGCCCCACTCCCGGATACTCGCGAAGCTTCACGGTGGCGCCCGCTTTTTTTAAGGCCTCGACCATGAGGGACGAGGCTTTCAAAGGCACAACATTGTCA
>JAPKDJ010000069.1 GCA_026421245.1 Akkermansiaceae bacterium | reverse complement strand
ACTACACCGTGAGCTATACACGTGACCTCCGCACAGATGACACCACGCTTACTCTCCAAGTTTCAGGCGATCTCATTCATCGGACAAACGCGGCAAGTGATCAATCTGGAATGGTCTTCAAAAGTGCCATCGCCCCCGCAGGCACCCCAGTGGCAAATGTCATCTTCCGCTCCTACGCGCCCATACGCGGCGACCAACGATATTTCCGATTGATCTCTACGCTATGATCTCGGCAAGGGCCTCCTCTATCTTCTCATACGAAAACTGAAAGCCACTCACGCTCAGTTTTTCAGGAACCACCCTGCTACTCGCGAGGAGTCCTTCTTGTGCAAAGTCTCCCAAGGCCAACTTGAGCGCAAAAGCCGGTGCCGGGAATGGGGTCGGACGCTTCAAAACCGCTCCTACGGCCTTGGTGAACTCTCCATTCCGCACGGATTCCGGAGCTACAAGATTGACGGGGCCTTCAATCTCGTTCTCGAGACAAAAGATCATTCCATTGACTTCATCCTCCAAATGGATCCAGGGCATCCACTGTTTTCCACTCCCCAGACGCCCTCCAATTCCCAGCCTGAAAATCTTGCTCATTTTGTCCCAAGCCCGCCCCCCTTTCCCAAGCACCACGCCTGTTCGAAGAAGCACCGTTCTCACCTCTCCGGGCACATCGACGGCCCCTTCCCAGTCCTGACATAATTCCGCCAAATAGCCTCCACCGACAGGCTCGCGCTCGGTGAGAAAATCGTCTCCCCGGTTTCCATAGAACCCGGTGGCAGAGCCATTGAGGAGAATCTCTACTTCCGATTCACGAATGGATTCACAAAGATCCTGGGTCAAATCGACCCTGCTTTTCCGAAAAGCCACCTTGCGCGTGTTAGTCCACCTTTGATCGATCGCTTCTCCGGCCAGATTGATCACGGCCGACAAACCACTCAAATCCACATCCCCGTCCCCCCTCCATTGCCGCCAGGAAATGTCCTTATTTCCCCGGTGTGAACGGGAAAAGCCAGTCACAGCCCAGCCCCTCTCTGACAGAGCATCGGCAAGATGTCCTCCAAGCCAGCCTGAGGCTCCGATAATTCCAACGGATTTTTTCATCATTCTTAGATAGAATGAAACTACTTCGCATTGCTCACAATTCCAGCGAATCCTATGGACAGTATTTCCCGAACTGCCTACTTTTCCGAAGGTTATATGCGTCGCACCCTCGTCCTCTTGTCCCTGACCTCGCTCCTCGCTTCCGGCCAGGAAGAAAAGCCGCTCCCCGTCATTCCCCCGCCTCCCGATATCTTTGATAAGATCCCCGCGGAATCCATCCCGGCAATCTCCTCTCCGGAAACGGGAGATCCTCTCGCAGGTCTCCTTGGGAACGGGGAAGAATCGAAACCTTTTGCAGAACTTCCTTCCACATTCACGATCACCGGAGGAGCTCCCGAAATCAATCTGACTGATGGCAAGGTCAAGGTGACTTACAAAGGTCGGATTCAATTAAAAGCAGACAATGGCCTGCAAGCTTTCGCGAATAGAGCTGATGCGGATCTGGACAAGAAGTTCGTAAAACTTAGCGGCAACGTCAGCCTTTACCAAAGCGGTCTCGTATACCGTGGAGAATCAGCAATCTTTCACTACGAAACGGGGCAGCTGGACACCAGAAATCTTCGAATGGGCCTCGACCCCATTCTCATGGAAGCGGGGAGTTTTAAAAACATCGAACACAAGGGCAAGACCGTCTACGTCGGCGAAAATTCCGGAATCACGACCCATGACGTTGAAACCCCCGACTTTTGGATCCGCTCGAAACGCACCGCCGTGTTTCCGGGAGACAAGGTCATCTTTCATGACTTCACTCTAGAAGCCGGAGACCGAAGAATTTTCTGGCTCCCCTACCTTGCACAGCCACTCGATGCCAATCTCGGCTATCTCATTGTTCCCGGTGCCCGTTCCAACCTTGGCATGTTTTTGAAAAACCGCTACGGCACCATGCTCGGGGGCAAGCGTGACCCCATCACGGGAGAAAACGAAGACGCATGGCTCCTAGCACAATGGCATGCCGACCTTTATTCAGAACGCGGCCTCGGATTGGGGTCCTATCTATTTGACACACGGCTTGATAAAAAAGATCAATCCGGATTCCTCAAGCTTTACTACATCTATGATTTCAATGCCACCGATGGGCGGGCCGGACAAAATCGGGGATACGTTGACCCCAACCGTTATCGCGTTGAATTCGCCCACCGCATTCCCATATGGGAAAACCAAAATGCGACTTACACCCTCGATGCCAATCTCACCTTGCTCAGCGACGAATACTACCTCGAGGATTTTGACCCGTCGCTCTTTCGCGTCAACCGGGCCCCCGATAACTACCTTGGCTTCTCCCGACGAAGCCCCAACAGTTTGACCAATCTCGGGGCCCGCGTGCGCCTGAATGATTTTCACCAAAGCGACACACGCCTCCCCGAGTTCACTCACGACTGGATCCGTCAGCCACTTTTTGACAGCTCGGTTCTCTACGAAAACCAGACCTCGTTTGGAATCTACGAAGAGCATCTTCCCGACTTCCGACGTGACAGCCTGTATAACCAAGCCGCAGCGCTCCTTCCGGGCGACCCTCGCGCTGACGAGATTGATCGCCTCTTGGATGAACGAGGTTTCACGCGATTCCATACCTATCATGAAATGTCCCTCCCGATGAAAGCCGGACATTTCAACATCATTCCGCGCATCGGGGGCGGACATACCAACTACGGTTCCGTTCTAGGACCAGACTCCTCCACGAGCCGCACTCACCTCTCGGCAGGGGTTGATTTTTCGACCAAGCTTACCAGGGCCTATCCCGACATCACGAGCCAGCGATGGGGGCTCGATGGCGTGCGTCACATCATTGAACCTTATGCCTCGATGGGCTTGCTCTCGACGAACGAATTGGATTCATCGTTCGGACGCATCGACCGACGGACTCCCACGACCCGACCCCGCTCGCGGCATGTAGGCCGTTTCACTGCAATTGACGATCTTCAGGATTGGCAGGTCATGCGCCTTGGCATGCGAAACCGGCTCGTCAGCCGTCGGGATGGCGAGACCCACGATTGGTTAATGATCGATACCTACTTCGACACCTTCTTCGAAGATCCCGAATTTGATCGCAAATTCTCCAACCTCTATAATGACCTTCGCTGGAATCCGGTGCCTTGGTTCGAATTGGATCTCGAAACCCAGATCCCGATGTTCTCTGATTCCAACTTCACGGAAGTGGCTACCTCAATGCGATTCATGCCGTCTGACAATCTTGAATTCTCGATTGATTACCGACACCTGAATAACCACCCTGTTCTCCGAGATTCAGACCGCGGCATCTTGGAGAGCTTCGCTCGTCTCAATGAATACTGGGGAATCGGAACCCATCACCTCTTCGAACTTCGTGACAGCACGCTCGAACTACAGCAATACAACGTCCACTACGACTTCGATTCCTTTGTGGGATCAGTTGGTTTCTTCCACCGAAACAACCGGGTTGAGGATGAATACGGCATCATTTTCAGCTTCGGAATAAAGGAAATTCCCAGCCTATCCTTGCCAATCAAGATCGGAGCGGAATGATATCCGCCATGAGCCAACTCTCTCCACAAGACCTTCTCACGCAACTAAATTGGCGCTACGCGACGAAGAAATTTGATTCCTCCAGACCAATCCCGGAGGAGACCTGGGATGCTCTCGCATCGTCCCTGATTCTGACTCCTTCCTCTTTTGGGCTCCAACCATGGCACTTCATTGTCGTGCAGAATCAGAAAATCAAAGAAGAACTCCTGCCTCACTCATGGGGGCAGAAACAGGTATCCGATTGTTCACACTTTGTCGTCTTAGCCGCAAAAACAAAAATGAGTGAAGTGGAAATTGATTCCTTCTTAAAGCGTACTATCGAAGTCCGGGGCGGTGAGATTGATCAGCTTAATCCGTATCGTGACATAATGCTAGGGTTCACCAACCAAATGGATGAAGCAGCACAACTTCAGTGGGCCAAACTTCAAACTTACATCGCGCTGGGTCAACTCATGACCAGCGCCGCTGTGCTCGGAATCGATGCGTGCCCTATGGAGGGCATCAATCCAAGCGAGTATGATCAAATCCTCGGGTTGCCTGAAAAAGACCTCACCACATCCGTGGCCTGCGCACTTGGGTATCGCTCAGCCGGGGACAAATACGCGACCACTCCCAAGGTTCGTTTCGAAATGAGTGAATTACTCACTCTCCTTTGAATTGGCCTGAAGAAACTGAAGGAACGTCGGCTCTTTAATCGCCACTTCCTTCTCAGCGGCCCGGTAAATATCCGCCCCGATCTTCGCCAGATACTCATCTTGTTTCCTCTTACCCATCAAGCCGATGGCGATCATGTTCGATCGCTTTTTATGCTCAACCTTGATTGCATTTTTGAGGTGATCGACAGCCTCTCCCGTAGGAATCTCGAGTTTGGCGGAATAGTCCGTTTTATCGACAATGGCCTGTAGCACCTCATCCATCGCCAAGACCGTCTGAAACCCTTCGACCCACTTGTCAACAGTCTCATCCTCGATCCCTTTCACCGGAATAGCGATTCCCTTAAATGAAGGCTCATTCATTTTCATGGTGTAGTATCCAAAACCTGCTCCTCCGATCACGAAAAGACCGAGGATAGCGAGAATAGCGAGTTTCTTGCTGTTCATTTGAAACATGCTAACATTTCCCTTTCCATGGGTCAGGATCTTTTTTCACAGAAGCAAACTTCTTGCCTGTCCGGCGGCGCGCCGTCACTTTCCCCCGCCATGGACTTCCCTGCCACAACGGCACACCTCGAAACCCTCGATCCCGAATTCGACGCGATTTTTGACCCCATCGCAGACTCTCCTGTGATTAGTGCTCAAATCTGGGTGGAGACAGGTTCACAGCACGAAAGCGCCCTCGCTGGCTCCGGTATTTCCCACCTTCTGGAGCACATGGTTTTTAAGGGAACAGACCGTTTTTCAGGTGAAGCTCTCTCTCAGGAGGTCCAGGCAGCGGGCGGACAATGGAATGCCTATACTAGCTTCGATCGCACTGTTTATTACATCGATGGCCCGAAAAAATCCCTCGATCTCTTCCTTTCTGCGCTCATCGAGATGGTCTTTCGTCCCGCTTTTCCGGAGGACGAATACGAAAAGGAGAAAGACGTCATCCGCCGTGAAATCGCGATGGGGCTGGATGATCCCGACTCGGTGGCATCCCAACTTCTCTTCCGTACCAGCTACCAACGCGACAACCGACGCCACCCCGTCATCGGGCACCGCGAACTCTTCGATGCCATCAGCTACGAAGAGATGAAAACCTATCACGCCGCAAAATACCGTCCTCACAATTCCTTCCTCGTTCTTTCCGGCGGGTTCGATCCTGGAGAAGCCCGAAGCATTGTCGAACGCGAGTTGGGAAAGGGGCTCCGCCCCCCTGCCTCCTTTCCCATCGTCTGCCCAACCGAACCACTGCAAATGGGCCAACGCCGTGCCCGCAAAAGATTCGCGATACCAAACACCCACCTCAGCCTCACCTGGCAAATCCCGGGCCTCACCCATGAGGATGCCCCGACCCTTGACCTCCTCTCCATCATCCTTGGAGGAGGAAGAGCCTCTCCCCTCTACCGGGTTATTAGAGAAGAAAAGAGCCTCGTTCACTCAATCGGAGCCTATAGTTGGATGCCTGCGGATGGTCCGGGGATCTTCAATGCCTACGCTGAAGTTGAACCGGAAAACACAGCAACGGTGGAAGAAGAGATTAAAACTCAAATTGCCCTCCTCTCCAATTCCGACCTCACCCTCCCCATGGCCCGCGCTTTTCGACAAGTCGCCTCCCAACAGTTCAAGACCCTCACCACAGCATCGGGGCGAGCTTCCGATCTTGCCTCCAACTGGCACAGCGCCCGTGACCTCGACTTCACTCGCACCGTCATCCAAAAACTCAGCTCCGTATCCGAAGCGGACCTACGTCGCGTGATCACCCGCTATCTCACAAACGATAACCTGAGCATCACCACCCTTGTCCCTGAGGGACTCGAAAGCACGGTCGAAGAAAACGGCAAAAATGAAAAGACCGGAAAAATTATCGAGCACACCCTCTCGAACGGACTCCGCATCATCCTGCAGCGAGATGCCACTGTTCCGGTTGTTTATAGTCAAACAGCCCTGCTTGCCGGTTCCCTTTCAGAATCACCATCGACGGCAGGCCTGAATGGCCTTCTTTCCAGCCTCCTCATCAAGGGAACCACTTCTCGCGATGCCCTCACCATCGCCGAAACTCTCGAAGACCTTGGTGCGTCTCTCCATGCTTCCGCCGGAAACAACACCCTGATGCTCTCGTCGTATTGTTTGCGTGATGACCTTCCCACCATCATCGATCTCCTTGGCGAAGTGATCTGCGAACCCAGCTTCCCGGGCGACGCCATCGATCGCGAACGTGCCGCATTGATCGCAGGCCTCGAAGAACTCCTCGAAGACCCGGCCAGTCGAGCCTTCCGGGAAATGCGTCATCAACTTTGGAACGGCGAAGGCTACGGCATTCCAGCGTCTGGAACCGTCGACTCGCTCAAATCGATTGATCGGCTCACTCTTTCGGCTCACCACTCCCGCTACTTTGTCGCCAATAATATGGTCTGCGCCTTTTTTGGAGACCTCGACCCCGGAAAAACGATTGAAGAACTGGAAAAAAATCTCGGCCAAATCCCGGCCGGCACGCCCCCAACGCTCGACCAAATCATTACCGCACAAGCAGGGGAACATTCCCTCTCCCTCGACAAAGAACAAGCAGTCCTCGCGATCGGTTACCCCGGCCTGGCTCAGGATGATCCACGCCGTTTTGCCCTCGAACTCATCGATGCCTATTGCTCCGACATGGCTGGCCCCCTCTTCACCCGCATCCGTGAGGAACTCGGCCTCGCCTACTTCGTCAGCACCTCACAATTCTTGGGACTCAATACCGGACTCTTTGCCTTCTACCTCGGCACCGCACCCGACCAGCTCGAATTCGCACGAGGTGAACTTCAAAAGGAAATCGACACCCTTATCACGGAAGGCATCCCAGCTGACGCCTTGGAACGGGTGAAAGCCAACACCGAAGCACGCGAAGCTCTTCGTAATCAGAGCCCCTCCAGCCGTGCCCGCATGTCCGCGCTCGACGTCCTTCTCGGTCAAACCGCCGACCACCACCTCACTCAGAGCGCGCGCCTCAACGCCGTCACTGCCGAAGAAATCCACGACGTCGCCAGGGAACTCTTTGCTGAAGGCAAGGCCACTGTTGTCACGGTCTCTCCCAGCGAAGTGCTTTAAAGAAGAGCGAACCTATGAAACAAAAGAACGTTCAATCTGAACCTTGTGGTCTTGGCAACTTTGCACAGTTCTTATCGTGAGAAGTCAAACGAGAACACCACTGCCCAAGCTTTGTTGGAAGCCGATGATTCTGAAAAATCATTGAATCCTGACTCACCAAAGTTTGAACAATGGTCCAAAGAACTCAATAATTCGAACCGCCAAAAAGAAGGACCCCGCATCCTCCTTGAAGTTACGAACGATGAGTCGGTTGCGCCAACGAGAACGACCAAGCGCCTTGATCAGCGGAAACTTACGAATAAGCCTCCAAAAAATGGCTCTCATCGTTCGATCTCATCAATAGTCTGCAAAGCGGCTCTTGAGAAAGCCGCCGCGCTCCGCTACGTTCCGAGGACATGAGCGATCCCAATCTCGAAGCCAAAGCGCCAGACCCGCGTTTCGCAGCCTTCGTTTACTTTCAGGCCCAAAACGGGGGGCTTTTTCTCGGTAAAATCCCCAACCCTTCAACCGGCGAACCAAGTGTGAATATTCGGGCCGCTCACAGCGTCGTCGATTCGCTCGAAATGCTGTCCGAAAAAACAAAGGGAAACCTCAATACCGGCGAGGAAAAACTCCTAAAGCTCGCGGTCGATAACTTACGAAAGTTGTTCGACGAAGTCTCGGCAAACCATAAAGATCCTTCCGAAGCATGAATACTTTCCAACTTGGCAACTTCACCGTTGGCTCCGGCGATCCTTTTTTTATTCTTGGGCCCTGCGGTCTTGAAAAGGAGGACTTTTCTTGGCGCATGGCCCGCGCGCTCAAGGAAATCGCCGATCGACTTGAAATCAAATTTGTCTTCAAAGCCTCCTACGACAAAGCCAACCGGACTTCGATTGACTCCTATCGCGGCCCCGGAGTCAAAGAAGGATGTCGGATCCTTAGTGAAATCGGCAAGGAACTGGGTGTCCCCGTCACAACCGACGTCCATACGCCGGAAGAAATTGCAATCGCCGCCGAAACCATCGATTTCCTTCAAATCCCAGCCTTTCTTTGTCGGCAAACCGATCTCCTTGCTGCAGCGGCCAAGAGCGGCCGCCCTGTGAACGTGAAAAAGGGCCAATTCCTGGCCCCTTGGGACATCAAACCCATTCTCGAAAAGCTCCGTCATTTCGACTGCCACCAGTTCGCCATCACCGAACGTGGCACCACGTTTGGATACAACAACCTTGTTGCTGACATGCGCTCCCTCCCATGGATGCGTGAGCAAGGAGTCCCCGTCATCTTTGATGCCACTCACTCGGTCCAACGACCGGGAGGACTTGGGGGCACCACTGGTGGTGATGGCGCTCTCGCTCCCGTCCTCGCTCGCTGCGCGGTCGCGGCGGGAGTCGACGGCGTTTTCATGGAAGTTCATGAAGATCCCTCGAAAGCTCTCTCGGATGGCCCAAATCAAATTCCGCTCTCTGAAATCGAAGATATCCTAAAACGCCTCCTCGCCATTCATCGGGCTGCTCACCCAGGCTCATGAAGATTCGAAGCTCTCTCCTGCTTCTTGGCTCTGCGCTTACCCCACTGTTTGGGCAGGCCCCGCCCATCCCAAAGATCGGAGAGCAGGAGGAAGAAGAAGTCGCCAAAGAGGAGGACACACGGTTTCGAATCTCTCTCGGCGCAGTAATTTCCGACGTCACTCTGCCTTACTACGATAAAAACCAGAAACAGGTCTCCCTCCTCACCGCGGTCGAAATGACCGTCAAAGCTGCCGACCCTTTGGAAGAGCCCGATGAGGACCCAAAGAAGGTCCGGCGTCTTCAGGGAAAAGACCTCAAACTATGGCTCTTTGACGAAAAGGAAGAAGTCCGTAGCACCACCACGATATCCAAAGCCGAATACAATGTCGGGACAGAGCAACTGGAAGCCTTTGGCCCTCTTCTCATGCAAGGAGTTGACCGCGCTTTCGCCGCTTGGTCAAATGGCGGCATTTTCTCTCTCCAAACCGGACAAGCCCTCCTCCTCGGGCCCGCTTCCACCATTTTCAAACGCCCCCCGAAATCAGAAAAAGAATCTAAAACTTCCATGAACCTACGCCCCATTCTCCCCCTCGCAGCTGCGATGCAGATGTTGACTGCGGCAACCCCGCCTGAAATCTCCGCCGTGGAACTCGCAGAATTTGAGCGACTTGTCGCTCCTCGCCTCGTGCCCCGTTCTAATGGCATCGAAGTAATTGAAGCCGCTGATGTCCTCGACGAAGCTGTTGCGAAACGACTCGCTGAATATCTCACCTCGGTTGGTAAGATCGACCTTTTGACCCAAATCAAAACTGACGCTCCCAAAAAGGAAGAAAAAGATATCTTCGATAAACTTTTCGAAGTTGGTGAAAACCAAATCCGTATCGACTGTGACAATGGAATCTACGTCGGCGGGACAAACCACGAAATCGTCTACTTCGGTAATATCAAACTGGTCGGGCAAGGGGTTACTATGACCTGTAAAAAAGATCTCAAGGCCATCTTTGATCCTCCTGCAGAAAAGAAGGAAGAAAAGAAAACGGCTCCGGAGACTAAGAAGAAGGAAGAGCTCAAGGAAAAAGAAACCCCGCTCGGTAATTTTGGCGGATTTGGAGACCTTAAACAAATCACGGCCAGTGGATCGATCCGTTTGAGTGGCATGAGCAAGGGGAAAAAATTTCATTTGGGAGGTGACCGAGCACTCTACCAAACCTCCGGTGCGGGCTCAAAGGAAGTCGCAACCGTCACCTTGCGCGGCGACAAACTGGCCTTCATTCACGAATCCGCGGTCGTCAACGGGAAGAAGGACGGTATCGATCTAAAACTCTACAGTATCTCAAAGAACGCCTGGGCCAAAGTCACCATCAACACGGGAACGGAAACGAAAAACGATCTGAACATTGAGTTTGGTCCCAAACAGGCTTGGACCACCATTATTGATGTTCCTCCTAAGAAATAATCGCCCCAATGCAAACTCCCGCTCCACAAAAACCCACGCCTCTCCTTGAGGTCGAAGGCCTTCAAAAATCCTATGGCGGTCGTCGAGTCGTCGACGAAGTCCGCCTCAAGGTCTACCCCGGAGAGATTGTTGGCTTACTCGGACCAAATGGAGCCGGGAAAACAACGACTTTCTATATGGTTGCAGGATTAGTCCGCCCGGACCACGGACGAGTTAACTTTCTTTCGAAAGAAATCACCCGTCAACCGATGCATAAAAGAGCGCGCCATGGCATGGGCTATCTCCCACAGGAGGAATCCATTTTTCGTAAGCTCAGCGTAGAGGACAATCTTCTCGCCGTACTTGAAACCCGCAAACACCTTTCGCGTAAGGCCCGCAAGGAAAGGGCCGATTCTCTTCTTGAGCGCTTCGGAATCACCCATGTCAGAAAGTCCATGGCTCTGGCCCTATCAGGAGGAGAAAAACGCCGACTTTCCCTGGCTCGTTGTCTTTGCACGGAACCCAAACTCCTCCTACTTGATGAACCCTTTGTCGGAATCGACCCCATCGCGGTTCAGGAGATCCACAAGATCATTCGCGAACTTCGGGATCAGGACGGGCTCTCGATCCTCATCACGGATCACCAAGTACGAGAAACACTTGAAATCGTCGACCGCGCCTCACTTCTCATTGAAGGAAAAGTGATGATCGAAGGATCATCCGACGAATTGGTAAACGACGAGGCGGCTCGCCGACTCTACTTTGGCTCGGAGTTCAGACTCTAATGCGAGCATCTTGAAGAAGCTGGGGATTGCTCCCATTTTTGCAGAGTCAGGAACCGGCGGAATCAAGCTCTCGCATTCCAGGGCAAATTCGCCAACGAGAAACCGACTAAATTGGGAACGACCAAATCAGCTCCGCACTCCCTCAATTGATCTTCATTAAATGAACCTGTGGCAACGGCGACACACTTTGCATCAAATGCGTGGGCGCAGGCCACATCTTTCGGAGTATCGCCGATCACGAGCGTCTCATCGGCAGTGAACTTTTTTCCCGTCGTCATTTCTGCTCTTTCCAGAGCAATGGGACCGAGTTTATTTCGGTCCCAGTGATCGTCACCATAGGAGCCAAATCCGAAGTATCCGGCTAGGCCGTAGTGGGAGGCTTTCACAACGGCTCCCCTTTTGATGTTTCCGGTCATGAGGCCGAGAGGATGTTTCTGGTCCTCAAGCAAGGCGAGAAGTTCGATCACACCGTCGAGAATCCGTCCACTGAAAGAAGCATCGTGAAGATTGGCCTCCATCTTGGGCAGGTAGGAGAGGTAAAACTTCTCCTCAAGCGCAGCATCATAGCTCAGCTGAAAATGCTCAAAAAGCCCACGCACGATCCCGCTATCGGTGCTGCCGGCGAGATCAAGCGGCGGACCTTCGTCGCCAAAAACCTCAATTACCGCGGCAGTGAGCGCCGACATCCCTGCACCACCCGTGTCAACGAGAGTGCAGTCAATATCGAAAAGAATCAGCATAGAAAGCCGAAGAGTAAATTCTACGCCTCTTCTCCCTCGTGATCTTCTTCAATCTCAATCTCGTCCGAGTCGTCGAATTCGTGATCCTTGGCCTCGTCCTCGTGAATCAGTTCTCCGTGGGAAAGCATGAACTTACGCACGCGCTTTTCGGGAGCAATCGGAGAGAGCACCATACCAATGGCACGGCCAGCAAGCTTGGGCTCCATATCGACATGCGACATCCCCTCGAGATCCTTTTTAACACGATCCATGACTACGAAACCGATGTCACGGTGAGCGTTTTCCCGACCACGAAACTGAAGTTGCACGCGCACTTTGTTTCCTTCATCGAGGAACTTTTCGGCACGGGCACACTTAATGTTGTAATCATGCTCTTCGGTGCGGACGCGGAACTTCACTTCCTTCATCTTCACCGGCCCCTTGCTCTTCGAAGTCTTTTTGAGCTTGGATTGCTCATATTTATACTTTCCGTAATCAACAATTCGACACACCGGAGGGTCAGCTTTCGGAGCGATTTCAACGAGATCGAGGCCGACCGATTTGGCCTTAACAATGGCCTCACGGGTTGTCATGACTCCGAGTTGCTGGCTGTCTTCTCCGTAAACTACGCGGATTTTAGGAGCACGAATACGATCGTTCACCCGGGTCATATCCCGACGTGCTCTTTTGAACTTCTTCTTTTTCTTGGCTATGGTCTTAGCTGGTTGTGGTTATTTGGGATGATGTCCCCCGACAGAAGTCGGCGAAGCATCAAAGGAGTCGCTGTCGCCCGAACAAGGGCGCAGACAAGAGTCATCTCTCATACGTTAAAACACGGATGGATAACAGCCGACGATCAAAGCGAACGGCTGGAGATGTCTTGGGAAATCTTACTGACGAAATCATTCGTGGAAATACTGCCGAGATCACCTTGATCCCGATGGCGCACGCTCACGGAATTTTCTTCCACTTCGCGAGCTCCAAGAACGGCAAGATATGGAATACGGTCCATTCGGGCAAGCCGAATCTTAGCACCAATTTTCTCACCGGCGTGATCAACGGTGACGCGGGCACCTGCTTCGGCAATTTTTTGCGCCACTTCATCAGCTTCTTTTGAGAATTTCTCCGAGATTGGCAAAATACGAACCTGCTCGGGAGCGAGCCATGTTGGAAATTTTCCTTCGAAGTGCTCGATCAGCAGGCCCACGAATCGCTCAAGTGAGCCGAATGGCGCACGGTGGATCATGACCGGACGGTGAGCCTGGTTGTCAGAACCGATGTAGCTCAGGTTAAACCGTTCGGGGAGATTGTAGTCCACCTGGACCGTTCCAAGCTGCCAGTCACGACCAATGACGTCTTTGACCACAAAGTCGATCTTTGGCCCATAGAAGGCAGCCTCGCCGGGTTCTTCAGTGTAATCGACCCCAAGCGTCTGAACAGCTTCACGGAGAGCTGCCTCGGCTTTATCCCAATTCTCAGGATCGCCGACATACTTGTCGCTGTCAGGATCCCGAAGCGAAAGGCGCACCCCGTAATCGGTCATCCCAAGAGTACTGAGAACCTTTTTCACGAGGCCAAGGCACCCTTGGATTTCCTCCCCAACCTGCTCGGGAGTACAGAAAAGGTGGGCATCGTCCTGAGTAAAACTCCGCACGCGAGTGAGCCCGCCGAGTTCCCCGGATTGCTCCCAACGATAGACGGTGCCAAATTCAGCCAGTCGCACCGGAAGGTCGCGATAGGAGCGATGCTCGCTATCGAAGATCTTAATGTGATGCGGACAGTTCATCGGCTTCAAAAGGAAACCCTCGATCTCACCAGTGGAGATGGAATTTACCAGGTCACTGCATTTTGCGCCTTCCTCTCCGAGCTTCTTCATGGCCTCCCGCTCGACGATGGGAGGAAACTGGCTATCCTCGTAGTAGGGGAAATGGCCCGAAGTCCGATAGAGGTCGAGCTTTCCAATATGCGGGGTAAAAACCTGGAAGTATCCTTGTTTGTCGAGTTCCTCGGTAATGAAATCCTGAAGCTCGCGACGGATGATCCCTCCCTTCGGCTTCCACAATGGCAGCCCCTGCCCCACCGCTTCGTCAAAAGTGAAAAGGTTCATTTCCTTACCAAGCCGACGGTGATCGCGCTTCTTGGCTTCCTCGAGACGCTCGAGATGCTCAGCGAGCATGGTCTTGTTTTTAAAACACGTTCCGTAGATTCGCTGGAGGGACTGTTTGTCCTTATCACCCTTATAGAAGGCGCTGGCCACTGACATCACCTTGAAGGCCTTGCAGTTGCCGGTGCGACCCACGTGAGGCCCGGCACAAAGGTCCCAAAAATCGCCATTCTTGAAGATCGAGATTTCCTCGTCCTCCGGGATGTCATTGAGAAGATCGACTTTGAAAACAGACTCGACATCCCGCTCGGCGACCGAGGCAAGACGGCCCGACTTCGCAAGAGCCATCGCTTCGTCCCGGCTCACGACCATGCGTTCAAAGGAGGAGTTTTCCTTCACCACTTTCTTCATCTCGGCTTCGATTTTCTCAAAGTCGTCAGACGAAATTCGGTGCTTGAGATCGACATCGTAGTAGAAGCCGCCATCCACCGGTGGTCCGGCAGCGAACTGGGCATCGGGCCAGAGGCGGGAGACCGCTGTTGCCAAAACGTGGGCACAGGAGTGGCGCAGGCGCTCCAGATCAGACATCTGGTGACGTTCTTCGAGGGTCTTGCGGTCTTTTTCGTCAGCCATGGGAAGCGTAGGTAAAGCAGGTGACTTCAGAAATTGCAAGCGTTGCCGACAACGGAAATGCCGCTATGATCTTGCTCCATCATGAAGCTTCCCACACTTGAGGACCGCCTTGCCGTTCGGGAAGAGCCAACGCGCTCTCCGGTGATGTTCCAGACTTGGAGCAATTTACTTTTCCTCCATTGGGAGTTCGATCCCGACGAAATTTCCGCCCGGCTTCCCGCCCCACTCTCAGTCGACCTCCATGAAGGCAAAACTTACCTGGGGCTGGTTCCCTTCTTCATGAAGAAAGTCCGCCCTCGTTTTCTGCCCTCAATGCCTCTCCTTTCCAATTTCATGGAGCTGAATGTCCGGGCCTACGTTCACGACGAGCAGGGCCGCCCGGGCGTGTGGTTTTTCTCACTCGATTGCGATCAGCCTATCGCAGTTGAAGTCGCCCGGAGGTTTTTTCACCTTCCCTACCAACACGCCCGGATGTCGCATCAGGGTTCCGAGTATCGCTGCCAGAGAAAAGGGCAGGCGGAAGCCGCCATTTACGATTACTCGATCGGAAAGAATCTCAAAACTGCGGAGCCAGGTTCATTGGAATTCTTCCTTCTCGAACGCTACCTTCTGTTCTCGGAATCGGCGAAAGGACGGATTCACTGCGGACAAGTACATCACGAGCCTTACGCTTTTTCCGAAACCAACGTTCCCGCCATGAGCACGGCTCCCCTTGAGTGGGACGGCTTCAAGGTGGAGGAAGCCCCCGTTTCCTCCCTGACGAGTCCCGGAGTCTCGGTCAAAATCTTTCCGCTGAAGACCGTGAATCCGGGGTAGAAAAAGAGCGGCGGGGTCACCCCTACCGCTCTTCACACCTACGATCCCAATCGCTATGGATTGTGCTATCTAACCTCAAGAGGCCGTTCTCGAAAGAAAAGCCTCTGTTGGCTTCTCTTTTTTACGCAAACTTTTACGCATTCTATCAAGCGCAATATTCTGTAATTGACGAATTCTTTCGCGGGTGACCCCAAATTCGCGGCCAACTTCCTCCAAAGTCATGGGTGTTTTACCATTCAAACCAAAGCGAGCTTCGATGATTTTTGACTCTCTTTCGTCCAAAACATCAAGTAAATCGTCGATTTGGTTCACCATATTCTTGTCCGAGAGGGCTTCAAACGGATCAACCGCCTGTTCATCACCGATAATTTCGGAATAATTTGAGCCATCGTCGTCCCCAACCGGGGCATCGAGCGAGGTTGGGCGCTGGGAGGCCCTTTTAAGCAGAGCCATCTTTTTGCGTGGAATCCCGGTCTCTTCACAAAGCTCTTCCTCGGTCGGTTCCCGTCCATAGGCTTCCGCGAGCATCGAGGAAATACGACGAAGCTTCGCAATTTTATCCACCATGTGGATTGGGAGGCGAATCGTTTTACTTTGGTTTGCCAAAGCACGTTTGATCGATTGCTTGATCCACCAAGACCCGTAGGTCGAAAGTTTTCCTCCTTTGGCTGGATCGAATCGCTCCACCGCCTTCATGAGCCCGATATTTCCTTCGGAAATGAGGTCCGCCAACGGCAAGCCGTAGTTCGAGTAGCCCTGGGCGATTTTGACGACCAATCGTAGATTCGCCTTTATCATCCGAGTTCTTGCCTCTTTGTCCCCTTTCCGAATCCTCGCTGCCAACTCAATTTCCTCCTTGGGAGTCAGGAGTTGGGTATTACTGATTTCGCGCATATAGAGTCGGAGACTACTGTCTGAATCATAGCGGGAAGCGGAATCTTTTGGTGTTTTTGGTGCTGTTGTCATAGTTTTGTTCCTTGGTTAAGCGATACAAAAAAAGCGTTTTGTGCATTCATCGTAATCACAATGTAAATTAATTCATTCTGCGGATATGACGTGAACTGGCTTAGTTTTATTCCGTCTATTCAGAAAAAGTTCATTTTTTCTACGAAAAAAACACCCTTCGCATGAAAACAGATGCCTTATTCCTTCCCAATTCTCTCCCAGCTTTTTAGAACGGCCCCAAACCATGATGACAAGATTGAAGCTCAAATCTGCAGCCCTCGCACTGGCAGGTCTGAGCTGCCTCCAGGTTCAGCTTGAGGCACAGCACCCCCCCATCTCCGTGGAAATTCCCGCCCTGGGAGAACGTTGCAGATTATCTCGATGCCCGTGAACTCGTGGAGCACACATCATCCCCAGCGCCTGCAACTCCCCTATTTACCCAACTCAGCAGCAAAGAGACAGGACTGAAGTTTCACAATCAGCTGGATCGAAAAAACATCAAAAACTACCTCCTGACCGGGGCAGGGCTCGCGGTCGGAGACATTGACCAAAACGACCTCCCCGATCTTTTTTTGGTGTCTCCAGGACGGACCTTACAAACTTCGCTCAGAAGACGGATGTCAATTGCCATGAACGGAATGTGCCAGCCCCATTCACATGCGCAAGACGACAATAAAAGAGCGAGGTCTTTCGACCCCGCTCTTCAAAGTTAAATTGAGTGGTTAAAACAACCTTAGAAGGACATGCTTACCTTTACTCCGCCAATTACGCCGTCCTCAATGGAGCCGACATCAGCGATCGTTCCGCCATCTCCATTAACGTAAGCAACGTATGGGGAAAGGGAAATATCATCGCTGAGAGTAACGTCAAGAGAGAGTGTCACTGCGTAATAAGCAACTCCGTTATCGGTGGCGTAGCCTCCCAGACCAGCGTCGGAGACGTATCCAATAACCAATCCGGCGTTAAGATTGGTCGTGTCATTCAGTTCATAGGATTGGGCAAGGCTTCCTTCGATAAGGACTTGCTCGTCAACCGCTCCCTCAGTTCCGAAAAACGCGGTCGCTCCAACGTCAAATCCGTATGCTTCACCTGAAATCCCAAGAGACAATTCAGAGTCATGGGCAGCACCATCTTCGTAGGTGTAAGTAGTGAAACCAGCAGCAACGGAAACATCGCCGAGGTCTTTGGAAACCGAAGCATAGACATCAGTTTCGCCCGTACCTTCGCCGGAAGGTGAGACTCCCCAGAGACCAGCAGACCAATCAAGGCCGCTGGAGGAAGAACCCGCAAAATTAAGGCCGTACTCATAAGCGTCTTCGCCCAGGTTCAAACCCCGGAATACGTAATCGCTGTTATAACCAACATGGAATTCCGACTCGATTTCAGCTTGTGCTTGGCTGAGGGAGAGACCGGATCCGATCGCAAGAATAATTAATGTTTTTTTCATGGCGAAGAGATTAGAGCAACTGGCGTGCCACATATCAACAATTAGTTCACTTTATTTTTTAGCCTTCTTTATTTCTTAGAATTCTGAAATAGGCGCTTTCAAATCGCCAAAGATAACGACATTGCCCCGACGCAAATCAGCGCCTGGAAGAAGGAGCTCGAGAGCCGCATCAGTGAGATCTTCGAGCGAAAAAACGCTAGCAACGAGACTTCGGTGAACTTCGACTGAAAGTCAGCACGACTCGAACGTAAAATCGGGCAACTCCTCATCGAGAAAGAATTTCTTGAGGGAAAGTGCAACGAGCTGTGAATCGACACGAGCGAAAAGCTCGTGATCACACCGAACCACCCCAAGCTCTCAGTTCGGCGTCAGTGCAAGCTGCTCGAGATGAATCGAAATCGTCTCAAAAAAACACCCGGCAAAATGACTCGGAGCGACACTGAACTTGTCAGCCTCATCGCCGAAATTTACATGGCAGGTCCCTTTTTTGGGCAACGCCAATTACGAAATGAACTCCAAAAACTGGGCCATTGCATTGGACGTAGCCGAATCAGTCGGCTCATGAGGATCATGGGCATTGAAGCTCTCTGCCCCAAGCCATCGAGCAGCACGCCTTCACCAGCGCATAAAAATTACCCCTACCTACTTCAAAACGTCGAAGTGACAGAAATCGATCAAGTGTGGTGTCCCGACATCACCTATATCCCGATGCTACAAGGACACTGATACCTCGTTGCGATCATGGGTTGGCATAGCCGGGCGGTGCTCTCGTGGGAGGTCAGCAACTCCATGGACACCGGGTTTTGTATCAGAGCTCTCCAAAGAGCGTTTGAGCGGACAGTCCGTAAACCCAAGATTTTTAATACCGCTCGAGGCTCTCAATTTACGAGTCCGGAATGGATACAAGCGATCGAAGGGCACGGTATTAAGGTCAGCATGGACGGCAAAGGTCGCTGGGTGGACAACGTGTTTATCGAGCTCCTCTGGCGAAGCGTCAAATCCGAGAAATTGAGACTTTGGAGCGATGAGACAGTGCAAGAAGCCGAGCAACTAGTGTCGGGATTAGATGGAGTTCTACAACCATCGCCGGAGCCACACAGCGCTAGGAGGCCAATCGCCGTGGGCGGTTGATAAACCCGAAATCACGATTGCAACCGCCGCTTAAAATCCCGCCCCACAAACCAATTCGATCATCAATAAGCCCAAGAATTTACTGGCTACAAAACGGGACCACTTCAGAGAAAGGGGGGTGATGTGAATAGGTCGTTTCAGCTGCGATCTTACTTTCTTCGGCAACGGGCCTCATTCTCCATGATGATGAAAAATCACAAGCCACAGCACAAATGCAATCACCACAGTCACTCGACCCTAGTTAATCAGTGAGAGCCTTATAATGAAAAAGAGGAGCCGTTAGGCCCCTCTTTTAAAATTAAGATTAAATAATTTACGTTAGTAACCAGCTTAGAAACTAAGTGTGAGGGATGTTCCCACAACAGTCTGGTCTTCGGTGATGGCCGTATCACTTGAGATATGAGTAACGCCAATTGATGCGCCAACATTATCACCAAGATCAATGTTAAGGGTTCCAGAAACCGAAACGAAATCGACGTCTGCAACAGTTCCACCGAGTAGATCTTTATTCCAGTTACCGTAGGTAACAGCAAGAGTTCCAGTCACATTTTCTGCAACGTCGAAATCTTTGCTCGCACCCAACTCGTAGTAGGTGTCACCAGTGTAGTTGTCAGACTCGTTGAAGTAAGCGGTAGCGCTCACGTCGATTCCACTGACAGTTGTGGCTGCTCCGACGTAGACTTCAAGGCGATCTGAAGGAAGGAGGTTGTAAGAAGTGTTGATGATACCTGCACTTATGCTGAGGTGATCGCTAAGTCCTGTTGAAACACCAGCATGGATTCTGGTCTCGTCGAGACTTGCACCGGCTGCACCACCGAGAATGGTGGCGTCTTCACTAGACCCGTGGAACAAACTGATGCTCCAGTCAAGACCACCCGCGTTGCCTGAGGTGCCAAGGTTTAGGGTTGCTTGGTCATCACCAAGATCAACACCACGGTAAACATACTGAGAGTTATACCCGGCTGAAATACTGCTCTCAATCTCAGCGCTGGCGAAGCCAACCAAAGAAGATGAAAGTCCGACAATTGATAGAGTTCTTTTTAAGCTCATGACACTGTCGTTTTGACTCAAATTCATTCTATTGTCAAACTAAATTCATTAATTATTGTCAGTTTCTTAGCATGTCGCTCACGGTCGGTTGTCTATCAGTGGCTCTCAATTGCGAAAACGGCCATTCTTGATGACTCTTAGGTCCGTCGTACGCCGATCTTTGTTCCGATCTTCACAAATAACTGCGCATTGCGCCAAGTAGAATTGAAGTGGTCCCAGGAAACGGAGCCAGA
>JAPKDJ010000146.1 GCA_026421245.1 Akkermansiaceae bacterium | reverse complement strand
ATCAGCTCGATTTCTTCGAAAGCGACGATGGAGGTTGGGGTTGGACACGGTTGGAAGCAGTCAGAATCGACGAAGCGGCCATTAGTGGCGTCCCAGAGCCTTCAAGCACGATGCTCCTTGGCTTAGTTGGCTTTCTTGCTTTTGTCCGCCGTCGTAAGTAACGACAATTGGACTTCAATTAAAGTCTGATAAAATTTCAACGGGGCGTCCTAATTAGGACGCCCCGTTTTCGTTCTCGCTTTGCTCTAAAATTCGCTCGCACTTCTTACTGCCAAAGTAGTTAATTAATTATCGTTTCTTCCAACGCTCCATGACTTCAACGCAAAAAAATCAGAAAAAACCAATCGGGTCGCGCCCAAAGAAACGGAAGCCTCTAATTTTGGTTGGAGCCGTACTGGTTGCTATCACAGCTATTTTCCTATTTCTTAAAGATAATTCCGATCCAACTCTCGGATCGTCCGACAAACCCTATCTAGTCCCAGCCCCTCCCCAAACCCCGATGGATCGCCTAGACGACCCGAATGCCGATGGCTGGCCTACCGAAGCGCTCGCGGAAGAAGCCAAACAGCAACTCAAAGGACTTGGCAAGTTGATCCTGAACCCCGGGGAAATTAACTCCGATAGTCTTCGCAAGTTTGTCAGCAATGACATCTCTTTTCATTCTCTCGAAACGGAGGATTCCAAACCCGTATTCTCAGATTCCGTGCTCCATATCGTTCGCATGCCGGACCAACCAGCTGAATTAAAACAAAAAGGCCTCGCCAAAATCGAAACCGCACTCCGCAATCTGGGCGCCCCCTTGACCGGGGGGACAGACCTCAGGTTCACTCCCAAGGTTTTTCGTGTGCAGCAGGACGAGAAATCCTTCACGACCCTACAATATATAGCACTCTCTGGGATCACCGAAAACGGCGTCATCGAAAAGCACGCCACCTGGCGAACCCGCTGGATTAAAAAAGACGATGACTCGCCACCCCTCCTCTCCTCTATTGAAGTCAGCGACATTGAGCAGATTAACTCTCACACTCCCGGCCGGACCCTCTTCTCCGATTGCACTCAATCCGTCATCGGATCCACAGATTCATTTGAGACGCAGCTTGGCCACGGATACGGTCATTGGCTACGACGCACACAGGACACCCAATATTTCTTCTGGCTAGGCAACCCCGGATTGGCTCTCGGTGATGTCAACGGTGACGGGCTCGATGATCTCTATCTTTGCCAGGAAGACGGCCTTCCCAACCGTCTCTATGTCCAGAACCCCGATGGAACCCTCAGCGACAAATCCGAACAGGCGGAGGTCAATTGGCTGGAGGGTTCGCGTAGCGCCCTTCTAGTCGACCTAGACAATGATGGTGACCAAGATCTTGCCGTGGCCATGATGGGCGGCATTGTGCTAGCCGCCAATCAAGGTGATGGCCGATTCGAATACCAAACTCTACTGCCCACTGCCGATGATCTTATGTCGATGAGCGCGGCGGATTACGACGGCGACGGTCTCCTCGACCTCTACGTCTGCACCTACTATCAAAATAGCTCGGACGGCCCCCAATCGCGATCGAGCGGCGTTGTCGGGGGTGATTTCGTCTATCATGACTCCAATTCCGGGGGGCCCAACAGCCTTTTCAAAAACGAAAATGCTTTCAGCTTTCGAAACGTCACGACCGAGACCGGGCTTGACCAAAATAACCTTCGCTGGAGCCTCGCTGCCTCTTGGGAAGACTACGATAGCGATGGTGACCAGGACCTATACGTCGCCAATGACTTCGGACGGAACAACCTCTTCCGGAACGATGGTGGGAAATTCGTGGATGTCGCCGCCCAATCCGGAGTCGAAGACAGCGCCTCCGGAATGGCCGTCACCTGGGGAGACTACAATCGGGACGGCAACATGGACGTTTACGTAAGCAACATGTTCTCAGCCGCTGGAAACCGCATCACTTATCAGGATCAATTCAAACCGGATGCCCCAACAGAAGTTCGAAAAAGACTTCAACGATTCGCCCGTGGTAGCACGTTGATGAAGGCTTCTGGAAAGGGATCCTTTGACGATGTGAGCGAAGCAGCCGGGGTCGCAATAGCCCGCTGGGCTTGGGGAACCAGCTTTGCCGACCTAAATAATGACGGGTGGCAAGATATCCTCGTCGCTAATGGGAATATCACGGGCGAAGATCCGGGCGATTTGTGAAGTTTCTACTGGCGACAAGTTTTGTCGCAATCCCTGAATGAGATCGGTGAAGCCAAAACAAGCGAATTAGAAAGCGCCAACGCAACCTTCGGTAGCATGATGCAACGCGGTCGTTCTTATAGCGGTAGGGAGCGCAACTGCGTCTTTCTAAACACCGCAAAACCAAACGGAAGCTTCGCCAATATATCCGCCGCTTCAGGAATCGACTTTCCTGATGATGGTCGGGCTTTGGTAACCACCGACTGGGACCACGATGGCGATCTCGACGTATGGATTTCCAATCGCAATGCTCCACGGCTCCGCTTCTTTCGGAACGATGTCCCCATTGATAACCACCACCTCACAATTCGCCTGCAGGGGACCGCTCCTACAACAAACCGCGACGCAATCGGGGCACGGGTCGAGGTCATCGTTGCCGGCTCCCAACCCCTCATCAAGACCTTACGCGCGGGTGAATCATTCCTCTCCCAATCGAGCAAAGCCCTGCACTTTGGCCTGGGCAGCGCCGAAGCAATCGATTCCGTAATAGTCCGGTGGCCAGGGGGGGGGACCGAAACATTCACCGGAATCACGGTGGATCAGCGCTACCAACTTGTCCAAGGCAGCGGCGAAGCCAGGCCCATCGAAACAAAGAAACGTCAGGTCGCCATCTCACCAGCACCGGTCAATCTCCCTCCTTCGGAAAGTACCTCCCGCATTCCCCTCGCCACTCTTCTTCCCATGGCGGCACTGAATTACAAAACCTTCGACGGCGACACTCAACCTATCCCGATCAGCGAAGGCAAAGCCTACCTCTTAAGTCTCTGGGCCAGTTGGTGCCCGGCCTGCGAGGAAGAATTGAAAGACCTCACCGCAAAAAATTCGGAGCTCCGTGAGGCTGGGATCGAAATCATCGCTCTCGCCGTTGATGGTCTCGAGGAAGATAGCTCGAGTGCGCCGGACGCTGAAAAAATGGCTAAACGTCTGAAACTCCCCTTCGCCAATGGTAGAGCAACGCGCGAATTAGTCATCTATCTCCAATCGATGCACGACTACCAAATCACCGGTGCCGAAACTCTTCCCGTCCCAGTCAGTTTTCTCATTGATAGCGATAGAAAAGTATCAGTGATCTACAAGGGAAGATTGAATCCCGACGATGTGAAAGCGGACGTCAACCATTCGAAAGGAACCCGGCTCGAACGGTTTGCCCGCTCCGCTCCCCTGCCCGGTCGAACGCTGCCCATTCCAACCATTTCGCGAGAGAGAAACCAATACGAGGCACAATACCGCTTCGCTACTTTCCTCCAGCAACAAGGATACACCGCTCTTGCGAGATCCGAAAATCTTTCGCTTGTAGAAGAATTCCCCAAAAATGCCGGCCCCCATAATAATCTCGGAATTTCTTACATCAGGAGTAAGAGATTCGATCTGGCCGAAACCAGTTTCCGCGAAGCCATCCGCATCCAGCCGGACCACGGAAAAGCCAATGCCAACCTGGGCACGCTCCTTACCCAAAAAGGCAAGCCTGCCGAAGCTATCCCCCATCTCAAACAAGCTGTCAAGAGCAACCAACAAGACGGAAAAAGCCTAGCGACATTATCTCAACTCTTGCTCAAACTGGAACGATGGCCAGAAGCCCAAACGTCCCTGGAAAAAGCCCTGAAGCTCAATCCCAATTCCCCCAACCACTACTCCAAGCTGGGATTCGCCCTGGCAAAACAAGGACAACTCCAACAAGCCGTCGAGCATCTTGAGCAAGCGCTCAAACTACAGCCCACCCACGCTGATGCCCGACGGAACTTAACAACGATCCGCGGCTTGATCGAACAAGGTCAGTGATAGCGCGATTCATTGATCTACCCCAACCCGACCTCTTCAACAATGCCCCCTGCTCCGGATCGCGGCCCATGAAGGCTCGGTAGGATTCGTCGACGGGACGGGAGTTTCCTTTCGAGAGCACTTCGGCACCGAAGGACATTCCGGTGTCAGCATTGAGGACACCTTCTTTGCGGAAGCGGGTGAAGGCATCGGCGTCGAGGACTTCGGCCCACTTGTAGGAGTAGTATCTCGCGGCGTAGCCGACCGGTGAGGAAAAGAGATGACTAAAACGTCGGGCGATAGTGGGAGTCGACGGGGCGAGTTCAGCTCATGTTCCCGCAAATCAATCCGAGATGGGGCGTGTGCGGTGAAGGCAGACCGGTTTCGAGATAGTTCATCCACGCTCCGCCGCGTTTCGATTCGCGGGGATGCCA
>JAPKDJ010000022.1 GCA_026421245.1 Akkermansiaceae bacterium | reverse complement strand
GCGGTAAAAGTGCCGGTCTTGTGGCTGGCGAACCGACCGCCCACCAGCTGGTCGAAACCCGGTTCGTTACCAAAACACCAGCTCGCGCAATGCACTGGCACGAAACCGCCGCCGTTCTCGACGTAGCCCTTCAAGTTTGACCACTGCCCGGGTGTAATCTCCCCATGGTTCGCATACAGCAGGACCGCGTCGAACTTGCTCAGATACGCCGCGTCGCCGAGCGCTTCCTCAACATTGGTGACGTAATCAAAGTAGATGGCATCCGGCCCGAGCCCCTTGGCCAACATCGGGTAGAATTTATTGCTGTTGTGGTGCTCGCTCTCGTGACCGAGGAATAGCACTCGAATCGCACCCGCTTTCGACTCGGGTTTGACTTTGGGTGCAGCAAAAACCGCCAGCGCGACAAAGACGGCGGCAGCGGTGATCAGCGAGATGGGAAGAGTTCGAGTTTTCATAGAGTGTTCTTTAATGTTGTTGATCGTGAGAGTTCGACATTTCCATTGTCGATCGTTGTAAATGCAGGAGCCAACTCATTGGCTAAATGATCGATGATTCCGGCGACTGCACCGAGGCGCTTATTTCCCTTCGACTGGAGGATCCGACAATCTTTGAAGGAAGGCGAAAGAGTTCGTTTCTTCGACTCCCTCACCACACGTTTAAAAATCGCCGGGTCGGAATTCATGAGCTGCCCATGGAGAAAGAGCGTTGCGGGGTTAAAAATGTTGATCACCGCTGCGACCGCAATCGCGAGATAATCGACGGTCTGTGAAATCACCTCTTCAGTGCGATTCGCAGCGAGCGCCGCGAGCGCTTCCTGAACCCCAACCTTCCGGCCGAGCTGTTTCGAAATCAGCCGGGCAAAGGCGGTGTCGGTGGCGACGGTTTCAAGGCAACCGCGATTGCCGCAGCCGCATCGCTGTCCGCCAGGAACGACCGTGATGTGCCCCAACTCACCCGCCATACCACTGTTGCCGGTGAGAAGGTGGCCTCCGCTCACGATACCAAGCCCCAGCCCCGTGCTGACATCGAGCATCGCAAAATCATTCATTGCCCGCGCCGCCCCATACATGCGTTCGCCGACACAAAGAGCATGGGATTCTTGCAAAGCGATGCATTGCAGGCCGATTTCATTGGAGAGATCGGAGGCGAGCCGTTGTCCGTCCAATAGGTGCAGATTCGGCGACATCACCGTTTCTCCAACCCGAGAGTTGAAGAGCCCTGGGACACTGAGGCCAACTCCTCGAAACCGACCGCTCAGATCACCCTTCACATGCCCCGTGATCTCACCCACCCCATTGATCACCGCCTGTCGCAAGTCGTCATAGGAATTGGGAGTCCGAAAGGAAATGGATTGCTCCTTTGATACGACACCGTCGAGCCGGGCACATCCAATCCAACAGGTATCGGCATCAATGACAACGCCCAGCACATTGGCCTTATGCTCCGACAATTGCAGTAACTTCCCCGGACGACCAAATCCCACCTCCAAAGCTTCCGTTTCCTCCAGAAATCCGTTACGAATCAGGGAGCTGACCGCCTTCGAGACCGTCGGCGCGCTCATCCCGCTACCCCTGGCCATAACGGCGCGCGAAGCTGGTCCATTCCGCTGCACAAACTCCAAGACACGGCGTTCGTTGATCTTTGAGAGCAATTCAGAAGCCACCGGAGAATCAGTCATCCGCCACTTAATAAACTCCGCTTACAAAGTGTCAATTAGAAAGTGGTGTTTCGAAGGCATGAGGAAAGAGGTCGGGATTCGTCTCAATATCCACAGGGACCTACAACGAGCAGCAACGCCAAGGAGAAGAAGGAAATGTGTTCGGTCACTGCGAAGAAATCGCCCGTCGCGGCGGCGCTTCCTTCGCAAAAAAGAGCCCGCAAACTGCCGGGCTAGCAAACTCTAAAATCTCGCCAGCAGTGGTGAAAATGTCTAGGGTCTTCGAATGCCTACCCGTCGCCACTTCATCAGCACCGCCACTGCCGCCACCCTCGTAGCCCGCGCCGACGCCAAGCCCGGTCAAAAACTCCGCGTCGGTGTCATGGGGCTCAGCCGCGGCAAGGCGCATATCAACAACTTCGCTCAGCTCGAGGGCGTCGAGATCGCCTACGTCTGTGATGTTGATCAGAACCGCCTCGCTGCCGGGGCCAAATTCGCCACCGAGCGGCAGAACGGAAAATCCCCCAAAGCCGTCACCGACTTCCGACGCATTCTTGAAGACAAAGACGTCGATATCCTTTCGATTGCCGCCCCGAATTTCTGGCACGCGCCTGCCACCATTCTCGCCTGCCAAGCCGGCAAACATGTCTACGTGGAAAAACCCGGCAGCCACAATGCGCGCGAGGCTGAACTCATGGTCGCCGCCGCCCAGCGCACCACGCGGAAAGTACAGATGGGCAACCAGCGGCGCAGCGCCCCTGGTTTTCGCGAGGGTATCGAGAAACTCAAAGCCGGTGTCATTGGTGAACTCCGCTACGCGCGCTGCTGGTACGACAACAAGCGCACCTCGATCGGAAAGGGAAAAACTGCCGCGGTCCCCGCGCACCTCGACTACGATCTCTGGCAAGGCCCCGTCCCCGCGCGCGCATACAAAGACAATCTGATTCACTATAACTGGCATTGGCACTGGCTTTACGGTGGCGGCGAACTGGCCAACAACGGGGTGCACGCTCTCGACATCGCCCGCTGGGCACTCGGGGTCGATTCACCAACCCGCACCAGTTACACCGGCGGTCGCTACCATTTCGAAGACGACCAAGAAACACCCGACACCGCTGATGCCACCTACGACTTCGGCGAGGTCGGGATGAGCTGGCACGGCAGCAGCTGCCTGCAGCGTAAGAACGAAAAACATTCCTTCGTCAGCATTTATGGCGACGACGGCGTCATGTCATTCGACGGCGGAGGTTACCGCATCCACGACAACGCCGGCAAACTCGTGGAAGAAAATATGCCCAGCCTCAGCGACATTCCGCACTTCCAAAACTTCGTCAATGCCATCCGCAAAGACGAGGCGCTCAACGCAGAAATCGCTGACGCCCAGAAGAGCACGATGCTCTGCCACCTCGGCAACATCTCCTACCGGGAGGGCGTTCAGGTCAAGGGCGCCGAGGCTCCCAGGAAGCTCTGGCAGAGAGAATACTCCGAAGCTTGGAAGCCCGCAGGCATCTAATCATTCAAAATAATTCGCCTAGTAGTTTGAAGCGCCCGCATCGGACTACGGCCCCTCGGCCGGAGCCAGCCCTTCCCGGATCACCGCTGGCCGATTCGTCGTGATCGAGTGCATGCCCAATTCGACCAGTTCCTTCGCCCGCTTCGGATTGTCCACTGTCCAACAGTGCGTCTCGTAGCCCGCCGCACGCACGCGCCTGAGAAATCCTGCCGTCAGCGAGCTGTGGTCACCGCAACTCAAACCGTCTGCTCTCACCGTATTTAGAGATTTCATCACCTCTGCTTCGGTCGGCTTCATCTCGCCCGTCTTCTTTTCCCGCTTGAACGAGCACAACCAGCACGCCTTCAGGTTTGGCATGGAAATTTTCGCATTCAGGATCACCGCCTTCTGAAAACTGATGATCACGATCTGCGCCGGCTCCAACCCGCTCGCCTCGATCGCGGTCTTCAAAAACGGAACAATCTCAGCTCCACATTTCACCTCGATGTAGATTTTTTTTCCGTCCGGAACTGTTTCCATCACCTCCGCCAAGGTCGGCATGCGTTCGCCCTTCCACTTTTCATTTTTCCAGGAACCGACATCTAGGGCTCGCAATTCTCCCAAGGTCGACTTCGCCACATCAAGTTTCAGTTTCTCCTTATTCAATCGTTGGGTGGTCCGGTCATGCGTGCAGACAATTTTTTGATCCTTGGTTAGAAAAAAGTCCCCCTCGATCGCATCGGCTCCCTCCTCCCATGCCAGCTTGAAGGCCGCCAGGGTATTTTCCGGAGCAGCATGCGAGGCGCCACGGTGGGCGACCACCAGCGGAGCCGACTTCCCGGCAGCCAGCGACTGCTCCGAACAAGCGAGTGGAACAAGAAACGCACTCAGCAGGTATTTGAACATCATCTATCGAAACTCAGTGGCAGAACAGCCGGCGTCAATTCAGAACCTTTGAAAAGCTTGAATTATCGGACGCGGTGGTTGCGTAGAAATTCCACTCATGAAACGTTCCCTGATATCCGCCTTTCTTCTCCTCGCGTCTTTGTGTGCCGCCCATTCCGCTGAGCCAGCTCCCGCCGAGGCTCCTTCGACAGAACAATTTTCTTTTGTCCAGATGTGTGACACTCAGCTCGGGATGGGGGGCTACGAACACGACGTGAAGACGTTTAGGTTGGCGGTGGATCAGATCAACGGGATGAAGCCGGACTTCGTGGTGATCTGTGGCGATCTTGTCAACAAGGCGAACGACAAGTCCTGGGCGGATTTCACGAGGATCAAAGCGGGCTTCAAGCTTCCCTGTCACTGTGCTTCCGGGAATCACGATGTCGAGAACGTGCCCACTGCCGAGTCGTTGAAGCTCTACCGCGAGAAGGTGGGGAAGGACTACTACGCCGTGGATCACAAGGGGTTCACCTTTGTGATCGTGAATACCCAACTTTGGAAAGCACCGCTAAAAGGAGAGTCAGAGAAACATGATGCCTGGTTTGCCACGACCTTGAAACATGCCAAGGCGCGTAAAAGCCCCGTAGTGGTTGTCGGTCACTATCCCCTCTTCCTTAAGAAGCCTGACGAGAAAGAAGTCTATTTCAATCTTCCAGTCGTTAAACGGCAGGAGATCCTAAAGCTTTGTGAAGAGAACGGGGTGGTTGCCTTTCTCGGTGGCCACACTCACAAGCTTGTCATCAATGATTACAAAGGGATCCAACTCGTGAATGGCGAAACCACGAGCAAAAATTTTGACAAGCGCCCGATGGGGTTTCGGTGGTGGGATGTGAGTTCGGATTTCACGCTCAAACATCGCTTCGTTGAACTGACGATGGGGGAAAACTCGGGTGAAAAAGAGTAGTTCTCACCTGCTCTACGCCAGGACGCCTTTGACGACCTTCCCGTGCACATCGGTGAGCCGGAACTGCCGGCCTTGGTAGCGGAAGGTGAGGCGCTCGTGGTCGATGCCAAGGAGGTGGAGGATGGTCGCGTTGAAGTCGTGGACGTGGACGGGATCCTTCGCGATGCCGTATCCGAGTTCATCGGTCTGACCGTAGACATGCCCGGGTTTGGTTCCTCCACCTGCCATCCAGACGGTGTAGGCTTCCTTGTGGTGATCGCGTCCCGCTTTGCTTCGCGTCTTGCCGTCTCCGGACGTGCCTTGTGCCATCGGAGTGCGGCCGAACTCGGCATTCCACACGATGAGAGTGTCGTCGAGGAGACCTCGCTCCTTAAGATCCTTGATCAAGGCCGCGATAGGTTTGTCGACTTGCTTGGCTTTGTTCGGCAGGGCGTTGAACACGGCGCCATGGTGGTCCCAGCCCTGGTCAAAAAGTTGCACGAAGCGCACCCCACGTTCCACCAACCGGCGAGCCAACAGGCAGTTGTTGGCAAAGCTGCTCTTGCCCGGTTGGGTGCCATACATCTCGTGAATGCGCTTAGGCTCGCTCTTGATATCCATGAGCTCCGGCACACTCGTTTGCATGCGATAGGCCATCTCATACTGACTGATGCGGGTCGCAATCTCGGGATCCCCGACGTCGTCGAGGGCGAGCTTGTTGAGATCCTTGACAGCATCCACGACCAGCCTGCGCTCGCCATGGGAGATTCCATCCGGGTTGGAGAGGTAGAGAACCGGATCTCCCTGCGAGCGAAACTCGACGCCTTGGTGAATCGTTGGGAGAAAACCGCTTCCGAAGGCGCTGTTTCCGGCGCCAAGCACCTGGCCGGTGACCAGCACGACAAAGCCTGGCAGGTTTTGATTTTCGCTGCCCAGGCCGTAGCTGGCCCAAGACCCGATGCTGGGTCGCCCGAAGCGTTCGAAGCCGGTGAGAGAAAACATCTGAGCCGGAGCGTGGTTGAACTGCTCCGTGTGGAGGGTCTTGATGAAGCACATCTCATCCGCCACGCCCTGGAGATGTGGAAGGAGATTGGAGAGCTCCGTTCCAGATTGCCCGCACTTCTTGAAGGCGAATTGTTCGTCCTTGGGAGTTCCTAGTAAATTGGGTTGCTCGCGAATGAAGGCGAGCTGATTCACATCAAAGAACTCATCAGGACAAAGCTGGCCGTTACGCTTCTGCAACTCGGGTTTGAAATCGAAAAGGTCGAGATGCGAAGGAGCACCCACCATATGAATGTAAATCACCCGCTTTGCCTTGGGAGCGTGATGAAGCCCGAGTTTTGCCAACGAGTTATCAGTAGCAGCAGCTGCGTCCTGGTTCATCAGGGAGGCCAGCGCTGCGCCACCAAACCCAAAGCCGGACTTCCGCAGGAAGAGCCGGCGGTTCTGGTAATCGAGTGGGTTTGATTGCATCGATGGAGTCTTGGTCGATTCTTTCCTAGTTCCTCGTCATGGTCTCATCGAGATTGAGCAAGGCATTTGCGAGGTTGAACCAAGTCGCGAGTTCGATTTTGTTTTCGTGCTTCGGCTTGTAGACAAACTTCGGATTATTCAAAAGAGCTTTGGTGGCTTCTTGGTTATTTTGGTAGTGAGTCTGACGGTTACGAATGAGTTCCTCGACGACAAGCAACTCCTTGGCTGTTGCTGCGCGACCGAGGGCGAGGCGGAAGGCGTGATCGGCGCGGCCCCCTGGTGATTCCGATTCGGTGAGGATCCGGTCGGCGAAGGCGAGAGCCATTTCGACGTAGGCTGGATCGTTCAACATCGTGAGAGCCTGGATGGGAGTATTGGTGCGAGGACGCTTCACGGTGCAAGAACCGCGATCCGGTGCGTCGAAGTTGACCATGCTGGGATACGGGGCGGCCCGCCGATAGACGATATAGATCCCACGACGCCAGCGGTTCTCGTCTTTCTGCTCTTCCCACTTGGGTTCGTTGCGGCCGGCCTGGCGCCAGAGACCGGGCGGTTGGTAAGGCATGATGGGCTTCCCATGCATCCTGGAGGAGAGCAGCCCGGAGATCGCCAGCGAGTTGTCGCGCAAGCGCTCCGCGTCCATACGGAAGCGCGGAGCGCGGGCATGGAGGAGGTTGCGCGGGTCCTTCTCCAACAATTCCGGAGTGAAACGGGAGGATTGCTGGTAGGATTGCGACAGGACGATCGTCTTTAGCAGGTGTTTCATGTCCCAACCCGACTCCATAAATTCGACTGCAAGCCAGTCCAACAACTCAGGATGAGTGGGAGGCTCTGATTGGGTGCCAAAATCTTCGAGAGTCGCGACGATACCGCTACCAAAGAGCTCCGCCCACCAACGATTCACGGCGACCCGCGCGGTCAACGGGTTGTCACGCCGCACGAGCCATTTGGCCAGGCCCAACCTGTTCGAAGATTTCTCAAGTCTTGGAAGTCGGGCGGGCGTTCGGGGATGGACTTCGGAATCTGGAGCGAGGAAGTCGCCGCGTTTGAGAATGTGAGTCTTGCGGGGTTTCTCCAACTCGATCATCACAAGCGTCTGATCCGCCTTGAAATTGCCGCGCTCCTTTATAAGGCGAGCGAGTTCGGTCTCGAGCTTGGCGAGCGTTGGATTCGATTTCAGGAAGTGGGCCTTGAGTGTGTTGAGCTGGTTGGCGTTTCGTTTCGCGTTTCGTTTTTTTAGGAGGGAGACGATCTCATTCGGGAGACTCCCAGCCCCGGAGGGATCGGAGCTTGCCGAAAGGCGAAGATTGCCGATCACCCTCCCCTGACCGAAGTTTTGTTCAAGACGGAAGACGAGGGTCGCACCCTTGGGCACAGCGATCGGTTGAGCGAGGTCGAAGGTAGCCCAGTGTGGCTTACCCAACTGCGGACTGACCGCCCATCCAGTCTTCGGCTTTCCGTCGATTGCACCTGTAACACTCCAATTCTTTTGCGAAAAATCTGCTGAGGCGTTTTGCAGTGAGATCGGGTGCTCCTTCCCACCCTTTCGTAGCGCAGTTTTAAATTCGTGAAGAACAAAATTAGAGCGAACGGCATCACCACGACCGGGTCCCTGGCCGGGCAGGTCGGGGTGCGCGAGAGCTTCCAACTTGAAGCTGGTGATATTCTGGAGGTCCGTCTCCACTACGACCGTATAGGATGTCGTATTCGGAACTTTGCCAGTCAGGAGGACAGAGCCGTCTTCAAGGATTTGGTGATCTTCCCCGCCAGTCGCCTTGAATTCTGTAACCTGCAGTCGTTGCCATTCCGGCTGATTTGCAAGAGAAGCGACGGCGACCTTCTCCCACGCCACAAACGCGGACTCTGATCCCTTCCTGAGCTTCTCCTGTTCGCTGGTGAGGACTGCGATCTTTTGATCGATCTCTTCCGCTTTCTTTAGTTGATCTGGCGTGAGGGGAAGGTCGAGGTAGGGCCCCACAAAGTCGTGTGAAACGTCTTTCTTGTTGGAGGGGAGTTGGACTTCGAGGGGCGTGTTATTGAAGAAAGCGAAGAACGAATAATAGTCCTCCATGGTGAAGGGATCGAACTTGTGGTCGTGGCACTGGGCGCACTCGAGGGTGATTCCAAGCCAGACCGTCGCGGTCGTGTTCACTCGATCGATAACCTGGTTGACACGATTGCCCTCGGGATTCACTCCCGCTTCGACATTGCAGGTGACCGTGCGATGAAATCCCGTTGCAACTTTCTGACGAATATCGGCCTTCGGCAGGAGGTCTCCAGCCAGTTGTTCGATCGTGAATTGATCGTATGGCATGTTCGCGTTGAGGGCATCGATGACCCAGTCGCGATACGCCCAGGAAGGACGGAGTTGATCAGCCTGGAATCCATTCGAATCGGCATAACGGGCAAGGTCGAGCCACGGCCGGGCCCATCGTTCGCCAAAACGTGGTGAAGCGAGGAGACGATCCACCTCGGCTTCGTAGGCCTCCGCTTCAGACCCCGTAATTCGATTTGAAGAACCTTGCAGGGCGCTCCCGCTTGCCTTGGAAAAGCGCGCCAGATCATTCGGCGAGGGTGGAAGACCAATGAGATCGAGAGAGAGGCGACGCAGCAGGTTGGCTGGTGAAGCGCGATCCGAGAAATTGAGCTCTTCCCTTTCGAGCCGGCGAAGAAGAAAAGCGTCGATGGGATTGCTGACCTTGTGGACGGTCTTTACGCCCGGAGCATGACCGCGAACCGGTGGAATCCACGCCCAGTGTTCCTCATATTTTGCACCAGAAGCAACCCATTCGTGCAAAAGCTCCTTCTGTTTTTCTGTGAGAGAACGTTTCGACTTCGGAGGCGGCATGCGCTCGTCCGGATCGGTCGTTCGGATGCGCGCAATGACTTCGCTCTCTTCAGGCTTCCCGGGAATGATGGGATTGTCGAATTCCCCGCCTTCCGTGGCCCCCTCGAAAGTGTCGAGACGAAGGCTCCCCTCGCGTGCCTTCTTGTCCGGGCCGTGACAATGGAAACAGTTCTCGGCGAGGATGGGCCGGATGTCGCGATTAAAATCGGGTCCCTCCCCTGCCGCCTCTTGGATCGTCCACGGAACGAGCAAAAGGTAAGGAATGATCACCTTGACGCGCATGGTTGGATTCTATCGCAAAACCATCCGCTGGACAAACGAGAAGTTCTCTCAAGGGCTCCCTCTGACATTCAGGATCAACCTTGTTGCCTTTCATGCCAAACCCACCCTGCCGTTTCCCTCTCCGCCCACCTCGACAATACCCGTCGGGTTCCTCACCTTCCAGCCTGTCCAGGGCGTCATTGATTTCAATAACGCGTTCGTCGCTAATGAAAAATGGCGTTCCCTCGTCTTCCCTTATTGTTTCAATTCCCCCTGAGCGAAAATAAATACGCCAATAAGTCTGCTTGTTCTTTCCTGGGAAGTGTCCGGGCAGTTGGGGGCATGAGGCTTCCTGCGAATTTGGTCTTCTCAATTTTTTCCTTTTGAATCTCGTGAATCTTGCCGGTGGCAAAGTCTCGCAAGAGGAACACCGTCTTGTCTCTGCTCTTTTGTTCGTATCCCTGCAAGACACTGCCATCTTTCTTAGTGACAATTGTAAGCGAGTAACCTTCTTTGATTTGTTGGCGGGGCCACAAGACCTCGGTGACGATTCGCTCCGGCATGAGGCCGCTCCCGACGGCGGAAAGGTCGGGACCAATGCCGCCGCCTTGATCGCCGCCTTTGTGGCAGACCGCGCAGCCAGCTGCCGCAGTGTGGAATATTTTCTTTCCGCTTGGGATGTTCCCTTTTTTCGCGGCTTCAACCATTTCCTTCAAAAGAAGCTGATTAAATTCGGTTCGTTTTGGATTGCCTGGATTCGCAAGCGAGGCGAGACGCGAGCGGAGGTTATCATTGATTAATCCAGTGCCATTCCAACTGTTTTGAAGCAAGGTGGCCTGTTCGGTGTTAATCAATTTTGAGGCGAGTCTTGTCTCAAGCAAGTCAACCCCATTCCGCTTCGCGGCAAAGGAGCTGAAGATTGATCGGATCATCTCTTCATTCGTGGTCTTGGCCAGGATGCCGGCAGCAACCTTTGCGGCATCTGCTTGCGCAAAATTCAGGAGCGCCTCGATTGCAGGGATCGCCATCGGGCTCTCGTGATTTCCGGCAAGTCTGAGGAGAGCTTCATTTGCGGTCTTGTCCTCGAAGGTGCCGAGTGCCTCCACGGAAGCCTTGCGGAGGTTTTCTTCCGATTTCTCATCAACGCTAATGCGAAGAGCCAGCGGGCCGAGATCTTTCACTCCCCACTTTGAGGCGAGTCTCATCGCGGCGAGTTTCGCCCCCGGTTCGCCTCCGAGAACAATGGCTCGTAGAGCGTTGGCTGCATTTACGTTTCCGGGGCGATCCCGTTCAGCGAGTTTCACCAAGACCTCCACACTTGGAGGTTTCATTTCGAGGGCAATCTGCAGGTCGCGGTCTTCGCCTGACGCAATCAGCGCTCTCGTGAGGGCAATCCGGGCGCTTTTGCTCCCAGTGTTAGATGTCAAGAGGCTGCGAACCTGGCTTCTCAGCGCGCTTGTGTCAGCTTTGTCGAGGACCTCCGCCAAACCATTTGGATAGGGGCCAAAATCCAGCTCTCCTTTTTCAAATGCCGGAATCCAATGGGGTCGCAAATGATGGACGGCTTGTGCGAATGCGTAGTCAATCCAGCGGTCGCGAGATTTTTCAGCAACGGCGGCGGCAACCAGGATCGACTTTGGATCTGGAATCTGACCGCAGGCGAGCGTGGCTTCCATGCGGACTTGGGGATGATCATCATTGGCAGCTTTAAGAAGAAGTGCATGAGACGTTTCGAGTCGATTCCCCCACCTTCCAAGGATGCGTGCTGCGTAGGATCTGCACCGGAAGTCAGTTGAGTTCAGAAGTTGTTTCACGAGATCTTCGTCGACAATATCCAACCACTCTGCAGCGGAAACCGCGTCGAGGAGTTCGAGACTTTTCAGATCCTTGGCCGCACGTTTTAATTCCGGCAACACTTTGTCTTTGTCATGCCTGGAGAGGGCAAGCTTGGCCTTAATTTTCGTCCAGCGTTCCGGGGACTCAAGCAACTTGACCAAGTGCTCGACTGAAGCGTCAACCAGATTTGGCGCTTTCATCGTCGAGCCTTTTCTAGCAATGCGCCAAATTCTTCCATGAGTCTTGTCGCGTTCGGGATGTCGATAGAAATCATCCTGGTGACAGGTGATCGGATTGTACCAATCAACAACATAGATAGCGCCATCGGGCCCCACCTCAACATCAACCGGCCGGAAATTTCTATGCTTCGAGCGAATGAGCGGCTCTTTCCACTCGACCTTGAAACCTGCGCCATCCTCCGGCGTGGAAAATCGGCTGACCTGGTTTTTCTTATAGTCACCGATGACAAAATCTCCATTCAGCCCATCTGGAAAAGTGCGGGCACTTAAACAGGTGATGCCGCAATAGCCGCCGGGCTTCCCGATTCTCGGTAACCGCAACCGGCGTTGCGCTGGAATGCTGCCAGGTGTGAGAAAGGAAACACCACCAGCTCCGTCAATGACGAATGATTGCCCAAAATCATCAAAGCCAACGCCCCAAGGGTTGCCCGGCCCCATGAAGTCGTCGAGCAGAGGATCGAGTCGCAGTTCATTGGGACGAAGCCGATAGACGCCAGCCTGAAAAAGAGAGGAAACCCCGAAGGGAGTTTCGACACGTGACTCGATACCATCGCCTTGACAAAACCACAACTCACCACCGGGACTCCAGGCGAAGCCGTTGCTGGTTTGATGCGAATCACCGTTACCAAAACCGCTCAATAAAATTTTTCGCTCATCCGAAACTCCGTCGCCATCGGTGTCCCTGAACCGAAGCAACTCGGTAGCGTGGCCAACGTAGACTTCATCATACCCGACTTCCATCCCAGTCGGAATGTTCAGGCCGTCGGCGAAAACTTTTGAGCCATCAGCTTTTCCATCTGCGTCACTATCCGTAAGCGCAATGATTTTGTCATTGGGCAGAACTCCGGGTTCGATCTGAGGATAGACGTCAGAGCACGCAACGTAGGCTGTCCCCTTTGCATCCCAGCGAATGACAAGAGGATTCCTGATGCCCATGGACTCGTCGGCGAAAAGATTGACTTCGAATCCATCTAACACCTCAAATTCATCCAGTTCTCTTTCGAATTTGGCATCACCAGAACCTGTGAGCTCTGGAGCTTGAGTCCGAATCACCTCACGGGCTTCCCAAACAGCAAGCTCAGCTTTTTCGATTAACGCCGGATAGGTTGCCCATTCTTCCTGAAATGACGGCAGACCTTCAGAGGCGACCGCAAAGATTCGCTTTTTGTCGTCACCGAAGAGGCACTTCCAGTTTGAGGGCTGCCAATATTCGGACCATAGGCGATACTTCTCGCGCACCGCCGCGAGGCGCGCCTTGTTGAGCTTTGGCTGTCTACTAATCAGGCCCTTGATCAGGCTATCTGTGGGGCTGGCGTGATCACAGGCCACGAAAGGAAGGCTTCTCGACTTGGCGAATTCCTCGATCGCACTCGTGTAAAGGAGGAGGTTTGTGGCATCTACTTCGGGCCATTCGAAAGGACCAGGGCCTAGGAGAATTAGGCGCCGGCCATTCCTGGACAACCGCTCAACAAGTTCTCCATAGGCCTCAACAAAGGCATCCAGATTTCTTTCGCCTTCGAGCGATTCAATCTTGCCGAACTGGGCGATCACAACCGTAGCTCCCACTCTTTCGAGTTGCGCATTCCAGTCTCCGAATGCTTCATCACGCCAGCGCTCGCGGACGCTACTTTGGAAGAACACGGTATCCCCATCCCACGCAAGGCTGCGGAACTGTGGCTTTGCATCAAGAAAGTGTTCCGTCAAAGCCGCTTCAAGCTCTCCCGCCTTTTGCATGCGCACGAGGTTCGTTCCCCCAACAAAAGCGACGATGTCATTGTCCTTAATATCCAGAACCTGTGCACTGGTGTTAATTGGCAGGAGCGCCAATGTGATGAGAGTTAAGAAAGTCACGCGGTGAGAGTCTCTGCTTTTAGCTGAGAAAATGCTCTGGAGTTGGGGGGGAATCCACGAAATCATTTCGTCCGTTTCAGGCTAATATTTTCGAATTCGACGGTCATCTTAGTTCCACCGTGACGCTGAAAACCAACAAAGCCTTTCTCCAGACGTTTGGCGGTTTGAGAGCGAACCTCCAGTCCGGTGTTTCCTTCTTTCGGTAGCTGGAAGCTGAATTTCAGTTCGAAATCTCCGAGCTGATCTTTGAACATGAGATACGATTCCTGGCCGACACCCTTTTCGATACCCCCCCCATCTTTGACACTCCAATTCTTGGAACTCTTGGCGAGTCGCACGTTCGACCCCTCGAATGATTGGTCATCAAAAATGGGGATCGATTTTTCATGGGCCTGAAAGGACATGGTCAAGAGGAGAAGGGGCAAAAGAAATGGGGAGAAACGCATGAGCGACAACTTAGCAGGCCGCTCGCCTGTATGGCAACGCGATTGTAAAGGCAGAGAATCTCTGTAGTTGCCATCGATATGGCGACCTTACGAATTCAAAATTCCTTATTTGATCTTCGCGTTTCCTTTGAGGACGAGGACTATTTTCCTCCCATCTCTTTGGGAAGTGGACGAACGATATCTTTGGCTACGTCTATCTACAGGGCATCTCGGAAGTAATGCTTCACTCATCGGTCTTCTCCGGAATGGAAACTAAAAATTGAACACGGCCACCAGTTTTGAGGCAGCAGGCGAAGGGATTACCGCAGCAAGGCCACTTACTGGAACTGTTGCACCGGGCCTATGAGTCACTCTCCTCGAAGAACCGTCGCAGTCCGAAAGATCGTCCGCGATTTGGGGTGATCCCGGGCAATGAAAGCGGTGGCTCCTTGTTAAACTGCAACGCCCACTCCAACCATGAACCCAAGGCCGGAAAGAACCAGATAAGCGGTCAGAAACTTAAAACCAAGCATCCCAAAATCGCTTTTAAAAAAGGAGGCAGCTCAGACAGAAATACCAACGGAAAATAAGAACCTACTCCCCTTCAGGAGCTTCCGCTTCCTTCTTCTCGCCCTCAGGTTTTACGTGTTCTTCGCCTTTCTTGTCCTCACCCTCTTTCGGATGCTCTTCGTGAAGGAAAAGGTTGATCGTATCAGATGACTTTGGCTTTTTATCAGGATCGGTGTGCCACTCGTGACGTTCACAAGAGCATAAGAAAAGACCGACCATTGTCAAAAAAACCGAAAAGTGTTTCATCGCGACGGCTGAATAGGCGACTGCAGGAGAAAAGGCAACCCCTCTTTACCTCTGCCCCTTAAATGATCTCTCGGGTGTCGAGGTAGGTATTGGCGAGAGCAATTGGGAAATGCTGGGCCGTTTCATCCAGAGTGACAATTCCATCTCCTCTCAGCCCAGCCAAAACGGCCTCCCGTTCTGCCGCATAATCCTCGGCCGCAAGGTATCCCAGAGCATCGTCAAAACTATGGAGATCCTTATCCAACATTTCACCAATTCCAGATTCCCGCAAACTCGCGAGAACGACCACGTGTTTTTCCCGAAGTTTCCGCAGTGGTTCCCGTAATTCCTCAGCATCTTCTCCCCGGAGGTTGGTCATCACGACCACCATGGAACGCCGTCGTTGATGCTTCAAAAGCCGCTCTGCTGCCTCGCTGAAATCACTCGGGAAGGGTGATGTCTCATAATCGTAGAGGTGATTAAGAACAGTCGTCATCGAACTTGCTCCTTTGACCGGAGGAAGCCATCGGTTAGTTCCCCCAAAACTCAAAACCCCCACCTGATCTCCCTGACGCAGGGCCACATACGATAAGAGAAGCATGGAATTCAAACAGTGGTCGAACTGACTGATCTCACCATCAATCGTCCGCATCCGGCGCCCGCAATCGAGCATAAGGATGACCGACTGGTCGAGCTGTTCCTGGAAGTCACAACTGATGAGACTCTGACGCTTTGAGCTGGCCTTCCAGTCAATCTGCGAGAGTGTGTCCCCCATTTGATAATCCCGAAGCTGGTGAAAATCACGGCTGAGTCCCGCCCGGTTCTTTCGGATGATTCCGGTATGCTCCTGCCGATGGGCCATTGCCAAAAGAGCGAAACTCAAAACCGGTTGATAGTTGGGATAAACTTTTACCGCTCCTTCTTCTCCCGCAAAACACTTGCGAGACCAAAGCCCGAGTAATGAAGTCATCAATAGATGGGTTTTCCCAAAGCCAATCTCCCCCCTCTCGTGCAGAGTGATGGGATAATTAAGATCGAGATACCCTTTCCCCCTGACCCAGCCTTTCCATGGAAAGGCCTCGCAATCGCTGCGAGCTGGGATGCCATCAAAAACGGAAACATGAAGATATCGCTTAGTAGGATTGATGATCCGCAGCGCCACCTCGCTCTCGATTCCTACTGCCATTCTGCCTGGAAGGCCGCGTTCCGCCTTCGGTGCTCGCAGCGCAAAGACCACCAAAGCATCGAATAGACTCACGGCCGCCAGAATTGATCCCATCCACCCCCACCACGGCACCGCAGGGAGCCACATCGACCCGGCAAGACCGAGCAGGGTCCAGAGAATCAATAGCGCGATGAGCGCACGTGTTGGGCGAAGCGGCATGATCGAAAAATTACACCCGCGGGGCCACCACTGACTCGAGAGAGGACTTCAATAAATTATCGACATTCTGTCCGCTGATCGCGACCTCGGGAGTCACTTGAACTCGATGACGGAAAACCGGTAAGGATGCCTGTTTGATGTCATCGGGAATGACATAGTCGCGACCCGCCATGACGGCGTAGGCCTTGGCCACCTGAACCAAGCTAATCGCACCCCGCGTTCCGGCTCCAAGGCTCATGCCATGAGTTTCACGAGTGTGCCTAGTCAGTCGGATCGCATAGTCAATCACCTCGGGAACCACTTTCACTGTCGCGGTCAAACGCTGGGCCTCGATGAGGGCTACCGAGTCACAAACCTGTTCAACTTTTTTGGGATCCAGCCCTTTGGCACCGGGCGCGGAAGTCACGGCGGAGACAATCTGAATTTCCTCTTCCACCGTCGGGTAATCAATGATGACTTTCATCAAAAAACGGTCGAGTTGGGCCTCTGGAAGCGGATAAGTCCCCTCCTGTTCAATCGGGTTCTGTGTCGCAAAGCACATGAAAGGAGGGGCAACCGGCAATGAGTTCCCATCGATCGTGACCTGTTGCTCCTGCATCACCTCGAGAAGCGCTGCCTGAGTCTTTGCCGGAGCCCGGTTAATCTCATCCGCCAGCAAGAGATTCGTGAAGACCGGACCGCGACGCGTTTGGAAAGACTGGCTCTTCATGTCGAAAAGAGTGAACCCGGTAATATCCGACGGCATCATATCCGGGGTGAATTGAAGGCGACCAAAGTCACCGCCAAAAGTGCTCGCGAGCGCCAGGACCATGTGTGTTTTACCAAGTCCGGGCTTACCCTCAAGTAGCACGTGTCCCCCCGCCAACAGGGCAGCCAAAACTTGAGTAATCGTATCGCCTTGCCCGTAGACGACTTTTTGAATCTCGGCGCGTAAACTATCGGCAAGCCGACTCACACTACTGAGATCAGAACCGGCATCTGCTGGAGGAAGCTCTTGGGCGGGAGGAGGGGAATAGGGGTCGTTTTCTGTCATCGTTTTAAAAGGGCTTTGAGTTTCTGGACCACCTTCAAGGTGTGCCCGGGATCTTTGGGTGCATCAGTGGTAAGAGCCTCGACGACTTCGCTTCTCTCAAGGTCGGACTCTTCCGCCAGTTGATCGTAAAGTGACTCCGGGTCGCTCTGATTTTCCTTCTCAAGCCTTGCACGCAGGGGACGGAGCAAATGCTCGAGCTGCCCCGTTCTCCAGAGGAAGCGGGCTGAAGCTTTCAATTCATCGCCATACGGCCTCCGCCTGACCGCGAGGTCCTGCAAGATAGGGCCGAATCGTGGAATCCTCATCCACAGCCAACAGACCAAAAGGACAAAGCCCGCAATCACGACCATCCGCCCTTCTTTCCAAATCAGCTCAAAAAACGAGTTTGAAGAACCATAAAGGAAAACAATGCCCCCGTCTCCATAGCTTTCCGCCAGCATCTCAAGAAAAGCGGCATGGTCTGCGCGGGCCAAATAGGGACTACGCAGCGGACGGGCATGAGACAGGAGAACCACCTGACCACTCCCGTAACTGGATCCAGCCAATCTTGAAATACCGTCGACTTCGGAATCCCAGTGGCGGTTACTAAAGGTCGCGAAACCAAGATCACCTTCAATTTCCAGACGATGCCCGCCCCGCTCTTCCCTCAATTTCGTAAGATGCCAAGGACGGCTAAGATAACCATCTTCGGCCAACTCTGTCTCGTCATCAACAAAGTCACTCCAATCGATAACTTCGATTGAGATTTCCAACATCTCCAACACGTAGTCCAACCCGGTAAACTCATTCTCTTCAGGAAGACCCCACCCGCTGGACCGATCTGTAAAATCATTCCGCTCGGGCTCTCCCCCCTCGATCGATAGCACAAGCGTTCCTCCATCAGAAACCCAATCAAGGACACGAATTCCCATACCGTCGGTCTCAAGAAACGAACCCGGCATAAAAATAATGCTAGTCTCGAAATCAGAGTTCGACCAGGAGCGGGAACTCTCTACCGACCACCCTTTTTCAGAAAGATATTTTTCAGCGGCCAGATAAGGATTGAGACGAGCTTCACCAGTATAACCGAGCGGAACCTCTTTGATTTTCTCTCCCTTTTCAGGCTGCTGGCAGGCCGTCAACACGACCACCAAAACTAACCAAGACAATCTCACCCCTCCCTCCTTTCATGGTAAGGCCAATTACGCCAAAGTTGGCTCACCGTGGCGTCATCCGGACGGCAACGGGCATAGGCTTGAGACATCCAGGCTCCCGTTAGGATTTTGAAGTAAGGGGCGTTGGCAGCATCCCCTTTTAGGGTGACCCGCCGAAGGCAGTCCATCTCGGTATCACTTTCCTCAATTTCGACAAGCTGTCCCGTGACCAGCGAAGAAATGGCGCCTCGATACAGTAATCCCAACGCTTCCTGATTTCGACCCGCGTCCCAAAGCATTCGGGCCGATTCCACGAGATTGGGCGGAAGATTCTTCGGCTCTACATTCATCCCGGCAACCGTGGTCACTTTCTTGCGATCTTCGGCCGACTCACGTGGCCCGCCTTTTCGAAAGAGATGGGCATTTGCAATGATGACCCAGACCAGCCCGGACACCACAACTCCGATAATGACCCAAAAGAGCACATGTCCAATTCCGGCAAAGATACCCGCGCCTTCGTTTTCTGTTTTCTCGCCCTTCTCTTCTTTTTTTTCCTTTGGGGTAAAAACATCCCGGGTCCGTACATCAAACTCTTCACTCTCAAGAATTCTTCGGGCCTCTTGGTTTGCTTCAGCAACTGGAGTTCCCCCCAGAAGTGCCAAGCCAACAAAAATGATTCCGAGACGTTGCCCTAATCTTTTGAATTTCAGTTCAATATCCCATCCTTCCGTCCAAGTCCGGGTGTTAACATAGAGACCAAATCCGGCCCCGGTGTAAAACCAGGCCACCACGGACATCGAATTCAGATAGAAGATCGCAAACATCACCCAAACCCAGGTTGGCAGCATATCCGTGAAATTTCCGTATTCCGCGCCGTGAAATATGTAGTCGTTCACCACGGTTCCCACCGGGCTCATCATCAGAACAAACCAAACCTGACTCGCCAAAAGAAGCAGCTCCATCAAAAGGCAGATAAAGGTCAATCCCACTGCCGATCCCGAACTCCGATAAGATAAAACCTGGGTGCGTGTTTTGTAGCGAGGCCCGCCAAGCCCCTCCAGATATCGGATCGGAAGCACCAGTGACCGGCTCAATCCAGATCGATAAAAAACGAGTCCAATCACCGTGAGCCAAAAAAGAACTCCGAATCCCGCTGCCGCGCTCGTCTCTTCCACCGAGTGAATCAACCAACCCACCCCGGTGAGAGTCACCCCCATCAGAGCAAGCCCCTTGTTTTTCAAAAGCTCCGTTGGAAGAACTTTCATGGTTTCCCGCCAGGTTGGGTGCTCTCCAAACAAACTTCGGCTCAGAGGATGCAGAGCAACCCGCTCCCAGATCGGCTTCAACCACCAAATCAAAAAAAGCCCCCATCCAATCGAGTTCCAGCACACCGCAAGTATTAGTAAACACGCCGGATAAACGGATGTCATCCATCCTTTCAGGAGCCCGATTGCATGGGCTCGAACTAGACTCACCCCCAGATCAATGGCTTCCCACTGGGTCCGGGGCCGGATTTCCGCTGTCACTTTTTCAAGCTCCACCGAACCTCCTTCCTGCGAAAACAAAGTAGAGAAGATGAAGTCCCCAGAAAGTGATACCGACGGTATACTTGATATTTGGCGCCATCGGTTGCGCTGACCAAAACCCCTCGACCACGGCTGCTAGGGACGTAAGCAAGGCGCCGCCGATCAGAAGAGGCAATCCGTCACGGCCTGCTTTCGTGAGGGCCTCACCCCGACCCAACTGTCCGGGGGCGAGGAGAGAAAATCCCATCTTCAATCCAGCCATTCCCACCACCAACATACCCAGCAATTCGAACGATGAATGCCCCGCGACAAAGCGCCACAGAAGCTCCGGCTCACCCGCATATTCGACGTAACCGACGACTGCTCCAAAAAAGAGGCCATTATAAATCAGATAGAAAAGAGTCCCAATTCCAAAGAAAATCCCACCTGCAAAAAGTCGAAAATCAATCCCAACGTTATTGTTGATATAATGGGCAAACATCATGAAGTTTGATCCATGTTCCTGCCGAAGGTGTTCCACTGTGTCGGCGTCCTTTCCATACATCCCATCGATGCTCGCCATCTGCTCTGAACCCAGCAGCGCTTGAACCCAATGAATTTCTTTGTCGGCCGACCACCACATCGCGAAGAACGGCAGCCAAAAGACAGCAGAGACGATCGCGAAGAGTTTCCACTCCCTTCGGATGGTCCGGGGAAAGGTCTGCATCACAAACTTGATCGCTCCTTCTCCAAAGGCTCCCCTTTTCCGATGAATCGTCCGGTATCCACGAATCGCAAGTGCATTGAGTTTATCACAGATGCCGTGTCCAAACATCCGATACTGGGCAAGAGAGAGATCATAGCAGATCTTACGAAAGCGTGAGGGCAGTTTATGCCCGTCGGCCGGAGCCTTCCCCCCCTCAGCCCCTTTGAGCTGCTGTTCAAAAACCTGCCACTCCGTCTGATTCTTACTCTCGAATTCCTGCCGATTCATCGCTGTTCCTCCAACCACTGTGCCATACCCAAAATCTTCGAGACCCCCTTCGGCCCCACTTCTCCCGTAACCTTCGAAAGATGATTCGAGAGCTCCATTCGACGCGCTTCCGACCATCCCCCGTTTCGGTATCGGAAAGACAAAATTGCGGCCTCTTCCTCGCGACTCAATGTCAGATTAACGGGCACTTTTTCCAAAGGCAGAGGCCCCAGAAGCAAGGGATCAATCCGAGGCCGCGCATAAACCACCAAAGTTCCCGCAGCAAGATCACCCAACCGCTGAAAGCGGGGATTAAAGAACGCAATCAATGGAACAAATGGCAGTATCATTTCAACACCACGAATAAAATTTCGAATCATCGCCTGTCCCAATGTGACCCCTCCTCCCGCTTCATCCACAACCCGCAAACCGAGAGCCTTCTTTCCAACCGTGGCACCCCACGGACTAATTTCAAAAAGCACGTGATAGAACCACCACACACAAAACACCGAAAGGAGCATAAATGCCTGGCTCACATTGGATCCCACCAGAGGAAAGATCAGATTGAAAAACAACTGAATCAGTAACAAGGCGGCCACCTCCACCAACAAATCCAGAATATAGGCAATGAGACGCAGAAACGGCCCCGCCGCACGCAGATGAATCTCCATCCCCTCGGCCAGTTCCACCGTTTGTAATGTATCGATACGCCGCGCGGGAATTGCCATCTCTTCTATTCACTCCCAAACTAACGGGCCAAAACCGGAGGTAAAGCTCCCAATTTAGTCAGGAAACACAATAGCCCGGCGCCCGTCAATGATCGTCCGGTCATGAACATGATAGCGAATCCCCTTGGCAAGAGCCGATCTTTCGCAATCCCGACCAAGGCGGACCAAATCCTGCACGTTGTGATGGTGCTGAACTCTCTCAACCTCCTGCTCAATAATAGGTCCGGCATCGAGTTCACCCGTGGCGTAGTGACAGGTTGCGCCAATGAGTTTCACTCCACGTTCATAGGCCTGGCGATAGGGATTCGCGCCAATAAAAGCAGGGAGGAAACTATGATGAATATTGATCATCCGTCCCTCATACTTTTCACACATCCACTCCGGCATGATCTGCATGAAGCGAGCCAGCACGACCAACTGAACATCTTGTTCTTCAAGCAAGCTCTCGATGCGACGAAATCCGACCTCTTTGTCATCCTTCATTTCGACATGATAGAATGGCAGGTTAGCATTCTCGGCGATTTCCCGGCAATCGATGCGATTTCCAATCACCGAAGTGATCTCAATGGGCAGTTCCCCCAACCCGGTCCGCCACAAAACCTCATTGAGACAATGGTCGGTCTTGGTCACCAAAACCGCTGTTCGCATTTTATAAGGAAGCCGTCGAAAGTGCCAGTCCGCCTGAATAGCACGACCCAATACCTCGAAGCTCGCGATAAAATCCTCGATCGGAATTTCCAAACTTCCGGTATCAATTTCAAGACGAGCATAAAAACGCCCTCGGTCCCGATCAATGAACTGATTAAACTCCACCAAATTCGCGCTGAATTCCGAAGCATGGCTCGCAATCCGAGCAACAAGCCCCGGCTTGTCAGGACAACTGATTTTTAGGATGAGACCCTCTCGCATTGGACGCTCCATGCACCATTAGCGCAGAAAACTCAAGCGAGACCCTTCACGTGATCTTTTGCGATCCGAAGAAAATCCTGAACCATCCCCTTTGGCCGACCTTGATACATGGCTCCAATGACCAACGGCGGGAACCCTTTCATCGCGATTGGCTTGACCCCTTTTGGAGGTTGCAGCCCGGGAATAAAGATCCCTACCCCCACCCCAAATCCTCTTCCGACAAAATCCCGAACGACGTCTGTCGAATTGACCTCAACAGAAACCGGCCAATTCACCTCCAAGCGATCAAATTCGCGCTGAAAAAGCTGCTGGAGAACTTCATTGGGAGGCAGCCCAATGAGGGGTTCGTTTCCAACAAGTCCCGCCTTGGAAAAGGGATCCTTCTCCAAAAAGTCCTTCCAAGTTTTTGCTTTGGAGCGGGATGGCACCCACAGCACCGTCGGAATCTTCAAAAGCGGTTCACACTTTAAGCCTTCGGACATTTTACCACCCAACACCCCGATGGCTATGTCGACTTGCTGTGATGCCACCAGCGCATGAACATCCGACGGTGCCACTTCCCGCAGAGAGAGTTTCAGATCAGGTTCTTCTTTTTTGAGTCTCTCCAGCACATCCGGGAGATGATTTCGTAAGGCGGAAGCGGTCGCAGCAAGACGCAGGTGACGCCCTTCCTCCCCCCGTAATTTTTCCTCAAGATCTCCCAAACGAGAAAAGAAAGGGTAAATGTAGTCATAGAGTTCTTCTCCCGCGGGAGTCAGAGCAAAGGGACGGCGGTTAAAGAGCTTCACTCCCAGCTTCTCCTCCAATTGTAAGATCTGACCGCTCACCGCAGGCTGCTGAATACCGTAAGGCATCTTCCGAACCGCCGCCGTAATCCCTTCAAACTTTGCGACAAAATAGAAAAGTTCGAGATGGTGAATATTCATGTTGAAAGATCATATGCCCCACTTTCATCACTTCAATCAATGTTATCTCGATAAGGCATCAATGAAACACCAACAAAGATCTCCGGCCTCACCCTCTGGTGAAGAATCCAACCCCGCCCCCTTCTTCGCGCCCGTTAACCCCGCAATTCAAATCCCCAAAGAAGATGTTTCGCGCCTGGAAATTCTTCTTAGTCGTAGCTACATTTTGGGGTCTCTGGTTACTCTCAGTCATTGATTCACCTCCCATCCCGCTCACTCTCACCTTGGTAGGCTTGCTCCTTTTCATAGGCAACCCGGAGCCTCTGCTGGCAAGATCGCTTGAAACAGATTCTCTAATGGCAAATCCTCCTTCATGCGCATCATCCTTCAACGAGTCTCCGAAGCATCCGTCACCGTCGACGATAAAACGATATCCAGAATCAACCACGGCTTCCTCATTCTGCTGGGAATCGAGGAAGCCGATAGTCAGGAAGACATCGATTGGCTCGTTGGAAAGATCAGCAAGATGCGCGTGTTCGATGATAACGAAGGCAAAATGAATCTCTCGATTCTCGACCGGTCCGGCGAAGCTCTCGTCGTCAGTCAGTTCACCCTTCATGCCTCAACCAAAAAGGGAAATCGCCCCAGTTTCATCAAAGCGGCTCGCCCCGACCATGCCGCCCCCCTCTACCAAAAATTCTGCGACGCTCTTTCACAACTGCTCGGCAAGCAAGTTGGACAAGGATCATTTGGGGCGATGATGCGGGTCGCCCTAATCAACGATGGCCCGGTGAGCATCGTCATGGATTCTCAAAACAGGGAGTAAGCTACTCTTTGAGGCGGACCGAAGTCCCACAGTAAATGCACCGGAACCAGTGGAAAAACAGGGCATGCAAACAGGTCGGAAAAATATAACCAAGGACCGGAATATAGTGAGCCTTGACGTGTCGTCGGCACAACATCTGGCTGTAGAGTGTTTGCCCGCAAATCCGACACTTCAGAGTTTTTGCAACCATCAAATAAAGCAGCCCAAACAAAAAGAATGATCCCGGAATGAGAAGGAACCACTTGGAAAAACCCAGCAAGACCAATCCCGCAACGACAAAACTCGCGGGAAGTAACATCAACGTCATCAAGGTCACAAGCGCCGCAATTCGAACCCGGATCTTCTGCGGGTGGAGAACACCACGAATATACCTTCTTGAGTGTATTTTTTTACCCGCGTTAAGTTCCGATGTTGCGGATTTCCGAAGATCGAGACGTCCCAATCCTTCTAAGGGCTTAATTACCGCGCGCTCTCTCTCATCATCAAATTCAATCGGCTCTCTGACGACTTTCTTTTTGAGTTCCTTGTGAGTAATTTCCCGAACCGCCACAGGTGCCTTGTTAACCGCTACCGGTCTCTCCTGAACAATCTCTTGCAAGTTCGTCTCCGAGACAAATTCCTCCATCACCGGAACATCAACAACTGCGATCTCATGCTTGATGATGTAGTCCTTCTTAACAGGCATTGCCTCTAGAATGGATAGGGACGTATCTTCGCTCTCCTCCTCGAGCCGAACCACTGAAGTCGCCGACTTCTTTTCCGTGATTTCCTGAGCCGTCTTGATCCAGAACTTGATCAATTCCTGATCTGGAACCGCGTCATCCAGCTTGAGATGGGCTTTGGCCTGCTCCATTTCCTCGAACAAATCTTCCGAATCGCTTTGAGCAAGAGGAACAAAATCCTCAACCCCTGCTGCCGCGAGCAACTCAATGCTCCCTTCGGACATTCCTTTAATATCTTTCAGCTCGGCCAATTCCATGGTTGAGAGGGAGTAAACACAGTTTGAAGGCGCACACAAATAATAGAATTCGGTTACGCCAAATTTGACCTCATTTCTTGAAGCTGAGCTAGCTTCCCCTCCCACTCTGCAAGGCGTTCCCGCTCAACGGCTACAACCTCCGGTTTGGCGTTGGTGACGAACTTTTCATTGCCCAGCTTGCCCCGTGATTTTCCAACTTCTTTCTGGATTTTCTCGATTTCCTTGTCGAGACGGGCCTTTTCAGCATCAACATCAATTAGGCCATCGAGCGGCATGAAAAGCTCTCCCGCCGGAGTCACGGCTCCGGGAGTCCCCTGCTCAGGAACATAGGATTCATCTCGGGTCACCCCTTCCGAACCCACCAGCAGAGCCAAGATATCCGCCTCGGCCTCCAGCCAATCGGGTCCGGATTTTGCCACAAACCGCACATCTTTGCGCGCAGCGAGACGATATTCCGCCTTTAAATTCCTAAGCTTTGCCGCCGATTCATACACGGAACTCGCCAGCTCCCGTCCCACCTCAATCCTTGCGGCATCCACACCATCCAGCAAAGGGGTCTGAGGCAGCTCCTTTTCCATCACAAATTGACCTTCTTCAATGTATCCCATTCGCACACTCAGCTCTTCGGTGAGGTGAGGCATGTAGGGATGCAGTAACTGGAGGTAACGGGCCATCACCGCATCGAAGACTCCCAAGGTCGTCTCGCGCTGGGCTTCAGTTGCTTCCTCACGAAGATCTCCTTTCACCGCCTCCAAAAATTTGTCGCAAAACTCACTCCAAAGAAAGTCGTAGAGCTGCTGACCAACTTCGTTGAAGCGATAATCCGAAAAAGCACTTTCTAGGTTCACTGCCAATTCGTCGCACTTCACAAGAATATCGAGGTGATAAGGACGCAGTGTTTCACACTCCGCTGGCTTGAATCCCACCTTGGAATCACTTCCTGCCATGCGACGGAATCGGCAGGCATTGTAGATCTTGTTGGCGAAGTTCCGCCCCTCTTCAACCTGAGCTTCATCAAAACGTAGATCCGCTCCAATCGGCGCTGTTCTCAAGAGTCCGAATCGAAGACCGTCCGCTCCATACTTCTCCATCAAATCAAGTGGATCAGGCGAGTTTCCAAGTTGTTTCGACATCTTACGGCCCTGATTATCTCGAATAATCGACGTGAAAAAGACATTCTTAAACGGCAGCTCACCCTTGAAGCGATACCCAGCCATGATCATGCGGGCCACCCAGAAGAAGATAATATCCGGCCCCGTCACAAGATCCGTCGTCGGATAGAATTTCTTCACCAAATCCGACTCCTCATCAAGATTCTGCATCGTCGCAAAGGGCCAGAGCCACGAGCTAAACCAGGTATCCAGCACATCACCATCCTGTACCCAGTTCTGAGGGTCACTCGGCGGATCTGCACTGACGTGCAAGTCACCCGCTGACAAGTCATCGAGCGTCAAGGACTCCGCTTCCTGAAGAGCCTCAACCTTTTCCTTCCGATACCAAACCGGAATCCGATGCCCCCACCAAAGCTGACGCGAGACACACCAGTCCTGAATGCCTTCCATCCAGTTCGCATGCGTCTTGGCCCAGCGTGCCGGACGATAGTTAATTTCACCCTCCGCCACCGCTTTCGCGGTTTCCTCGGCCGATGGATATTTCAAAAACCACTGCATTGAAATCCGTGGTTCAACCGGCACATCCGCCCGCTCGGAGAAGCCCACGTTGTTCTCGTGCTCCTCCACCTTAATGAGCAAACCCATTTCCTCCAGCATCGCCGTGGCTTTCTTCCGCGCCACAAAGCGATCCAAACCATCCAACTCCGGCACTTCCGGACAATTCACCGTCGCGTCCGCGTGAAAGACATCAATGATTTCGAGATCATTCCGCATCCCTATTTCAAAATCGGCCTTGTCGTGCGCAGGCGTGATTTTCAAGGCCCCCGTTCCGAATTCCGGATCCACGTGATCGTCCGCCACCACCGGGATCTCCGCCGCCGGGAAAGGTCGCTTCACCAGCTTTCCGATATATTTTCCGTAGCGCTCATCCTTCGGATTCACCGCCACCGCCACGTCACCCATCAGAGTCTCGGGACGCGTCGTCGCCACTTCCAAAAAATTCCCAGGCTCCTCGACAAGCTCATACTTCATGTAATAGAGCTTCGAATTCTGCTTCTTCGGGATCACTTCCTCATCCGAAAGAGCTGTCAGTGAAACCGGACACCAGTTCACCATCCGCTTCCCTCGGTAAATCAACCCATCGTTAAAGAGATCCGCAAAGACCTTCGCCACCCACTTTGAGTAATCGGCATCCATCGTGAACCGCTCCCGACTCCAGTCACATGAACATCCCAGCCGCTTCAGCTGTTTGATGATGATCCCACCGTGCTTCTCTTTCCACTCCCAAACTTTTTCAAGGAAAGCCTCTCTCCCAATCTCTCTCCTCGTCTTTCCTTCTTCATCCCGTAACTGCCGCTCGACCTTTGTCTGCGTCGCAATCCCCGCATGATCGGTTCCAGGCAACCAAAGCACCTCACACCCTTTCTGCCGCGCTCGACGGGCCAAAATATCCTGAATGGTATTATTTAAAACGTGTCCCAAGTGCAGAATCCCCGTCACATTTGGTGGTGGGATCACAATCGAATACGGAGGCTTTTCCGAAGAAGGATCCGCTTCAAAACACTTCGCATCGAGCCAGGCCTGATACCAGGACTTCTCAACTTCAGTGGGCTCGTAGGCTTTCGGCAACTCAGACATCGTGGCCACTCCCTACCCGACTCAGCCCCCATGGGCAAGCCCTCCCGTAACTTCCCCGTTGTATCCTCTTAAGATCCCTCCAAACTTTAAAGTCCCCACCATTGCGAAACTCCTCCGAATGTCCCCACTCAAATCCTGAAGCGACACAGGATCGAATCCACCCCCTCTCCCCGCCCGTTCCTTCCTCTGGGGTGCTGGAAATGATCCCCTCGACGTCCTTGCTGTAAACACCCCACCTTCGGAGGCCGGGATCGCCTCCGGTGTCGCAAACCTCACCGAATTGGTCGAAATCCTTTCAAATCAGGGGGGGCAAGACATCACCGTCATCTCCTTGCTCAGCATCGGCCTTACACCCTGAACCGACGGCTTCGACATCCAGAGCGCCGGAATCACCGATCTCTTCAAGGCCAATCTCAAACAATCCTTCCTGTCCCGCCTCCTCTGGATCGATTCAAAATGCCTTCTGAACGGACGCTGCCAGCAATCCTTCAACCTGCGGTCTTATCAATGTCACCGCCGTCGTATCTCCTCAACCCCGTCATTTGCCACCCCACTCTCCCTCACTTTCCCAATTTTCGTGGTTGGCTCCACCCGCTCTCAAACTCTAGCCTCCCGCCAACAAACTTTCGATAATGTCAGCACCACAAAAACTCCTCGTAGCTAATCGCGGCGAAATCGCCATTCGTGTCTTCCGGGCCGCCACTGAACTCGGCATCCCCACCGTCGCCATCTACGCTGATGAAGACCGCTTCTCCCGCCACCGCTTCAAGGCCGATGAATCCTACCAGCTCGACGCCACCAAAGGCCCCGTTGGCGCCTATCTCGACTACGAAGGCATCGTCGCGATCGCCAAATCAAAAGGCGTCACTCTCATCCATCCCGGCTACGGATTCCTCTCGGAAAATGCCGACTTCGCCCGCGCTTGCGCCCGTGAAGGGATCACCTTCATTGGACCATCCGCCGACCTCCTCGGCTCCATGGGCGACAAAACCGCCGCGCGCGCCCAGGCCATCGCTGCCAAGGTTCCCGTCCTCCCCGGAACCGACGACGCCATTTCTGATCCCGACCAAGCCCTCACTGTAGCACACGAAGTCGGCTTCCCTCTCATCATCAAGGCCGCCTTTGGTGGTGGCGGTCGCGGCATGCGCATCGTCGAAAAGCCCTCCGACCTCCAAAGCCGACTGAAAGAGGCCCAAGATGAAGCTCAAAATGCCTTCGGCAACGACGCCGTCTTCCTCGAGCGCTACATCAAGCGAGCCAAGCACATCGAAGTCCAAATCCTCGGAGACCAACACGGCAACGTCGTCCACCTTCACGAGCGAGATTGCTCGGTCCAACGTCGCTACCAAAAAGTCGTCGAAATCGCCCCCTCCATCGACCTCGAAGGCAGCCTCAAAAAAGATCTCTGTGAATCAGCTGCCCGCCTCGCCAAGGACATCGGCTATGACAACGCCGGCACCGTCGAATTCCTCTACGACATGGAATCCAAGGAGTGGTTCTTCATCGAAATGAACCCCCGCATCCAGGTCGAGCACACTGTGACCGAGTGCGTCACCGGCATCGACCTCGTCCGCTCACAAATCCTCGTCGCCCAGGGTAAAAAACTTCACGACCCCGAGATCGGCATCCCCGCACAGGACGACATCCCTTGCAATGGCTTCGCCATCCAGTGCCGTATCACCACCGAGGACCCCGAAAAAGGCTTCGCTCCCGACTATGGCCGCATCACGAACTACCGCTCTGCCGCCGGCTTTGGCATCCGTCTTGACTCAGGAAATGGCGATGCCGGAGCCGTCATCACCCCCTACTACGACTCCATGCTCGTCAAGCTCACCGCCACTGGCCGTGACTTCGAGACCGCCTGCCAACGCATGGACCGCGCCCTCCGCGAGTTCCGCATCCGCGGCGTAAAAACCAACATCCCCTTCCTCGAGAACGTCATCGAGGACGAGACCTTTCGCAGCGGCAACGCCCACACCAAACTCATCGACACTCAGCCCAGCCTCTTCGAGTTCGTCGCCAAGCGCGACCGCGCCACTAAGCTCCTCAACTACATTTCCGACATCACCGTAAACGGCAACCCCGGAGCAAAAAACTGGCGCCCCGCCAAACCCTTCGAGACCCCACGAATCCCCTCAGCAGGCACCCTCAATTCCTCCGCACCCCAGGGCTCCCGTGAAGTCCTCCTCGAGCGCGGCCCCGAAGGCTTCGCCGACTGGATCAAAAACGAAAAGCGCCTCCTCGTCACCGACACCACGATGCGCGACGCCCACCAATCCCTCATCGCAACCCGCATGCGCACCTACGACATGCTCGCCATCGCCGAGGCCTACTCCAACCGCACCCCCAACCTCTTCTCCATGGAAATGTGGGGCGGTGCCACCTTTGACACCACCATGCGCTTCCTCAAGGAAGACCCCTGGGACCGTCTCCGCTCGCTACGCGAAAAAATTCCCAACATCTGCTTCCAGATGCTCTTCCGTGGCTCGAATGCCGTCGGCTACTCGAACTACCCCGACAACGTCGTCGCCGGTTTCGTGAAGCACGCCGCCGACTCCGGGATGGACATCTTTCGCATCTTCGACTCTCTCAATTACCTTCCCAACATGAAGGTCGCCATGGAAGCAACCCGCGAACATGGCAAGGCCGTCTGTGAAGCCGCCGTCTGCTATACCGGCGACATCACCGACCCCAACCGCGCCAAATACTCCCTCAAGTATTACCTCGATAAGGCCAAGGAGCTGGAGAAAATGGGAGCTCACATCCTTTGCATCAAGGACATGGCCGGCCTCTGCCACCCCGCCGCCATCAGCAAGCTCGTTTCCACTCTCAAGCAAGAGATCGGCATCCCCATCCACTTCCACACCCATGACACCAGCGGACTCAATGCCGCCTCCATCATGGCCGCTTCGGATGCCGGAGTGGACATCGCCGACATGGCCCTCGCCTCCATGTCCGGTTCAACCAGCCAGCCGAACCTCAACTCGGTCAACTCCGCGATGCGCGGAAACGAGCGCTTCCCCGGCCTCGATCCCGACACCATCAACGACTTCTCTGACTATTGGGAAGAAATCCTCACCCACTACGAACCCTTCAACTCCGCCCCACGGAGCGGCACCGCCGAAGTCTACCTTCACGAAATGCCCGGCGGCCAATACACCAACCTCAAGGAGCAAGCCAATGGCATGGGCCTCGGCCATCGCTGGCAGGAAATCGCCCACACCTACGCCGACGTCAACCAGCTCTTCGGCGATATCATCAAGGTCACCCCGTCCTCCAAAGTGGTCGGCGACATGACCATGCTCCTCGTCACCCAGAACCTCAAAGCGAACGACCTCCTCAACGGCAACGCCCCCAACCTCGACTTCCCCGAAAGTGTCATCGACATGCTGGCCGGTGGTCTCGGTCAACCTGATGGCGGCTGGCCCAAGGACATCCAAAAACTTGTCCTCGGCGACAAAGTCCCCGTCACCGTCCGCCCCGGCGAACTCGCCCCACCCTGCGACCTCGAGGAAACAAAACAGGAAGTTGGTAAGGAACTCGGACGCGACGCAACCGACGACGACCTCTATAGTCACCTCATGTATCCTCAGGTCTTCGCTGAATTCCAGCAGAGCCTCAAGGACTACGACCGCCTCACCGTCCTCCCCACTCCCGCCTACTTCTACGGCCTTCAGGGCAGCGAGGAAATCAACGTCGAGATCGCACCTGGCAAGACTCTCTTCATCAAGCTCATCTCCATCGGAGAAGCGGACGACGAAGGCCGCCGCACCCTCTTCTTCGAGCTCAACGGCATGCCCCGCGAAACCGTCGTCGTCGACCGCGCCCTCGGCAAAGAAATCGTCGCCAACATCAAAGGTGAGCCTTCAAATCCAAAGCACCTCATCGCCCCCCTCCCCGGCATGATCAGCGAGGTCGCCGTCAAACCCGGTGACGAAGTCAAAGAAGGCGACAAAATCGTCGTCATTGAAGCCATGAAAATGCTCACCACCGTCAGCGCCACCGAAGACGGCACCGTCGGAGAAATCCTCTTAGCAAAAGGTAAATCCACCGATACCGGTGATCTGCTAGCTACCTTGCAGTAACCACCTCGACGAGAGTCTCGAAATTTCAAAGAATTAAAGATGCTCACGGAACCCCTGAGCGTGAATGAGAACTTGAAGGTAATCTTCTCGGGAAATGGAGTCACAAAGAATGCCATGACACGGCGACCCGTAAAGGAGAACTCGATCTCGAGCGATTCTCCAACCTGGCCGCCGTGCGGAACGATCCCAAAACCTGGCAGGGTGTACTTCATCAGCTTAAAATCGGAGAGATGCCTCCGGTAAAGAAGAACCACGTGCAACCAACCGACCTTGAACGCACGACCTTGATGACATGGACTTGAAGCTACCTCAATACCGAGGTGCTCTCCCAGGGCGGCGATCCCGGACCTGTCGTCTTGCGGCGTCTTAGCAACGCCGAATACACCTACACAATACGGGACCTCACTGGCGTGGACAGGCTCTTTAAGCACGGCGACCATCCAGGCGATCGTAGCGTTCTGGACTCCATCTTGGAGGAAGGCAAGGACATGCGCCGCCGTGTCAGCGCCAGCGACAAGCAGAAGCTTGATGAGTATCTAAACTCGGTCCGCGAAGTGGAGCAACGGATTAAGAACGCAGGACAACGTGGCGAACTGCAGGGATGGCATCCCGCGCTCGAAGAGCCAAACATCCCGCGTCCGCCCAACGGAATTCCACAGGACATCGGAGAGCACATGCGTCTCATGAGCGATATCATGGTGCTCGCCTTCTTGACTGACACCACGCGGGTCTGCACCCTCAAGCTCATCAACGATCATTCTTCGTTGCGCTTTCCGAATCTCGGAGTGGACTACATGATCCACCATCTCCTCTCGCACCGCGATACCGACGACTGGCTGAAGGTAAACCAATTCTTCTTCCAGCAACTCGCCTACATCGCCTCAAAGCTCAATGCCGTACAAGAGGGCGAACGCACCGCCCTCGACAACACGATTCTTATGATGTGCTCGAGTATGCTCACGGGCTCACACGATGCTTCGCAGCTGCCGGTCATTCTCCTCGGAGGCGGTGGTAGTAAATTAAACGGCGGACGCATCCTCGACTATCGAGAAAAGAACAACCGCCAGGTGTGCAGCTTGTATCTCTCCCTCATGGACAAGTTGGGAATCCAACTCGATCACTTTGGCGATTCCACGACGCGATTGGCAGAGGTTTAGGAAACTCTGCTGTCTGGAGGTCTGGTCGATTGATCACAGTGCCCCCAAAGATGACGATCATCGATCTCTCAATAACGAATCCAGGCAATCCTACAAACGTTTCATAATCGACGGCCGCCACCTCACCTTCTATGACATCTTCTCACCCTGCTGGTTCGCTATCCGATCATGAAACCCATCGTCCAAATTTCCCTCGATCTCACCAACATCGACGAAGCTCTTGAAACCGCGGCCCTCGCCATGCGGGCCGGTATCGATTGGCTGGAGGCCGGCACCCCCCTCATTCTCGCCGAGGGACTCCATGGCGTTCACAAACTCCGCGAGGCCTTTCCCGAAGTCCCCATCGTCGCCGACTTAAAGACGATGGATGGTGGTTATCTCGAGGCTGAAATGATGGCCAAAGCCGGAGCTACTCATGTCGTGGTGATGGCCCGCGCCCATGAGGAGACAATCAAGTGCGTCGTGCAGGCCGGACAGGATCATGGGGTTAAGGTCATGGGTGACAACCTCGGTTGCCCCGATATGATCGCAGGTGCAAAGCTTCTCGAAGACCTCGGCTGCCACTACGTCATTCATCACATCGGTTACGACGAACGACGCGGCATCGCCGCCGCCGGACAGCGTATGCCCAACCCCCTTGATCAACTCCGCGAAGTTGTCCAGGCCGTCTCGATCCCTGTGCAGGCGGTCGGGGGACTTACCCTCGAACAAGCCATCGAATGCCCCCGGCATGGCGCCCCCCTTGTCGTTCTTGGCGCCCCACTCACCATCGATGCCGATGCCTTCAAGACCGCCGATGGGGATCTCGAAGGATCCTTACGCCTCATCTGCAACGCCGTCCATCAACAAGACGTGCCCGCTTTCTAACACCACCACCATGAACTCTTCTGCTGTCGTCAATTTCTCCCCCGAACCGGGATCGGTCGAACTCCGAGAAATCGTACGCCCCACCATCGGACCCGATGAAGTCCTTCTCGAGGTCGCCAACGTCGGGGTGTGCGGCAGCGATCTCCACCAATGGACCGGGGACCATTCCTGGCCAGTGAACTACCCGGTCATCCTGGGTCATGAGTTCGGAGGAAAGATCGTCGAACTCGGTGCGAACGTCACCGATTGGGAGGAAGGCGACCGCGTTGTCTCCGAAACTGCCGCCATCATCGATCAAAACAATCCCATGAGCCGCCGCGGTCTCTACAACCTCGACCCCACCCGCAAGGGTTTCGGCTATGGGGTGAATGGGGCCATGACCCGCCATGTCTGCGTCCCATCCCGCATCCTCCACCGCGTCCCCGACACCCTCCATTTCGAAGAGGCCTGCCTCACCGAGCCCTGTTGTGTCGCTTACAATGCCGTAGTCAACAATGCCCACATTCGGCCCGGCGACCGCGTCGTCGTCCTCGGCCCCGGGACCATCGGTATTCTTTGCGCAGCCATGGCCCGCCTCTGCGGAGCACAGGTTGCCATTGTCGGTCTCGAGCAAGACACCCGCCGCCTCGAGATCGCCAAAGGCTACGGCTGCGAAGTGATCATCGGCGATGCTTCCCCTTGGGCCATGGAACGCGACGGGCTCGGCTGCGACGGTGTCATTGATGCCGCCGGAGCCAGTGCCACTTTGGAAATCGCACTCAAAATCGTCCGCCCTGCAGGCTGGATCAGCAAGGTTGGTTGGGGACGTCAACCCTTGGGATTCAACCTCGACCAACTGGTCCAGAAAAATATCACCCTGCAAGGCAGTTTCAGCCACAACTGGCCAATCTGGGAGCGCGTCCTCGCCCTCCTTGCAAGCGGTCAACTCGACGTCCGCCCCATCATCGGTGGCGTCTGGTCCTTTTGCAATTGGCACGAGGCCTTCGACAAAATGCATCGCGGCGAAATCGTAAAGTCCGTTCTCCGGCCCGACTGATCACCATGACGCTAGAACATAAAATCATCATCGTCACTGGCAGTTGCACCGGCATCGGCAAGGCCATCGCCAAACGCTGTGTCGCCGAGGGGGCCAAAGTAATCATCCACGGTCTCGAAGAAGATCTCGGAAAGGAAGTGCTAACCGAACTCGGCACCGACAAGGCCCTCCTGCACATCGAGGATCTCCGTAACGACGGCTGCCCGGCCCGCCTTGTAGATCTTGCCCTGTCGACCTTCGGCCGCCTTGACGCGGTAGTAAACAACGCGGCACTGGTCGCCCCCGGCAACATTCACGACACCGATGCAGAGAAATTTCTGAAGTTCATTTCCATCAACACCCTTGCCCCCTTCCTCCTTATCCAAGCCGCTCTTCCTCACCTCCGCGCAGCAAAAGGCTGCGTCTTGAACATCGGCAGCATCAATGCCTGGAGCGGGGAGCCCGATCTTCTCCCCTACAGTATCAGCAAGGGCGCCCTCATGACCATGACCCGCAATCTCGGCGACAGTCTGATGCGCGATGAAGGCGTTCGTATCAACCAGATTAACCCTGGTTGGGTCCTCACTGAGAACGAAGCACAACGCAAACAAGAGCACGGTCTTGCCACGGACTGGGATTCCCACCTTCCATCAGTATTCGCCCCTGCTGGACGGATCCTCCGCCCAGAGGAAATCGCCGCCGCGGCCCTCTTCTGGCTCTCCGATGAAAGCGGCCCGGTCAGCGGCCAGGTCATGGAACTCGAACAGTTTCCCCTCCTCGGGCGCAATCCCCCGAAGGACAATTCCACCATCCCCAACAACTAGCTTCAATGCCCCGCCTTGCCGCCTTTCCCAAAGCCTTCATGCAAGCTCTCTGCAAGGATGGCTCGATGACCGTCTCCGAGTGGATCCACCTCGCCGCCGATCTCGATATCGAAGGCCTCGAATGGTATGCTGGCTTCCTCGAAATGGAAAATCAGTCGAACTGGTCTCGCTTTCGCAAAGAAGTTGAAGACCAGGGCATGGTCATTCCCATGATGTGCTGTTCCCCCGACTTCACCCATCCCGATCCCGCCTTCCGGAAAAACGAAATTGTGAAGCAGAAACATTGGATCGAAATGACCCATGCTCTTGGCGGCTCCTACTGCCGCGTTCTGAGTGGACAACGTCGGCCCGAACTCTCCATCGAGGAAGGCGTCACCTTCGCGGCTGATTCCATCCATGCCTGCCTACCCCACGCTGCGGAACGTGGTATCACTCTCATCATTGAAAACCACTACAAGGACGACTTCTGGGACTTTCCCGAGTTCGCCCAACAGATGGACATCTTCTGCATGCTGATCGACCGTATCGAGAGTCCCCACTTCGGCGTGAACTACGATCCAAGCAATACCTACCTCGCTGGGGAGGATCCACTCGAACTGCTAAAGCGCGTCTCACATCGCGTCGTCACCATGCACGCCAGTGACCGCTATCTCGCCGAGGGCACCCTCGAGGATCTCCGCCGCGAAGAGAGCGGCGCCACCGGCTACGCCAAACGCCTCCGCCACGGCGAAATCGGCCAGGGATTGAACGACTACGACGCCATCTTCAGCGAACTCAAACGCGTTGGTTTCGACGGCTGGATCAGTATCGAGGACGGCGTCGATGGAATGGATCAGCTCGCCCGCAGCGTCTCCTTCCTTAAATCTAAAATCGCCGCCTACTGGCCCTAAAAAGCTCCGCTGAAGCCCCCTCAGCTCACGCCGCCGGTTATCAAATATGACCTCGACGACCCGCAAGCTCTGGCTCGCCCATGCCCTGCGCTGAGAGACAAAACACCTAGGACAGCGAGCTCCATTAGGGAGCAGCAGCGTGATGTTCTGCACTCAGTATCCCTGCACCATATTCACACTCACCAGCCGGGGTGAAACACGACCGAGTTCCTTCCCCTGCTTGTCATGAATCACAGCCATAGCAGTATAGCTACCAGGCGCCGTCAGATCTGCAGGCCAACTCGCACGCTTCCTCACGAAATTAGGGTCTGAACCGAGTGTTTCCGTATCGCTCGCTTCGAACACTCCTAGCAATTTCCCGGACAAATCGGAAACTTGGAAGACAATCTTCCCAATCGTCTTCATATGATTAACTGGCAGTGCGATGCGGGCTTGGACCTTAGGCTTTCCTCCCTGAGACCATGCCGTGTCTATCCGGATGGGCATCATCGCTGCCGCGCACTGTGCCCAGTGATGGGCCTCAAGATTACCGACAAGTTGAACACGTGCCAGATTACCGGGTTGGGCCACGGAGAGTGGACTGCCAAAGATGAAACTCCGATAAGATCGATGCCCCCCGTCGCTATAGGACAACTCCGCATCGACGCCAATCACCTCATTGAGCTTCGGCTCGAAATCGGGAAAGTTCACCCAAGGCAATTTGAACTCCACCTCCAACCCGCGCTCCCACCGTCGGGCGCTCACTTCGACACCCGTTTTCGCGATGGCATCAAGATAGCCAGGTCGTAGGCAGAAACGTGGATTGAGCTCTTCTTTCTCCATAGCCGTCCAAAAACAATGGACAGCTCCTTTCCCCCATTTTTGATCCCGAAAGGTCTTGTCCCGGCGCGTGTCGAAATACCACTCGACGGCATCTCCCTCCCAAAGCGGATGAACAGGTGAATAAATCTTTTGGTCGAGAGTCCGCAGTCCCACATAAAAGGCCTCGTCGTCCCAAAGGTAAAAAAACTGCGCAGGCCGATTCTTGTGATCGGGATGGAAATACTCAACCGGAGTGCAAACGGCGGTGGCGAACTCATCAAGTTTCCCGTCAATTACAATGGGTGTTTGGGCGCGAGTCACCGCCAAGCGTACCCCTGGCTCTAGGGGATTCGCGAGACCATGATCGGCCAAGAAACAGAGTGCCATCATCAGGCCGCAAAAGGTGGATTTGAGAAGTGTCATAGGGCCGAGTGTAGTGAGTGAGTTGAGACTTATCAGTAAATTCCTTTTCTCCTTTGAGAACCATTCAGATCAGCTGGCTCAAGTAGCGGATTTGACCCGCTCAGGGCGATCAAGCTAGGGTGACCACTCCATAGCGTGGTATTTTTTCGGAATTAAAAAGGCAGGTCTTATCGGCTAGATGCAGACTGAGGCATGCCCAAACTCCCATGAAATCAACGACACCAGTGGCCTCCCGGACGGCTTTGAATCCTTTCTCGGCATCGAAGAGTTTTGCAACGAAGGCCTCGAGTGGTTTCGGGAGTGGATCGAAATCCCCAACGGATTTCCCCGCGCACAGATCTTATCCAACATTTTCGTTCTCATCGAGCCGGATCAATTCAATCGCTATCTCATCAAGCATCTTGGCACGATCTCACTCCCTCTCGCAGACCAGGTCATCGACTCCTTTGAGAGCGCTCCAATTCAAGATCCAGAAAGCCGCACCAGATCTCTACGATCCCATCGCGATGATCAGAGGGGAGATCGCACCTACTACCAGCTCACCCCAAACGGCATGGGAAAGCGGAGCAAAGACGGCTTCGATCACTGGCGGAAACAGTTCGAGAAATAAACGGTTACTCCCGATCCAGCTCTCGCTGCAAATGCTCCATCGTCCGGCGCATCATCTCGAGCTCCCGCTTCATACGCGCCCGACGATCCTCAGCAGGGCTGTTTGGGCGACGGTCCGTCCTTGGGGCCGGGACATAAGGCTCGGGTTCCGCCTTTAACGTCTTGGCTATATCGTCGCCCGGAAGAATTAAGGTGCTGATTCGCCCGGCTCGCGCAATCACCATTCCCACGATGCGGCCCTCAAGATCAACCACCGGAAGCCCCGCGTGATTCGCCTCCAGTTCCATATCCGATTGGAGAACGTTTCCAAAATCTTCCCGCACCCGGCTCTGACTTCCACTCATGCGGTCCATCCGCTGCAGCCTGCGAGGTTCGTTTTCCTGAACCTCCCTCCCCTTGAGAATTGGCTTCACTTTCATGCTCTTATTGTCTCGAAGCAGTTCGATCTCAGGTTGCTCTCCTTTACTAAGACGACGGAGTCTTGTCGAAAGCTCATAGAAACCTTTAACTTTTTTCCCCTCAATCATCGTAATGACATCACCAGGACGAATGCCGGCGGCCGCAGCCGCTGAATCACGCTCCACGTTCTCAACCCTCACACCCTTTCCAGCTTCGTTTCTATCCATCCGAACTCCCAAAAAACCTTGGTCGGTGCTCTTGATACTCCTCTCACGAACACTCAAAACACCCATCGCCTGAGCTTCACCATCTGATCGAACCGAGGCCAAAAAAGCTCCTTCATTCAGGGTTTCAGCATCAGCCCACTTCGCGGCGGGCGCTTTTAAACCTGGCACTTTTAAAACCGCCAAATCATGCTCGGCATAGATCCCTAGGATTTGGGCCGCCATTGCTTCCTTGGCTCGATCCACAGTGAAAAGAGCCCTCGCCGATATGATCTCACTGGCCTTGGTCAGAAGTTTTCCATCTCCGATGGAAATCCCATATGCGACACGCTCACGACCGGAATAGATGGGATAAACCACTTCTTTGGCTTCGAAGTTAACCGCACGCAGAGCCTTGAAAATCTGATCCGCTTGAGCATTAGTGATCTTTTGATCCTTGGCTGGAATTCCGGGCGACCTTAATTGGGCCTGAAGCCCGGTCGTAACGAGAAGAGTCGAAAAGAGGATTACTTTCATGGCTGTTTATCGACGCTGGTTTCTATAGATATCACCAAGACGAGCCAGCGTGACCGTCTTGTTCAACTTCTGATCTTTGCGGACAAAATTGACTTCAACTTTATCACCGGGAAGAAAATCGACAAAGATCTCCGAGAGCTTCGCAACCTCGGTCACCTTTTCTCCGGCGATCGAGATCACAACGTCGCCCGGTTGAAATCCCGCCGCAAAAGCCGGGCCCGCCTTTGGCACTTCATCGACCACCAATCCAGTTTCCGCTTTCTTCAAATTTAATCCCATCACCGGTCGATTGGGATCACGACGATCCCCGCCAAGAACTCCCCAGGATTTCCCTGCGAGCATGTTCTCCCAGGATGCCTTATAGCCCGAAAGTCCAGCATGGTTGTTGACCTGGCGATCCGACCCAATATTGGAGTGAATTCCCACAACCCGACCTTTCAGGTCAAATAAAGGACCACCGCTATCGCCCCCCACGACGGTGCAATCGGTCATGATGAAATCCAGAGGCCGCTTTGTCATGATTCGACCAAAGCGAACCGGTGGACGACGGGTCGGGTCGTATCCCTTCGGGTGTCCCATCGCGACGACAAAGTCACCCACTTCCAGCGATTTTGATTCACCCACCTCGGCAAAAGGCCACGGACCGTCCCCTACCAGTTTTACCATCGCCGCATCGCGAGTGTAATTTGCTCCCAGCACCAGGGCCTTTTCCTGCCGTCCATCAGGAAAAATGACCGTCATCACCTGACTTCCCTCAACCACGTGGGCAGCCGTCAAAATCAGGCCATCGCTCGAAACAATCACCCCACTTCCAGAGGCGCCAATGTTTGGCGACACAAGCGAGACTGTTGCTCCCGTGTTTTCACGAACCACCTTTTTCACCTGACCTTCCAACTTTTTGAGATCCCCGAGACTCTCAACCTTGGGCGCCGCCGGAAGCAAAGCCGCCATCGAGAGAACGAGAATTGGAACGAGTTTTTTGATCATCATTTCTTTAAGGTTACCCTTTTGTAAGTCTCCTCTCGTTTCAAAAAAATTCAAGCCACCCTTCAAAAATCTTAGACTCGATTCCAGGATTCCAACCGATAAGTTCGTTCCAGTGTCTTTTTCTACGACCACAATGGCCCTTCTTCAGAGCCTCGTTTCCGGCCCCCTCCTCCTCGGGGATCTTCCCGAAGCCAGCTCCTTTCCTTACCAAAAGCTCTCCCTTCCCGGCGAATTCACTCTCCTCAATTTACAACAAAAACTCGGCCATCTCTACGAAGATGCCCTCGCCATTCTCATCGAACACTCCCCCCGTTGGGAGCTTCTCGCTCGGAATCTCCAGATCCAAAGCGACATTCACACCACCCTTGGCGAACTCGACTTCCTCCTCCGGGATCTCAATACCGACCAACTCGTTCATCTCGAGCTCGCAACCAAATTCTACCTCGCCGTCGAGACCGACTCCGAACTCCTCCTTCCCGGCCCCGATGCCCGCGACAACTACGCTCGAAAACTCTCCCGCCTCCGCAGCCATCAACTAAAGCTCCCCGAAAAGTATCCTCTTCATCTCCCCAAAAAGTATCGCGATGAGTCCATCGTCACCAATCACCTAATCTACGGATGTCTTTTTGATCACATCAATGCCCCGTCATCTACCTTCCCGGAGTTCCTCAATCCCGACTGTCGACGCGGCAAATGGCTCACCATCAGTGAAGTTTCTTCTTTTTTCTCAGCTGGAACGAATTTCGAACTCATTCCCAAATATCTCTGGCCCGTGCCATTCCAATTTCTCACGAACCACGCCTTGTCCCCTTGGAAACCAGAAACGACTGTCGAACGTTGCCTCATGGTGCGTCCAGACAATTCACACCATCCCTTCTTCATTACGCCGGATTCCTACCCTGAATCCCTCAAAATAAAAGAAACCCACATGGCGGTAACCATGCGGGTTTAAAATAACAAACGAGGAGGAAATCCTATTCCTCTTTAGCCTTGGGCTCTTTAGCCTTGGGCTCTTCAGCTTTTTTGGTCGCTTTTTTTGCCACTTTCTTGGCAGCTTTTTTCGCTACTTTCTTGGTCGCTTTTTTTGCCACTTTCTTGGCAGCCTTTTTCGCTACTTTCTTGGCAGCTTTTTTCGCTACTTTCTTGGCAGCTTTTTTCGCTGGTTTCTCAGCCTTGGCCGGCTTTGCAGCCTTTGAAGAAGCTTCTGCTTTGATGCGTTCGCTCTTGCGCTTTATGTAAAGCTTCCTGCGGCGACGCTTCTGACGTGTTTTAAGATTTTGACCCATAGGATTAAGTTCCGAGACGGAGTTAGGCGGCTTCCGCCAGATGTTCAAGCGAAAAGGCACGCCATGTCTTGATCTCCCTCCTTCCGTGCCCTTTTCTCCCCCCATGCCAGGTCTTATCATCAAACCACGCTCCCGCATCTTCCACGGACACGAGTGGGTCTATGCCTCAGAAATTCAAAAGACCTTTGGCCAGCCCGAACCCGGTGATCTCGTCACTCTCAAAGACTTTAAAGACCGCCCTCTCGGTGTCGCCATCTACAATCCCCAGTCCCAGATCGTGGCCCGTCGAATTTCCCGGCGAAAACAGAAGCTCGACGAGGAATTCTTCACCCGCCGCCTCGGCCAGGCCATCGACTACCGCAATTCCCTCCCCATCGAAAAAAACCTCCGTCGGCTCGTCTGGAGTGAATCAGATGGCCTCCCAGGCATCATCGTCGATCAATACGAAGAGCACGTGGTCCTTCAAACTACCACGCTGGCTATGGATCAGCGAAAAGATCTCATCGTCGATTCCCTCGTCAAACTGCTCGATCCAAAGTCCATCACTCTCCGAAATGATTCCTCCATGCGCCTCCCCGAAGGTCTCGATGAAGAGATCTCGATGATTTACGGTGAACAACCCGAGCCCTTTACCGTAAACCACAAGGATTCGATCTTCGAAATTGATCCCGCCAATGGTCAAAAGACCGGTCTCTACCTCGACATCATGGATTGCTACGAACGTGTCTCCAAGTTGGCGGCCGGCAAGAAAGTTCTCGATGTCTTCTGCAACCAAGGTGGATTCAGCCTCGCCTGTGCCCTCGCTGGTGCTGAATCCGTCACCGCCGTCGACATTTCGGAAGAAGCCACTGCGGCCACCGAAAAAAATGCCGCACTCACCGGAGTCCCGGTCAAAACCATCACCTCCAATGCCTTCGACTTCCTCCGCAAGCATGAGGAAACCTACGACCTCATCATTCTCGATCCGCCCTCCTTTACCCGGAATAAGAAAACCGTCAAAGACGCCATGCGGGGCTATAAGGAAATTCACCTCCGCGCCCTTCGAATGCTGAATCCCAGCGGAATCCTCGCCACTTTTTGTTGCTCCCATCACGCCACCCGGGAGCTCTTCCTTGACAGCGTGAAAAGCGCCGCGGTCGACGGAAAGCGCACCCTTCGCCTCATCGATAATCATACGCAGCGCCTTGACCACCCCATCATTGCTACACTTCCGGAAACAGAGTATCTCAAGGGGTTCACCTTCCAACTTGCGCCTAATCGATGAAAAAAAAAATCATCATCGTCGCACTCATCCTCTTGGTCTCGGTTGGTGGATACCTCTGGCACAGCCAACAACCCGAGCACCAAATCGGAAAAGCCGTCGACCAGTTTCTCGAACACGTCGAGCACCGTAAAATCTCGATCCGCAACAAGGATGACGTCCACAATGCCCTGAGTAAAATTCTCGCTGATACGATCGAATTCCACGGAGTCTCGCCCCTCCCGACAAATGACATGACCCTGGAACAGACCCTCGATAAAATCGATCAATTCCAGGCCCTTACCACCCTTTGCGAGATCACTGTTTCCGAGCGTACGATTCAAATTATCGAATCAAAAGCCCAAGTTTACCTCACCACTGAAATTCACGTTGCCGTAGGTAAAAACAACCAAGTGAAACAGAATTGGGAACTCATCCTCGACCTGAAAGAAAAAGACGACTGGCGTATCACCGGGCTCCGGGGGAAGCGACTGGAATGAAAGATCTTAAGGTGTGAAACTGCGGGAAGGAGACGGAACTAATGCACGCAACCGAAGCACTGAAGCGGCTCCGTTTTATGGAACCATTTTAAAACTCGCGGAGAAATTGCTAGTCCAAGTCCTACTGCGTTGCAACGTCCGCCTGATCCAATAGCCATTTCTTAAGGTGCGAATTCGACTCCAGTTCAGGGTCATCACGCAACACATTTTGCGCCACTTCCCGGGCTTCGCGGATCAGGTTGGTGTCAGCCAAATACTCCACAAAACGCAATCCGGCCAAGCCACTCTGCCTCGTCCCCAACACCTCACCCGGACCGCGAATCCTGAGATCCTCCTCCGCGATCTTAAAGCCATCGATAGTCTCAGCTAGAATGTTGAGTTTTTCCAGAGCCTCCGGAGTTTTTCCATCAGTCACAAGAATACAGTAGCTCTTGTGCTCCCCCCTTCCGATCCGGCCGCGCAGCTGGTGAAGCTGGGCCAGACCAAATCGTTCTGCATTGAAGATGACCATGACATTGGCATTGGGAACATCGACTCCCACTTCGATCACGGTGGTCGAGACGAGAACCTCGGACTTCCCATCCCGAAAGCGTGTCATCACCGAGTCCTTTTCGTCTGCAGGCAACTTGCCGTGCAACAAGCCAACATCGAAGTGCTTGAGCCGCTTCTGCCACTTGGGATGTTCCTCGATCACGGACAAGGCCTTGATCGATCCACTTTCTTCCACCAAGGGATAAACCAAATAAACCTGACGTCCCTCTTCGAGTTGGACCATCAAGAACCTGGTCACGTCCGAAATCTTTGGCTTCACGCGCACACCCGAAATGATCTTCCCCCGTCCCGCTGGAAGTTCGTCGAGAACCGAGACATCGAGATCTCCATAGGTCGTTAAAGTCAGCGTCCTTGGAATCGGCGTCGCCGTCATCACCAACACGTCCGGCATGACTCCCCGTTGAATCAACTTCCCCCGCTGGGCCACCCCGAATTTATGTTGTTCGTCGATCACCACCAGACCGAGGTCATCAAACTCGACTTTGTCGTAGAGCAAAGCATGAGTCCCGATGATGATCCGGGCTTCGTTGATCTCTTCCCTCCGATCAGCCGTTGCCAAACCCACCTTGATATCCAATGGCGCGAGCCATTTTGAAAAGGTCAGATAATGTTGCTCCGCGAGAATCTGGGTGGGAGCCATCAAAGCCGCCTGACACCCGGAGTCGACCGCTAGCAGCATCGCGCACATCGCCACGAATGTCTTCCCGCTTCCGACATCCCCTTGCAGAAGCCGGTTCATCGGGCGATGTACCCTCATATCTGCAATGATTTCCTTCACGCTCCGTTTTTGCGCCCCGGTCAAATCGAAAGGTAGCGACTCATAAAACTCCTTCAGCAAACGTGTTCTCTTTCCCAAAACCCGACCGCTCAGATCGGCATGCCGAGCCCGTCTCCACACCACCCTAAGTTGCTGAAGAAAGAATTCCTCTTTCGCGAAATACCGCCTCGCCGCATCAGAGTGAGTCAACTCACCCGGAAAATGAGCCTCACGATAAGCCTCAATTCTCGGGTAGGTTGGATCAACATCATGAACAGGCAGGAACGAATCTCCGTCCGCCACCTCCAAGGCTTCGAAAATGAGTTCTCGAAGCCTCCGCTGTGGAATCCCATTGATATTTTTGTAGATCGGAACAATCCGTTCCAGATGAATTCCACGACTTTCCTCTGAAACCACCTCGAACTCAGGATGATCAATCACCACCCTCCCACTGCTCTCCTTTGGTTTCCCGTAAAGCACGACCTCGTGCCCGGTCGCGAGAATCTTTTGCATGAAAGGCATGTTAAACCATCGGCAGGTGAGGCGTGATAATCCCCCGCCTGCATGATCCTCGACCACCGCCTCATAGAATCCCTTTCCTCCAAATCCCTTCCGCTGCGTGTCGATCACCGAACCACGCAAACACACTGCTCCCCCTCCGGCCTGGGCCGGAAAGGCATCGAACCTCCTGCGGTCTTCGTAGCGCTTTGGCAACCAATCAAGTAACTCGACAATCGTCTTCAATCCGGCGATCTGAAAGGCCTCCTGTTCCCTCCCTCGCATCCCGGGAAGATCTCCAACCAAATCACTGGCCTTCATCGTCTCTCGAGGCGGACGCCCGCACGTGTTGAATGCTAATTTGCACACTCACCCGCCCCCGGAAAACGTTCCGGTCCACCGTAAAAGCCATGTCCCATGGAGGATCCGGTAATTCATTGGCTCCGCCCCCAAAAAAGATGGCATCCCTCTCGTCATAGCCTTGGCGCAAAAACAAACGCAGGTGATTGTTTTTCAACCTTCTGGGGGGCTCCGTAAGCCACACATTTCGAGCCTTAAAAACGGGCTGTGGGTTGGCACTCCCAAAGGGCTGTAAGAGCTCGTAACTCGCCAGAAAATCGAGCGAAAGTTCACCCAATTCAACCTCGACATCGACATGAATCTTCGGGGACAGATCCTTCCCTCCACATGTCTCATTGAAGAAGGTCACAAACCCTTCCCGGAAAGCATCGATCGAGTTCTCATGGATACTCAAGCCCGCCGCCATGTGATGACCTCCACCAGCAATCAAGTGATCCCGACAGGCCCCGATCGCTTCCACCAGTGAGATTCCAGCAATGCTTCGGCCACTCCCTTTCCCAATCCCATTTTTATCAATCGAAATCACGAAGACCGGCTTGTGATACATCCGCATCAGGCGGGAAGCCACAATCCCAACCACACCTGCATGCCAGGATCGCGAACCCACTACAATGATCGGGTCATCCTTGCCCTCCTGCAACATGGCCATCGCCTCGGCAAAGATCCCCTGTTCCAGCTCTTGGCGACTACGATTAAATTTCTCTAGTTCATCCGCCAAAATCAAAGCCTCTTGGTTGCATTCCGTCATCAAGGTTTCAAGAGCCTTCTCCGGTTGGTTCATACGTCCCGCAGCATTCAATCTCGGCCCGATCCGGAATCCAATATCCGAGCTGCTCAGTTTCCCTTCGGTTCCCGTCAATTTTAAAAGAGCCAGAAAACCCGGACGGATTGATGTTTCCAAAATTCGCAATCCATGACGCACTAGCAGACGATTTTCGTCCACCAAGGGAACAATATCAGAAATGGTTGCCACGGCGACAAGGTCGAGAATCGACTTGAGATCAAATCCCTCGATTGGCCGTGTTTTCAAAAGAGCGTGTGCCAGCTTGAAAACCACTCCGGCCGCGCAGAGGTATTCACGACGGTCGCCAGAGGCCTTTGGATTCACTAGAGCCACGCAATCCGGTCGACCACCCGGACCAATCTCATGGTGATCCACCACCACCGTTTCAACTCCTTGTGTTTTCAAAGTGGCAATGGCCTCGTTTGAAACGGTTCCACAATCCACCGTGATCAAGAGATCGGGTTTCCCACATTCTTGGAAACACCTCTCCAATCCACCTGCACTCAAGCCGTATCCTTCGCTACTCCGACGAGGAATGAAGGAACAAGGTTTCAATCCATAGGCTTCCAGGGTACTCCGCATCACTGCAATCGAACTCACCCCGTCAACATCATAGTCTCCGTAAATACACACCCGTTGATTGCCATCGACAGCCTCGAAGACCCGATCAACGGCAAGATCGATTTCGGGGATTTCAAAAGGGTCACTGAGTTCAGCCAATTTTGGATGAAGAAAGCGCTCCACTTCCTCTTCCGAAATTCCACGTTGTGCAAGCAGCCGACCAAGAATCTGTGGCATTCCTTCCGGAACCAGATTCTCCCAGCCCTCGGGTGCTTCGCGGAGAATCCACTGCACCTTTTGTTCCTTCTGACTCAAGAGTTCTTAGGTGGCGACTTTCAGAAATTTGAGGATCTCCTTCACCTTGGGAAATTTCATTTCCCCTTTTGGATCCGTAATTATGAACACAACTCGCAATGTTTTGCCGTTCACCACCACGTTCATGAGGCAGGCCCCCGGCTTCAGCGGCTCTTTCTTCTGAGTTGACGTCAGGGGCAGAGAATCAGCATTGGGGGCATTTATCGGAATGGCCTCCTGCTCCCCGATCGTTACCGAAAACGGATGAAATATCGGAGGATCATCGGCTCCGGACGCCGATGATCCGAGAACGGCCATCAGGATCCAGAAGCGGATCAGGTGATTAGTCAAATTCATGACGTCACACTGGCAGGGGTTTCAGAGAGTCGCAAGTCAAAGACCGCGACACTCTCAATTAGACAGGGGAAAATATCTAGGATCACCTGCGTTGCCTCCATAAAAACTCCCCATCGTATCGTCATCATCGACGGAGGATTCGCCGGTCTGAACTGCGCGAAAACCCTCGCAATACACGTAGGAACGTCTCAAAAAGATCGGTGTCGAGGTCATCCTCGTATCGCGGACGATGAAGTAAAGGAAGGGTGTCTTCCCCTGAACGATGGATAGGAAATCGAAACCCTCATCTGGGCCGCCGCTGCCTCATCCTTCCTACTTCTTGATCTCGCGAATCTTGAGGTTTTTCCACGCCACCGTGAACGGACCATTGTTGCCGACTCCATGGACCTGCAATCCGATCAGCCCTTTGGGATGCGTCTTGTAGATCCCTTCGTGGGTAAGATCGCTCACCTGCACTCCGTTTACCGACACCTGGATGCGCGGCCCTTCGGCCACCACCTTGTAGTGGTTCCACTCGCCGTCCTTGAAGTGTTTATGGAGTTTACGATCAGCTCCAGGCGTTAGCCAGCCCCCAGCAGCTTCACCATAGATGTAACCGGATTCGGAGCCATTGGCACCGCTCGCCTCGATCTCGACTTGTGGGCCGTTGACGCGACCGCCGTGCTGGTCTCCCTTCAGCTTGGAGCGGATCTGTACACCGGAATTGAGCTTGTCGTGGCACTTCACTTCAAACTGCAACTCGAAGTCGCCGTACTTCTTTTTGGTGCATAAGAAGGTATTCGGACTACCAGCCACCGTGGTCCCGGTAATGACCCCATCCTTCAGTTCATACGTGGCCGTGCCACTCTTGATCTCAAACGCATCCAGCGATTTCCCATCGAACAGCGGTTTCAAGCCTTTGCCATCCTCATCGAGGTTTTTCTGAATCCACTTCGCCAAGGTGCCACTGCCCTTGCCATAACCACCGGGAAGATTGCGTAAATCACGGGTCTGAATCTTTGGAGGATCGCCCCAGTGTGCCGGGAATGGTTTCTTTTCGGGAGCTCCGATAGCGATCATTGCAACTGCAATCGTCATTGAGAAAAAAAGAATCGGGCGCTTCATGAACACTCAGTATCGCTGATCTGCGGGCTGAGCACAAGCTTCCGCCCCCACATTCTGTGCAGAGCAATTCCACGAAACCACCCCAGTCTACTTTGCCGGAAGACAACAAAGAAGCCCCCCAATGCGGGGTCCTTCATGATCGGAATCGCGAATGGGGGATCTAGTGAACACGAAATGATCGCTATTTCTTGGAGTGAGGATGTTGCTTTAACAGCTCATCGGGGCTCAACATATCTACCTTGTCTTTCATTTCGGCTCGAACTTTCTTCACTTGGTCTGCTTCGATCGCCGACGCTTTGTTTCCGAACGAATTACGAACATAGGTCAAGACAGATGCCATTTCTTCGTCGTTAAGCAAGCCGCCAAAGGCAGTCATGGGAACCTGTCCTGGGTACTTTTTACCCTTTACTTCGATAGGCCCCATAAGCCCCTTAAGACTTAACTTGATGAGACGATCATGATCTTCAAGCGCCCACTTGGTTCCGGAAAGCGGCGGGAATCCGGCATCAGGAAGACCTTCACCATTGGCCTGGTGACAGGTCATGCAGTAACCATCCCGGGCATAAATCGCCCCACCTTTCACAAACAACTTCGCATCCCCCTTCGACAGGTGCTTCGGCGCCACAACCACTTTCTCCTTTTCCTCTTTCACCGCTTCGCCTGCGAAAATGGCATCAGCGAATTCCAAACTCTGTTTCATGTATGAGTCGACCTCTTTCGCCTTTGCGATGGAAAGAACTGCAACCCCTTGATCAACTGGAAGGTAAGTTACCGCAGTGATCGCTTCCAAACGAACTCTTCCATGGTCGTCGTTAGCTGCACTAGAAAGAATCTGAACCAGATTCTTCAACTTGTGTTCATTGTATCGGGCAACTCGAACTGCTGCGCTCCGAATCTTGTGATCTTGCGAAGCCAGAAGCTCGGCGAGCAAATTTGCGTCAACCCTATCAGCTCCCCACGTCACCCACAGCGCTTCAAGCTTAAGGCGCTCGTCACTCTGTGTGGAGGCCCATTTGATAGCGGCATTCGTAACCTCCACAGGATCCCGTTCGCGCAATTCACGACGAGTCCGATAGCGTGTGCGATATTCCGGGAGAGCGAGATTGCCAAGAAGCCCAGCAATGCTGGCTCCGTCAACCTTAGCAGGTTTCACAAGAGGACGGCTCGGATAGGTGACCCGATAGATCCGGCCGTGCGCATGATCACGAAACGGGTCACGGGCATTGTGCTGCATATGGCCAATCAACATATTTTGCCAATCAGCAACGTAGAGTGATCCATCAGGGGCAAATTCGAGATCGACAGGACGGAAGTTCAAATCCTTTGAAACAAAAAGATCCTGCACATACTCGGTGGTGAAGCCCGTGCCGTCTTCAACGACACGATGCTGTTTAGCACCGAGGTAACCGATGTTGTTGTTGATCAGGACATCACCTTGCACTTCATCAGGGAAGTGCCGGCTTGAAATAAACTCAACACCCGAGGTTGGCCGCACTTTATTGCTCGTGATAATATTCGGAGCTCTCAAATTCGCGCCGTAGCGAGCTTTCACCGTGCCGGGAAGCATCCAGGAAAAACTAGTTCCAGAGGTATGGAGGAAGAAATCCTGACCGTAATCATCGAAGGCCACTCCCCATGGATTCGGAATCGAGAACTGTGAGTACCTCCGGATTTGCTTTTTCTGCGGACTATAGCGAAAGAAGCCACCGTTGCTCCCCCGCTCGGGCCCATAGACACTCTCAGTGTTTGAGTGCAGAAAAACTCCCTCACACATTACAAACGCACCACTTGGATCGGCACAGAATGCTGAGATCGCGTGGTGAGTGTCATGGTCATCGAAACCGCTCAAAAGTAGATCCTTCTTGTCATAATGATCATCACCATTTGTATCTTGAAGCCGAACGAGAGACCCGCTTTGCGAAACATAGACGCCATCGTGGGAGATCTCGAATCCAATCGGAATGTGCAGGTCGTCGGCAAAGACGGTCTGTTTATCTGCGACCCCGTCGCCATCTGTATCTTCAAGAATGAGCAGCTTGTCCTTGGGACGCGGATCTCCAATCCTGTAATGGGGATAACTCTCCATCGTTGCCACCCAGAGGCGCCCTTTGTTATCAAAGGCAATCTGCACCGGATTTTTCAAATCAGGAAATTTCTCCTCGGATGCAAACAAGTCAATTTTGTAACCCTCGGAAACATCGATCTGGGTTTTGGATTCCTGCCCCGGTCGATACTCGGCGGTTCCGTTTTTATTACTCGGCCTATAGTTGGATTCAACGGGGGGAAGTTTCGAGGTCTTGGCGTCCTCCCTGGTCACAACAAACTTATCTCCTTTCAAAGTCGCCCAGATTGCCTGGTCACGGATCTGGATGAACTCCCGGGTCTTCTTCAACTCAAACGGATAGTTTGCGGGGCCGTAGGGATTGTATCGGCGACCGTATACGTGCACGCCATTGGGAACCTTAAAATCATTTAGCCACATGAAGTTCTTCTCCTTCACCGCCGCGTTCACTTCGTCCCGCTTGCTCTGATTTGGAGTCACTCCACTGAACAGAGTATCGGCAAGCCAAGGCGCGAGCTTTCGGTATCCATCATCATTAAAGAGAGCACCGTCGACAGTCAGCCTCTCATCGGAACCCTCAAACCACTGGGCAGATGTCGCAAAGGCATCCACAAAAAGGGCCCCATTGGCATTTGCGACCTCCTTCATTGTTGCGGCATAAAGTTTCAAGTTTTGATTCCCCTCCTTGCCATCCGGCACGCTGAACTTCCCTGACAAATCCTGTATCGCAGTCGGCGAGACAAGGGCCAGTTGAGGAATCTTTTTGCCGTTGTATTTCTGAGAGAGCGTGTGCTGGACAAAAGCTGTAAGCTCCGCTTTGTAGCGGTCCACGCCCTTGGGACCCTCAAAGGAAGAATTATATCCAAAGAAGGCAATAATGGTATCAGCTCCGAGACGAGTCAGCCATTGATCGGGCATCTCAAAGTGCCCTTGCGGCCGCGAACCAGCCTGGAGTTCTTTTGGCAGTAATTCTTTGGCTCCTGGAAAGGCATATTGTCCCTCCTGGTTCCTGCCTGGATGGGGACGAAACCCGGGCGTATTACCTTCGTCACCCATATTACGAATCTTGAGTTCACTGATCGGAAAACGCAGCTGGATCTCGGTCTCGAAATACCCGAAATGATTCATCCTCGAAGCCATTCCCGAACCAATCAAAACGATCGTATCTCCCTTCTTGAGAGATAGCTTCGACGGAGCCGCCTTCACTTTGAACTTCACGCTCTCAGGATTCATGGGAACAAGCACCCCAGGGGAGAGCTTGGCCTCTTTCTTTTTGGCTGGCTTTCGATTGGCCTTGGACTTTTCTTTTTGAGGGGCAACTCCGACCTCGGAGATCAAAATTTGGGAATTCGCCAAAGGGCTCTGCCACGTAAGGGCTGTCAAGAGGATGGTTTTAATGACCGGGAGTTTCATAGAGATACGTTCTGGGAATGTTGAAAACAAAGTTTCGCTGAATCAGATTTCACGGTGTCCATTTACACCGAAGAAATACCGCTCCTTTCCCCTTGGTTACGAAAAAAGCAAAGATTCTCAATCTTAGATTATTCTCAAGCTTTCCATTTCCAGAGTTTGAAAACCTCGGACGTCCCTCATCAATTGGCTCATGCACCTCTCCCCACTCTCAGTCTTTCAATTTCCTCGCCCCCAACTTGCCACCTTTCGTTGCTGAACATCGGCATTGCCCTCCTCGTCCTCGAAAACTCCCGACTCCCCTCGATGAGATCCCAAATAACCGCGGCCAAAATAATCCTTGGCATGACGGGAGGAAGGACTAAACTTTTTCTTCATGAAGACACTCACCAAAATCCTTTCCTTTGCTGCCCTCTCGATCAGCTTCACAACTTCCAACCTCCAAGCGGACACACTAGCTGACGTGATGAAGACGGAGGGAATTGACAAAATGCTAGGCACCTGGGTCGATGCCGACACCAATGGTGAAATGCTCAGGATCACCTACAAGTGGAAGATCAAGGGACACTCGGTCGAAGTGAACCTCAAGACCGAAGACAGCACTTCCTCTGCTCTCATTGTCTTTGATCAAGCATCGGAAGAGGTCCTCCACATGGGCGTCAACTCAAAGGGGGAGCTCGGCCGTGGAACTTGGTCTGCCCAGGATGGCGTCGCGATTCTCGATCTTACTCAAACCGGTGCCGATGGTCAGGAAGTGGAGATGAAAATCTCCCACAAGGTTGTCGACAAGAACTCCATGACCCTTGGCTTAGAAATGAAGGCGACGGGTGAAGGCGGAGAGCTCGCACTAGTGCGTCCTGCGAAGAAAGCGAAAAAGAAGACCCAGGGCGAGTAGCCCGCCCAGTTCTAGGGCTTTCATCAATTCCGAGAATTCCCAGTAGCCTTTGACTCGACGACGGCCCGCTTTCGCCCACTGCATGCCGTTTGAAACCCATCGGGGGGGGATAATATCATCGACGGCCACGGCAACTAGCGCCGGGACAATCGCGCTGATGAGATCGGCGCGTAAGTTTGCAGAAGCTTTTTTAGAAGGGCAACTCCCAGATTAGGACTCTCGTGTTTAAAAATCCGATCTGTAACCAGCTGTGCATCACCCCTTTAGTCGATGATTGTATGGACGTAATCGAACCGATGGAGGGCATCGTGGCAAACCTCTCCCTATTCAGCGAATAGCCACGCAGGTTCGAGCGCCCGAATCCAGCCACTCCGATAACCGCCTGGGACGGTGCACTGCTAAAATCTCTCGGTGTTCAACTCCTGCAGCAGGATGTCTTAGTGACGTAAATTCAGCCGACAGCGACAGGCACAATTGAGATGTCATTCTTTTTAGAATTGGGTAGAATGAATTCCTAGATCCATGCGAATTGCTACCACCCTCCTGATTTTCGTAACCGCCTTCATCGGATCAGCCCCGAATAGCCTCGCTGAAAAATTTCAATTCGAAGGGTTCAAAAAACGACTACCATGGATCTGGGAGCAGCCGCAGCGCAGCCTGCCACCGGATTTCAATCCCGACTCAGCGCTTGATCCCGTCGACGCATGGCTATTGACGAAACTCGAAGCGGAAAAATTGTCACCTGCGCCTCCGGCGACTGATCGCCTCTGGCTGAGGCGCGCACATTTCGCAATCACCGGCCTGCCGCCAAGGATTACGATGCCGTCCACATCAGAACCCAGAAAATCTTCGACGACGCCGCTAAATCCGTCAGCGCGGAACAATGGATCTGGGACGGAGTACATCCACTCCCGCAAGGTCACGAACTGATCGCGCGCAACTGGCTACAAGAGGTGAGTTTGCGCTGGAGTTGATGCAACCCGTCCTGAGCATCTCCTCGATGCTTCGAAATCAACACCGTCACCGCCCCCAGACCACAGCTGCCGGAGGGGGCGCTGCAGCGATAGCCAGTCGCAAACTGCCTAGCGCAGAGCACGTAAAAAACGCGCAGCCAAATAGCAGAGCCGCATCACGACCGGCCGTCTCACTTCGGTATCTCGACCGTTTGGAGAGTAGTCGGTAGTTGTGTTCACCTCTTTCCTCCCTAGAGATCCTGAGCTCATGCGATTAAGCTCAGCGGAGCGAGATTTTCAACCTTAGGAATTGCTCCCCGCCCGTGTGCAATGGTGTTGCGGTGCGGAAGGTGTTGGCTGACACCTCGATGGCATCTTCATTCTGCCAAGTCTCGAGGTCGGTCGATGACTCGAGTTGAAAAGTGATGTCGTTCGCCAGCGGGTTCTTCTCGAAGGTGATAGTGAGAAACTGATCACCTCCCTCAGTTGTCATGCCGGGCCTCGGCAAACTAGAGGTGCTGGACTCGGTCGGCGAGGTGCCGAGGGCGTATTCGACGAAGGAGCTCAGGCCATCGCCGTCGCTGTCGTCATTATCGTCGGTGATGTTGTTGTCCGTCTTCCACGCCGAGTAGCCGACGACCTGTATGGCATCGGCTTGGCCTGGCGCTCCGCCGATGACGACGTGAGTGCCCCAGCTGGAGGGGAGCGCGTGATCCGGATTGGTGGCCGGTTCGATCAGCACAAGTGAGAAGCCTGCTCCATCGGGCAGCGTGGGCCACGGAAGATTATCATTGAAGGTAACCTTACGGAGATCCCCGGTGCCGGTCAGAGTCAACGTGAGGAGCTCGCCATCGTTGCTTAGACGGCCGGAGTATTCGCCGGCAATCTCGATACCTCCTCCATAGCGGGCGACGAAGGCTGACGTATCACGGACGAGCACCGCACGGGCACCCGCATTGAGTATGGTGTTCGTCGGGAACGCGAAATTGATCCCTTTAGAGAAATTGACCCCACTGAGTTCGACCGGCTGTGCTCCGATATTGAGCAATTCGATGAACTCGTAGTCATCGCGGTCGGTAGACACTGCGATCTCCCCTGCCTCCAGCGGCTCAGCGGGATGGTAGTGGATTTCGGAGATGACGAGGTTTTCGATCGAAGCCGGGACGGAGCCAATGCTAAAGAAGGCCGAGGTCAACGCGCTCCACTCGCTGGTGGCGGAGTTGTAGGCGCGGGCATCGAGCTGCGCGGGTTCGGTCAAGATCACCGGCTGGGTGAGGTTGTTACCATTGCTAGTATCGATCTCGCCACGCAGGCGGAGATCAAAGCTGATGTCCGAGCTACCTGCGGAGGAGTTGTGGATCTCCACCGCGATGGTGTTCTCGCCGTCGATGAACAAGGATGGCGAGATGATGAACTCGAAATAGGTGCGCTCGTTGGGAGTCCCGGAGGTGGCGTAGGTATCAAATGCGGCACCAACCGAAAGATTTGCAGTGCGGATTACCTCGGCGCCGTTGATGTAGACAGCAGCGGCATCGTCGTACTTCATCTTGAGGCTGAAGTAGGAGTATGACGCGGACTCAGAGATGTCGACCTTGTGGCGAAAGTAGGTGGTGGCATTGCGCTGGGTGCCGGCGGTTTCCGGGTGGACATCGATAAAGCCAATCAATGTTGCCTCGTCTCCCTCAGAGTAGCCCAGCTCTGAAGACCCGGAAGGCCAGTCGCTGTCGTCGAACGCGACCACGCGCCACGCCGTGCCTTGGTTCGATCCGTCGTCGAGGTAACTCCAGTTGGCGCCGGTGCCGACAAAATCACGCGGCTCCGGGATATCGCCTTCAAATGGGGCGAGGGTTGCCCCTGGGGAGATCGCACCACCAGGTTGGCGCGGGTCGCTGCCGTCGAGCGTGTAGTAGATGGCAGTGGCACCGGTGGACATGGTGACGCCACCGCCGACGGGGATGGCTCCGCCGTGCTGTGAAAACACGGGTGCAATGATGTCGGGATACATCCCGGCGCTGCGGAACTTCGCCATCTGGGACGGAGTGAGGTTCGCGAGTGTGTTATTGAGCAACGTGTTCTGGTAGCCTTCCCATTGAGTAGGGGGCCGGTTCGTCTGGTTACCGTTGTGAACGCCCCAGCGGGCGACCTCTGCGATGTAACTGAGGCGAACTTCATCCACCCGGCTCTGCAATCGCTCGACCAGCTTCGGGCCAGTCATCGCACCATCGTTGAAAAAGTGCTTGTGGATCTGGTCGGCGAGCAGGATTTTAAAATCCGGATCGCCCTCACTCCGGTAACGCGTCATCGCGTTGAGTGGCCCGTTATGAGTGACCCCGCGGCTCGGCCGGCGCAGGTGGCCGTCCGCGTCTTTGATCATGAATTTGAAACCGACGCCATTGGACACCGAGCCGCCTGCGCGGAATTCACTCTCAGCGTTCCCGGACGTCCACAGCAGCATGAAGTCAATGAGGTCGTCAACATCCATGATATCTTTGGTCGCGCTGTAAGGGCTAGCGCCGTTGAGTAATCCTCGGAGCTCGTTCCACTCGGTAAGATCACCATCCTGCAGTTGACCGGTGAGAAACTCGGAGCCGGTATTGTTGGCGTTGATGGTGTCGAATTCTTCCTCGGTGCCAGGGAGGTAGCTCGCCAGCATCGAAGCGTCCCAGCGCTCGCGGAGATGGTACTGCCCGCGGTATTGACCATTAAAGTAGAGGTGGACGAAGCGGCCGTGGGGAGCGACTTGCCCCATGTCGATCAAGCTGTCGTCGGTGAAGCGGTTCGACATGTAGGCGCCACGCGCGACCATGTCGTGGTTGCCAGCGCGGATGTCGAGGGCGTCGAAATCGCTTACCGGCAGAATCTTTTTGTAGTCATGACCGTCGAACAATGGGTAGTTCAGCCGCTTGGCGCCATACTCGGAGCGGAAGTGGAGGCGGATGCTCTTCTTTTCAAAGTTGGTGACGTAGGATCCGTAGCGGACGACGCCGGCATTAATCTGTTTGGAGCCGGATTCGAAGTTGAGCATTTCAACAGACACCGGGATTTCACTGCGGTTCGCTGGAACGTCATTGCCCTGGAAGGTGAGGGCGATGGAGGGGATGGAACCGAGAGCGTCTTCCATCTGCGGGCCGTAGGTCGGGTGCTGGGTGATCTGGGTGCGCATCGCTGGTTGGGTGACGACGTCGGAGGGGAAGATGTAGGTGTGGGTGTCGATATTCGTGGGCCGGTAGCCTTGGTGGAATGCGATGGCACGCACTACCATGGTCTCGCTGATATTGAACGGTCCAGCGTAGACGGTTCCGGTGGTCTCAGTCGGGGGTGAGCCATCGGTGGTGTAGTGGATGGTCGCCTCTGCTGTCTCGGTGCTGATTATCAGGTCGAAGGCGGTCTCGTAGAACCCGCGATCACTGCTGAACTTCGTGTCGGCTGTGATGCCATCGTAGCGGATGGCGTTCTCTGATCCGGGTGTCAGGTCGGGGAAGAAGCCCGGGATCAAATTGGTAACGTCTTGCTGGGTGGCGGTGAATCTCGGGGAGAAGAGGAAGTCGGAGCTGCCGGCAGAGTCGTTGAGCCCCTGGATGGCGAGCACGTTGGTGCCGGAAACGAGGTTTCCCGAGGCGAGCGGGTAGTCGGCGAACTGGACAACAAGCGTCTCCGGCGAGCGGCCACCGCTGGGGCTGCAGCGTGAATTCCAAACGGGCGTCGACGGCGCTCGCTCGCGATGGATTTCAATACCGTTGAGATAGGCAATAAATCCGTCCTCCCACTGCGCACTCAGCACGAAGTCAGCGATCCCAGCCGGCTCGGTGACCTCGAAAGGAATACGTATGTAGACGCTGGAATTCTGCAAACGCATGGCGGATCGCAGGTCATCGCCGGGACCAATGTGTGGGAGGTAAGAGCCATTGCTGGGGTTATCGTATCCGATGCCAGTGGTGCCGGAAGACCAGGTGGAGTCGTCGAAGCCCGGTT